>PWKZ01000226.1 GCA_003559575.1 Bradymonadales bacterium | reverse complement strand
CGACCGCCGCCGCGAAGGCGCCTGCGCCGCAAGCGTTGTGGTGCCGCGCCGCTTCACGCAAGAGCCCGCCGGCGTCCAACTCGAGCGCGCGCGTGATTATCCGGCGGTCGTTTTCCTCGAGATAACGCAAGCCGGCCTCGCCAGTGCCCGCGGGAGCGTAGCCGTAGGGGGCGCCATAGTGGGTGAGATCGGTGGAGGCGACTACCACCGTTCCCGGGCGGTGGGCCACCACCGAGGCCAGGGTGGCGCCGAGGTTGAGCGCGGCGAGGGTCGGCGGGACTGCGATCGGCACAACCCGGGTTTCCGGCATCAGGTGCCGGATCATCGGCAGCTGGACTTCGATCGAGTGTTCGTCGGAGTGCGCCGACTTCGAGGCGCGGACGCCGCCTCGAGCCTGCGCCAAGATCAGTGTCGCCAACTCGTGGTCGATGGGCACTGGACCGAGCGGGGTCGCCCAGGCGCCTTCGGGGTATATGGCCGGGGCGTCAACATGGTGCCTGTGCATTGCGCCGAGCAGCACCAGCGCTTCGGGGTTTGCCGTTGCGCGTAGAGTCTCGAAGACGCGGGCCGCGGTGCGGCCCGAGTAGCTCCAGCCGGCGTGCGGCACGATCCCGCCAATCGGCGCGCCGCAAAGCCTTGGAGGGGTGAAATCGCGAAGGAAAAGGTCGATCTGTGCGGCGCAATCACCACGATAGAAGTGGGCCGCCACCTGGGCGCGGGTTTGCTCCGACTCGGCGGGTGCCATGGGCGCCTCCGATCAGTTGCGACCCCCCAGGAGCCCGGCGCGATACAGGAAGTAGAGGAGCTGCAACAGCGCCGCCAAGGCGGCCGCCAGGTAGGTCAGTGCGGCGGCGTTGAGCACCCGAATCACCCCTGTCATCTCGTCGCCGCGCTGGATGAAGCCGAGCTGCGGCAAAAGATGCTTTGCGCGGGCCGAGGCGTTGAACTCCACCGGCAAGGTGATGAGCGAGAAAGCCACGCCGGCGGCAAAGAGGATGATCCCAACATGGACGAGCCCCGCCATGCCCAGGATAAAACCGCCGATGATGAAGAAGAAGGCGAAGTTGGAGCCGAACATCGCGAGCGGGGCCATGGTCTGGCGTAGCAAGAGGGGGGTGTAGTTGCGCGCGTGCTGGATGGCGTGGCCGGCCTCGTGCGCCGCCACACCGAGCGCCGCCACCGAGCGGCCGTCGTAGTTGTCGGGTGACAGCCGCAGTGTCCGCGAGCGAGGATCGTAGTGGTCCGACAGCCAGCCCGAGACGCGCTCGATCTTGACGTTGTCGATGCCGTCCCGGCGCAGGATCTCGCGCGCCACATGGGCGCCGGTGACGCCGGAGCGGGCCGGGACGCGGCTGTACTTCTTCATGGCGCTCTTGACCCACATCTGCGCCACGAGCGACAGGACCAGCGCGGGAATCATGAAAACCAGATAGAGTGGATCGAAAATTATCACGGTCTGTCTTCCTTTCGAAACTTCGCGACGGGATCGATTCGTCAAAGCGACGGCGGCACAAACCGCCCCAAGTCACCTTGTATTATAATAGATCCCTTGAGCCGGGAGGCAAGGGTCATCGTCGGTCGATTGGGGATGGCGTGCGATGGCGTGTATAGTCGTGATCACAGTCGTGATGGGGATAGTGTCCCCGGCGCTCAGTGCGCCTGTTTTTTCAAGACAGACGGCAACGGCGGGTGAAAACGCGGGGCAAGGATACGGTATGAGCAATCTGCGATTCTCTTTTTTGGCTCCCAGGCGACTCGCTCTCTTTGCGGCGCTCGTGGCCTCGTTCTGGTTGGCCGCGTGTGACGCGACGTCCATCATCGGCGAGCCGGACGTTCATGGGGGCGAAACCGACACTTGGCGCGATCCGCCCGACGTCAAGGCTCCCGACACGCACGAGTGTCTTGTGCTCGACCCCTGGGCGGAGTTGCCCGCGCAAGAGTCCGGCCGCCTCTTGGAGAGCAACTTCTATCTGGCGCATCCCTGTGATCATCCGGCCTGGAGCGCCACGGTGAGCCATCGGGTGGCCTTGGCCCTCGAGCCGTTTGCGCCGCCCGCCCCCGAGACGGAGGTCATCTCTGAGATGGAGGTCATTGCTGATAACGGCGCGGCGCTCATTCTCGAAGAGATCGAGTTCACCACCTTCGACGGAGAGCGAGCGTTCGCGCGTGTCCTGCGGCCCAAGGCCGACGGTCAGCACCCGGGGGTGCTGGTGCTGCACGGCCACTATTCCTCCTCGGCCGATCTGGTCGAGGAGCGCGACTCGTATGTGACGCCCTTGTCACTCGCGCTCGCGCTCAGCGGCTACGTCACCTTGTCGCCCGACATTCGCTCCCACGGCCGGTTTTCGTTCGAGGGGTATACCTACCCTCATCACGACTACGCCAGGGAGGTCGCCGAGGATGGGGATGTCTTCGCGCGCCTGGCCATCAACGACGCCCGAGTGGCGCTGGCGGTGCTCAAGGAGCGCGCCGAGACCGACCCGGATAGGCTCGGGATGGCGGGCTTGAGCCTCGGGGCGTTCATCACCGCGGTCACCTCGGTGGTCGAGGAGG
>PWKZ01000070.1 GCA_003559575.1 Bradymonadales bacterium | reverse complement strand
TCGGCTTGCAACATGATGTTGCCCGGCTTCAAGTCGCGGTGGATCACCCCGCGGCCGTGGGCATAACCCACGGCCGCCAAGACCTGCCGAAAGATGGAAAGCGCCTCGTCGACCGGCAACGCTCCACGCCGCGCCAAAACCTCGGACAAGCTGGCGCCCTCCACGTACTCCATCACCAGCGCCAGTCGCCTGCCGCCCGTCGAGGCCGTCAGTAGCCCGACCACTCCGGGGTGGCGCAGCTCGGCCTGAATCCGCGCTTCCTGCAAAAAGCGCTCGCGGACCTCATCCACCCTGGCCAACTCCGGGTCAAGCAGCTTGATCGCCACCACCTGTCCGAGCCGCTCGTGACGCGCGAGGTACACCGATCCCATCCCGCCTTCACCCAGCTTGCGCTCTAATCGATACTCGAAAACCGACTGGCCAATCATCGAATCTTCATTGTCCATTTCGCCCTCCTCGCAGCTCTCAAAACCGTTCGACCAAACGCTCTGCAAGCTCCGCGAGGTACGCCGAGCGCTCAGTCGCTGGTGGGTGTGTGGTCACGATGTCGTAAGCGATCCGGCCTTTTGACGACTCCGGCACTGCGCGCGCCTGCCTGGCTATTACATCGATGGCGGTCGCCGCGCGCACAGGATCGTAGCCGGCCAGCGCCGCCATACAGAGCCCGAGCCGATCGGCGTCATACTCCATGTCGTGACTGTAGACCGCCTGCAAGAGCCGCAGCGCAAGCGCCGAGAGAGTGAAGCCGGCTTGGCCGCCACGCTCTCCGGCGCGCGCGCCGAGGTCGCCGCCTTTTGCTGCCAGCCGTAGCAAATCCTCGCCGTGGTCGAGCTTGGAGTGCGCCAGCTCATGTCCGATGACCGCCGCCAACTGGTGGTCGTCGAGCGCCGCCACAAGCCCCGCGAGCAGGTACACGCGGCGGTTCGGTCCCATGAACGCGTTCATCTCATCCGCTCCCAAGACCAGGAATTGGTAGGGTGGCGCTCCCGGCGCGACGAGCGGCTCGAATTTCTGCATGATGCGCGCCACCCGCCGGCGGGCCGCGCGATCTCGCGAGCTTCCATAGCGGCTGATCAGCTCCTCTTCAACGATGGCATCGAGATCGGCGCGCTCCTGCGGCGAGAGGTCGCGGCCGACCAAGGTCGCCGCTATTCCGGTGCCCACCTGGAGCGCGCCCTTGCCGGCCGAAAACAGCTCCCCATTGCGGCCTTTGGCGGCATTGGGAAGCGCCGGCGGTGGGTCGCCGAAACAGAGCCTCAAGAGCGCCTTGGGGTTGCCCGCGTCGCGCGGCGATATTTGAGCGCCCGGCCCATCGCGGCGCCCGTCGCCCGCCGGCCACTCCGTTTCCTGCCGGCCGCTTTCGGAAATAAATGTCTCGCCCCAAAAAAGCCCCCCCGCGACGAGCCCGACGAGCACAATCACGAGCACGCCCCACCCCAAACCACGGGCTTCATCATGTCGCGGCTCGGTACCCGGCGCGACGCGGGGCGCGAGCGGAGCGCCGTCCACATCGCAGTAGCGCGCTTTGTCATCGCGCTCGATCCGTCCACAGCGCGGGCAGATTTTTTCTTGCATCCTGCCTACCTAGCAGCAAACAACACGGTGGAAACCTCGTCGCAGTCGCTTTTTCGCATGCACTCTCGCGCCTCAGAGGCTGTCGCTTTCCAGCCCACAAGTCAACTTGTCCTCAATGCTCCACCGCATCCGAGGACCGAGGGGAGTGAGACGGGTGCAGGTGCAAGGAATCAATCCGAATCGGGCGGAGGCGTAGCAGCGCTACGTTGAGCACCGATTCGGTGAAGATGACGCCGCAGATGTGCTTGGGATCGCTTCCCGAATCCCGGATGGGGTGGAGGATTGAGGTTGTATCGCCGCACCAGCTTGTTGTATTGATGACAATGTAACGAATCTGTGCCGAGTCTATCCGGGGGTGCTATGCGCTGTATACTGTGTGGAACCGAGAACAGGGTGGGGGCGTCCCGCTGCAAGGGTTGTGGGGCCTCCATTACCTCCCAACACGAAAAACAAATCGGCCGCCCGCCGGCCCCCACCGTCATGGAGGGGACGCCCCCGGCGCCGGCCGGCGGTGGCGAGGAGAAAAGCGCCGGGGCGCCCGCGGGGCGGAAGACGGAGTATGTCTCTCCGCAGGAGCAAGCGGCCGCCCCCAAGGCGCCCCCTGTATCCGGGAGGCGGGCGCGCAAGACGGTCTATGTCCCACCGCCCGACGAGACCGACGCCGCCACTTCTCCGAAATCCGGCGAGGCGCGGGTGGCGACGCCGTTGCCACGTCTGGTGGGGTTCCTCGTGACCTACTCCTGGGAAAAGTCCGGTGAGAGTTTTTCCGTGCGCGAGGGCAAGAACACTTTTGGCTCCGATCCGGTGCTCTGCGACGGTGCGCTTACACGGGACCGCGCAATGAGCGGACAACATTTCGCCGTGATGGTGCGCGGCGGCAAGTTTCGCGTCCGCGACCTCGACTCGACCAACGCTACCCGGGTCGACGATGAGGAGATCTGGGGCGACTCGGTCGAGGCGCATCACGCCAGCACGATCCGGGCCGGCGACACTCGGTTTCAGCTCGTCTTGATTCCCCCTCAGTCGCAGGACGCTTGACATGCATAGTCCCGCAACCATCGGACCCCGACTGGCGGTCGTTTTGGGTATCGTACTCGTCGCGGTCCTCGGAGCGCCCGCTTTAGCTGACCAGGTGCGGGCTCTTGAGATCCGCAGCCAACGCGTGCTGGAGGACGGCTCGCTACAGCTTTTCGCCGCCTTCATGACCGGCGATCGCGGCTATGTGACGAATGTGGATCCCGCCAAGCTCAGGGTCGAGTACGAGGACGACCTGCTGGATGTCGAGCGCGAGACGGTACGGTTCGCCTACAGCGGTCAGGGGATGGGGGTCGTCATCGCCATCGATGTCAGCACTTCGATGGAAGAGGCGCTGCCCGAGATACGCGAAAACGCCGCCGGCTTCGCGCGTGAGATGCGCCCCGGGGTGGACCGGGTGGCGCTCGGTAAGATCGACGACGAATGGGAGCTGCTGCTCGATTTCACCGGCGACTCCGAGCTGGTGGCGCGGAGCATCGAGAGGCTGAAGCTGTCGCGGCGCTCTCTGACCACCGCGCTGTTCGCGTCCATTTACCAGGCGACCGAGATGCTCAGGCTGCGGGCGCGCGACTTGCCGGCGCGCCGCATGGTGATCGTCATTAGTGACGGGCAAAACAAGATGAAAGGTCGCACCGCCGCGGAGTGCATCGACAATGCGCGCGCGGCCCATGTGGACATCCACTCCCTGATCTGTATCCCGGAGCGCACCGAGGAGTTGATGCGGGCCAAGGGGGAGCTTGAAAAAATATCGATGGACACCGGCGGGTTCACGAAGACGGCCTACACCCACGACAGGATCGAGGTGGGGTTCAAGGCTCTCCGGCAACGTCTGATGGATGAGACCGTGATCACCCTCTCGGGCGACGCGCTGCCGCGCGACGGCCGCGAGCACGAGCTCGAGCTCGCCTACGGCGACGCACGCGCCGCGGTGCGCTTCCGCGCCGCCCGAATCGACCCGGCGCCACTCGCGCCGGCGGAGCCGGAGGAGGAAACATCCGAGGAGCCCGCGACGCCCGCTGCAGAGGAGCCCGCCGAGGACGAGCCCGAGGCGCCGGCCGACGATCGCCTCTTGTGGATCGCCGGATTGGCGGCGCTCGCGCTGCTGCTCATCGTGTCGCTGGCGATTGGCCTGGGTCGGCGGGCGCGCCGCCGGCGAGAGGCTGAACAAGCCCTCCAGGCCGAAGCCCATCGGCGCGAGCTGCAAGCGCGCGAGGCCGAGGTCGAACGGCTGCGCCAGGAGCAAAGCGCGGCTCAGTCGGCCGCCGCCGAGCCCGCCGTCGCGCCGCCCAGCGCTGAACCGGCGCCGCAGCCACCGCCGGCAGCGCCACCGAAGCGCTCGGCCGCACAACGCCGCAAGACCGAGTATCGTCCCCCGGGACCAGAGCCCGGCCAGGTTAGTCAGGCGCCGGCCACCCGCGGGATGCGAGCGGTGGGGGGGCTGGCGCGCGAAGAGTTTGTGCCGTTTCCCACCAGCGGCGGCAAGATCGGCTATGACCTTTCCAACGACGTCGTCCTGGAGGCCGACTCCGTGTCCGGGAGTCACGCCGAGCTGGTCCCGATGGGCGGCGGGTTCGGCATCCGCGATCTCGACTCGACCAATGGCACTTTCGTTGACGGCGAGCGGGTCTCGACCACTCCCGTGGCGCTCGCGGCAGGCTCCGAGGTGCGGCTTGGACGAGTGGTTCTGATCTGTGAATAACGCGCGCGAGGACGCAGGAAGACCTTGATGAGGATCCCACAGAGCGAGGTGTTCGATATCGGCAGCCTCTCGGACGTGGGCCGGGAGCGCAGCGAGAACCAGGACAGTGTCGGCTATTTCCAAACGAGCGACGGCCGCTGGTCGCTCTTTCTGGTCTGCGACGGGATGGGCGGACACGCCGGCGGCCAGCGCGCAAGCCAACTCGCGGTGGAGGTCATCGGCCGCGCGTTCGGGCAACTCGTGGAGACCCGCGGGATCGGCGAGGCGCTCGAGCGCGCCATTGTGGCGGCCAACACCGCGATCTTCAACGAAGCGAGTGAGAACCCGACTCTAAAAGGGATGGGGACCACCTGCGTCGCCGTGGTCACGGGGGGCGGTGAGGCGCTCTTCGACCACGTCGGTGACAGCCGGATATATCGCATCCGCCCGCGCAGCGTGGAGCAGTTGACCAAGGATCACACGGCCGTCCAGCGGATGGTGGACGGCGGCCTGCTGACCGAGGAGGAGGCTCGCGAGCACACGGAGAGCAATGTGTTGGCGCGCTGTCTTGGGGTGCGCGAGACGGTGCAGCCCGAGCTGCGCGGCCCGGAACCCGTCCTGCCGGGAGACCGGCTGTTGCTGTGCTCCGACGGGCTGACGGGGCTCGTCGAAGACGAAATAATCGCGGCGATAGCCTCCATGTATCCACCCCAGGAGGCGGTCAGCAAGCTTGTCGAGCTGGCCAACGACCACGGTGGACACGACAACATCAGCGTCCAACTGGTTTATCGCAAGGGGCGCTTCAAACCCACCGGCAAGTTTCGCCCTGATCGGTTCGAGAGGTTGCCGAAACCGTCAACCCCTCGGGAGCCCCGGCGCTTCCCCTCGCCGTTGCAGGTCGGGCTGCTGGCGGTGGCGCTCTTTGTGGCGGCCGTTGCCTGGTACCACCTCAAGCCCTCAAAGCCGGCCGAGGATCCGGAGCCCGCGGCGCGTGAGACAATAGAACCACACGGGGAGCCCCCAACGAAGCCGGTGCCTGAGGAGCCACGCAAAGAAAGCTCGGAGCCATTACCGGACTTTGCCGGTGCTCCACCCCCTGAGCCCGAAGAGCCGGCTGAGCTTCCGGGAGCGGAGGAGCCCGCAAAACCTACGGAGGTCGAACAACCTGCGGAGCTCGAAGATCCCGAGAGCGATCGAGAGCCGGAGGCCGCCGACGAGAGCGAAGAAGCCGATATCCGGGCGCCCGGTGACCTCCGCTAGAGTGTCAGCACGCCGGTCGGTCGCGTGCGGCGACCAGCCCGAGAGCGAGCCCGAGCCCGGCGGCCAACAACCCTGCGAGGACTGCCAGGACGCGGCTGAGGTTGTCCACTCCATAGCCACGATTTTCCATAAAAGCCCTGAATTGCGCCTCGTCCGGCCGCCTCCCCTCGTGCGCGGTTGCGTCATGCTGCGGCACTTCTGGTGGTCGCGCGCCGCCTACCCGCCCAGGCGCCTTGGCCGAGACTCCGGCGGGTGCGGGAGTGACGGTTTGAGACAGCGCCCGGCGCTCGGCCTCGAGGAGCCCCTCGGTGGCCCAGCGGGCCTTCATCGGCGCCGCCAGCAAGCGCACCTCGTCGCGCTCGAGGCCCACCACGAACCCGGCCAGCGCGAGTTGAAACAGGAGAATTATCGGCACGATGGTCATCGCCGCCTCGGCCGAGCGCACCACCGCCGAGATCGCGAGCCCCATCGCCGTCGCCCCGAGGATTGTCAGTGAGAGCACCGCCATGTAGTCCTTGGCATCGCCCTCGAGACCGATCCACACCCGCCCGATTAGAAACAGCAGCGCCACCTGCAAAACGCCGATCACCCCAAAGCCCAGAAACTTGGAAGCCACATAGGGCAGCGCTCGCAGGTTGACCATGCGCTCGCGGCGCAAAATGGCGCGCTCGGCGACGATCTCCCGACATGCGTTGAAGCACCCGAAAAACAGCGCCGACATGCCGATCAAGAAGAGCGGGAACCTCCTGTCGTCGGGTGGCGCGCCGTGGAACAAAAACGCCAGCAGCGCACCGACGATCGGCACCTGCAGGGCGAGAATCGCGAGGTTGGTGGTGTCGCGCAGTTTGGTCACCGCGAACCGTCTCAAGAGTGTCGCCCCTTGGCTCCATGGGTCGTCGGACGCGGTGCGCAGGTGGTGCGGCTCGGAGGTCGTCTCTCCACGCGAGGCGAGGCGTTTGACCACGAACTCCTCGTGGAGCGGCGACTCCTGATAACGTCGCTGCCAGACCTCCGGGCTCTCGTCCTCGAGACAATCCATGATGTGATCGGGGCGCTCGTCGGACAACCCGAAATGGGCGTAGGACTCGGGCACTGTGGGACCGAAGTAGGCCAGCCGGCCCCCGCCGGCGAGAGTGATGACCTCGTCCATGCGGGCGTATATCTCGGGCGAGGGCTGGTGAATGGTGACTATCACCGTGCGGCCCTCGTCGGCCAATTTCCGCAACACCTCCATCACGTCGGCGGCGTCTCTGGAGGAGAGCCCCGAGGTCGGCTCGTCGAGAAACAAGATGGCCGGATCGGTGATTAGCTCCTGGGCGAGGTTGACCCGCTTGCGCTGTCCCCCGGAGAGCACCTTGTCCTCAACGCTGCCGATGACCTGGTCGCGCTGCTCGGTGAGCTTCAGCGAGGCCAGCACCTCGTCGATGCGCTGGTTGATTTCGGTGTCGCCGGTGTCGGGCGGCAGGCGCAGGCGGGCGGTGTAATACAGGGCCTCGGCGACGGTCAGTTGGCGGTGGATGATGTCGTCTTGCGGCACGTAGCCGACCACCCCGCGATAGCGATCGAAGTTGGCATAAAGATCGTCACCGTTGATAAACACCTGCCCGCTAGTGGGGCGCTCGTAGCCGTTGAGCGCCAGCAGCAGCGTCGTCTTGCCGGAGCCGGACGGCCCCATCAGCCCCACGAGCGACGACGGGTAGGCGGAAAACGAGACGTCGCAGAGAATATTGAGCGGATCCCCGGTCTTGCGGTGGCGCACAACGCGGTTGATTTGGGTGGCGTCGATCCGGCAGGCGCCGGCCAGCGGCTCGGGGCGCGGCTTGCGTCCGGCCAGGAGCTTGATGGGGCAGGAGCCGAGGCTCAGTGACCCTTGCGCCGACAATGTCGCCGACTTGATCGCCACCCCGTTGACAAAGGTGCCGTTACTGCTACCGAGGTCCTCCACGCGGTATGAGCCGTCGGGCAGCGGGGTCACTCGCGCGTGCCGGGCGCTCACCTGGGGAAATGCCACGACCACGTCGCAGTCGGGCGCGCGACCGAGCACCAGCGGTTGGTCGGCGGCTATTTCGACCGCTTGCGCGCCGGCACCGGCCGCCCGCAATCTCTCGCGGAGCACTTTGACCGGCAGCCGCAGCGAGCCGAGATAGAGCACGTCGCTCTCCGAGACCTGCGCGGGCCGCGCGATCCGATCGGTCCTGCTGCTGACCGCCGTCCCGTTGGAGCTGCCGCAGTCCATCACGAGCAGGTCGGAGTCGCTCAGGGGGCGCACGAGGAGATGGCGGGACGAGACCACGGGCGCATCGAAGACGGCGTCGCAGGCGGGGTGCCGGCCCACCAGGTGACCCCGGGGAGCGCTGCCGAGCGGCGTTATCAATTGCTGTGCGTCGAGCTCGTGGGCGCCCAACCGAACCTGCGCCGTGGGCGCAAGTGGGGTGGGCCGCTCGATGCGGCGACCGTCCACGCAAGTGCCGTTGGTGCTGCCGAGATCGTGGATCATGACCCCGTCGAAGTCGCGCCAGACGACGGCGTGGTGGCCGGAGACCGAGCCGTGCGCGACCGTCAGGTCTACGTCCGGCGCTCCACCGAGCAGGAGAAGCGGTCGGCCGCCGTCCTCCGCGGCGCGAGGAGCGCCGCCCGCAAGCTCTGCCGCGGCGGCGAACGGGGCGCCACAGCGATCACAGAACCGCGCGTCGGTTTCGTTGTCATGCCGGCACTCTTGACACGGTTTCACCGCCCGGACCTCCCGAAACACCAAGCTGCAAAAATCCGACCCTCGCTTCGCTCGGGTAAATTACCAAAGTCTCAAATGACCAACTGGGCACGGTCTACTGGCCAACTCAACGCACACAACGCACGTGCTTGACGGTGCTGACGTAGCGGCCGTCCACGTTGCCGCTGTGAAAGTAGACGTACCACGCGGGGTCAGCGCTGTCCGCCACCGGCGACGAAGACCAGTACCAACTACAAGTCCCCGACATTGCAGCAGGCCAGTAGCACCCGTCAGCAGGACCGGCGTTCCTTGAACAGGCGGTACATGAACTGTCCCGGCAGCGCCGTCGCAGGCAGTCATCGGTAACGCCGCAGCTACCACCCCGCTCCGTCGCCGGACAACCGCGAATCAAGCTCCGCAGCTCGCCGATGGTGGGAAGACGCCAACCTCCACCGGCCAGCGACAACCCCCGGCAGTGGCGTTGTGCGGCATCCCTGCCCATGCTGTCGCCCGTCGGCGTCACCTGCCACGTCAAATCCGTAGACGGGTCGCGCCAATATCCCCGTCGCTGTATTTCCGCCAAGCGCGCCTCCTCCGCCTGCCGGGCCTCCTCCGCCTGCCGCGCCTCCTCCGCCTTCCGCGCCTCCTCCGCCTTCCGCGCTTCCTCCTCCGCCTGCCGCGCCTCCTCCGCCTGCCGCGCCTCCTCGGCCTGCCGCGCCTCCTCCGCCTTCCAGGCCGCCATCGTCACGATCCCTGCACCCAAGGCCACTGCAAACAGAGCCGTCGCCAGAATCCATTTCCAGCGACGCCGTTTCATTCGCCGGCGTTCGAGCTTTGCCTCGACTCTTCCAAGTGAGTTGCGCGTCTCCTCGGCGGTGCTCGCAAGTCCCGAGGCAACCCGGTGGCTCACCCGCGCCGTGTGCTCACCTCCTTTCTCGAGCCCCAGCTCGGCGCTCCGCGCGAGACAGCGCGCCCAGTCTTCCGCCAACACTCCATCAGAGTCGACACGCAAGCCCGCGATACACACAGCGACGGCACCTTCGACCGCGCCTTGTTCTATAAAGGCGTCCGCACAACGCACAAGCGTTTCGGCAACGGTTGTGCGCAATGTCGCTCCAAGATTCCCGAGCTCCGTTAGCTGCGACAACTCACGCACCGCCCAAAGCCGTGCCGCTAGCCGGCCCAGCTGCTTGGCCTCGGGCGAAGGATCCCTCGTCAACAAAACAATCCGAGCTGCAACGGTCAGAGAGAGCTCCGCAGCCGTAGTTGTCGAATGCCGGGGCGCGAGGGGAGCTCGCACGGCTTGCCATCCATCGGAAGCAATTTGCCACAACGGACTGTCATGAGTTGTTTCCAGTCGCTGGAGACCTGAAAAGAGATTCTCTTGGGCCGAAAGTCGCTCATTACTCAGGGCGGCCAAATATGCCCGCGCCGCTTCCTCCTCGCGCTCTGTGGTGCGCAGCGCATGCGCCAGCACTATCTGAGTCGGCGCATCCTCGGGCTCCAGCTCCACAAGCGCACCGCAAGCTCGAATGAAAGTGTCGACGGAACCTCCCTGCGTCAACAAAAGATCGCGCCAATAGCGCAGCCATTTCACATCGTCGAGATGGCGCTCGCCAAACCGCGCCGCGGCTTCGATCGCCTATTCCGAGCGCCCGGCCCGCAAGAGCACATCGACCAACGCCGTATGCATCTCGCCATCGTCAGGGCGCGCCTCCGCCAACAACAGCAACTGGACGGCCGCATCGTCAACACGGCCACATGCCAAGTAAATCGCTGCAATCCGCGAACGGGCAAGCTCGCTGTCCGGATCGCACGCAATCAACTCATCCAGTTGCGCCAAAGCGTTGTCGTACAACCGCCGCTGGGCCAAAAACTCGGCAAACCGCAACCGTAACGCCGTATCGCGCGGCCGTCGCGACACGTCGATCCGAAACCGCTCCACCGCCGCCCGATCCGACGGCGACAGCGAGTTGGCGCTCGGCTGCTCCCCCGTGCACTCCTCATAAATGCCCAGGCGCGG
>PWKZ01000132.1 GCA_003559575.1 Bradymonadales bacterium | reverse complement strand
AGGACACCTACCAGGGCAGCTCCTCGCCGTTCATGTGGCGGAAGGTGCCGGTGGTGGCCGGGGTGAGCTCGTCGATTCGGTCCAGGAGGCCGCGGGCCGACTCGTCGGCGGTGATGAAGCCGCGCCCCTCGGTCATGTCGGTCTTGACGTACCCCGGATGCAGGATACCGACGGCGATCCCGCGCTCTCTCAAGTCGAACGCCAGCGAGGCGGCGCCCGCGTTGAGCGCCGCCTTGCTCATCCGGTAGCCGTAGGCCCCGCCGGAGGTGTTGTCGGCGATGGAGCCCATGCGGCTGGTGATGACCGCCACCTTGGCGCCGGGGGACAGGAGCGGGACGAGCGCCGCCGTGAGGACTATCGGGCCGACGGCGTTCGTGTCGAACTGCGCCCGCAGGGCCGCCGGGTCGATGTGATCGAGATCGTCACGCACGAGCAAGCCGGCGTTGTTGATGAGGAGGTCTAGGGGCGGCCCCCCGCGGAGGCGTTCGGCGAGCGCGGTCACTGACGCCGGATCGGTGACCTCGAGCCGCTCCACCCGGGCGCCGAGCCGTTCAAGGCGCGGCGCCGCGCCGCGCGAGGTGCCGATGACCTCGAAGCCCCGCGCGATGAGCTGTCGGCACAGCTCGAGACCAATCCCCCGGTTTGCTCCGGTCACGAGCGCCAAAGGCATCTTTTTTTCCTCCTGTCCGATCTTGGCGGAGCAACACTCTCACGAGCTCACCCTAATTTGCCCCTCGTCTGAATACGAGGAAGGTGCCGACCGCCACCGCCGTCTGCCGCGTCGCGTCACCGGCCACGGCCCCCAGGTTGTCGTTGACCCCGTAGCGGCCGGTCTCGCTTACGTTCCAGCTCACGCCGTCGTATGATTTGATCACCCGGCCGAGTCTTCCAACGGCCATGAAACGCTCACCGTCCCAAGCGGCGCCTCTGTAGTCCATGCCAGATGAGGTGCGGTCGGCCACCCAGGCATCCGGCAGGGGGCACTCCCGTTCGGTCCACTCCCGGCCGTTCAAAGACGAGAGCAGCGTCCTGCTCTCACCGACCGCGATGAAGCCCGGATCTCCGGAAGCGATCATGCGGATCCAGCCACCTCGCCCGCTGTGTACCTCCTCCCAGTCCACTCCGTTTTCTGAGTAGAAAATGTCTCGCGTGGTCGTGGCGAGGTAGACGCCGTCGCTATAGTGCATGGTCCTGAAGACTTCCCCCGGCTCCGTCAGCGCGAGATCGTCAAAGTCGGTCGTGATGTATATGGTCGGGCTGTGGAAAGCGCCCTTGAGAAAGTAGCGCTCCCCGTCCCACGCCAAGATCAGCGAGATGCCATCCACCACCTCTTGATGCCACTCCATTCCGTCCTCGGAAGTCAGCAGGGTGCCTTCCACGTTGCCGCTGCCGTCCTCCTCGGACGCCAGCAGGACGAATCGTTCTCCGTCCCAGACGCCGGATCGGATGTCCATCTCGACGCCCGTCTCCCTCTTGGTCCAGCTCACCGCATCCTCGGAGGTGAGGACCGCCCCGCCGTCACCGAACGTCAAGAAGGTATTTCCATTGTAGAGAACACCATCGGCGGTCCCCATGAGACTCACGCTGCTGATATCCCAGGTGGCGCCATCCCGGGATTTGCCGGCGTAAAGTCGGGGGCCGTAGGCGATGAAATCGCGTCCGTCGTGGGCGAGGCGGCTCGTGCAAAAGGTGCATGGCTCCTCGATCTCGAAGAGCCAGTGGATACCGTCATCGGAGCGTCCGATGAGGTTGCGCGGCAGCTGGGTGTTGCCTCCCACGGCCAGATAGATACCGTCGTGATGAGCGATGGCGGTCAGCAGATCCCAGGAGTGCAGCTCGGCGTCGGCGAGCTCGACGACCTCCCAGTGGGTACCGTTCTCGGACTTCAGCACCCGCTGGAAGGAGACTCCCAGAAAGCGCTGCCCGTCCCAGACAACATCTCGCAGCAGCCCGTAGGGGCTGTCGCCGTCGTCGGGATCCCAGGGGCCGGTCACCTCGTGCGTGGTCCAGTCGACACCGTTGGAGGAACGGAAGATGAGATCGGCGTATCCCGGGATGAGAAGAAGCTCGTCTCCCGCCACCACCATCAGGTCACTGCGGTATCCATCGGTCATGAACACCAACTCCCAGCGAGCGCCGTCTTGAGAGCGAAAGACCCGGCCGCTGCCGGTCGCCATGAAGTAGTAGCCGTCATGGAACTCGAGCGCAGCGCACCTGTCGTTGCGATCGGCGAAGAACTCGCCGTCAAACCCGTCTCCGTGCAGATTGTCGCCCATAACCGGGCTCACCTGCTCCCACGCGTCTCCATCTTGGGAGCGGTAGAGGATGAGGTCGTTGTCTCCATAGCCGCCCGCGCCGGCCGCCAGGAACCCCGCCGCGCCCCACGCCACCGCTGACAGGGTACCGGCGCCGTCCACTTGCCCGGAGGTCCATTGCGTTCCGTCGTCGGAGATCCTGATGTTGAGCCTGTCTCCGACGAGGACATGGCGCTCGCCGCTGAAGGCGAAGTCGCGGAATCCGATGTTGCCCGTGACCGCTTCCGGGATCTGCTCCCACTCCTGGTCGCCGAGCAGCGGGCGCTCCGGCGGCGGAGGTCCGTTGTCGCCGCCATTACCTTCGTCGCCATTTTGAGCCGCCAGGCCAAAGACTGAGAAGTGGGTCACTTCCGCGGATACGGCCGCACCGGCTGGAAGGTCCGAGTGACGGCCGGCGCCTTCGACCGGCGCCCAGCGGCCATCGCCACCCAGCCGGGACAGGGCGATTTGTCGTTCCGGCGGCACCTCGGTGGTGGTCAAGATGGTGATGGTGGCCGGGACCGCGAGCTCGAGCCCCGCCGGCCCAATCTCCCAGGCCTCGCTGGCGAGCGCCCGCGCGGCGTCTCCACCCACCGAATAGCCGGCGATGGTGACCGTGGTGTCGTGCAGAAGCGCCCCCGGTGGGAACTCCACGGTGGCCTCGCCGCCCGGGGCCTCCACCGTGCCCCCCCGCTCAGCGCTGATCTCGACTTCAGTCGGTGGCCCCCGGCGATCCTCGGGCGACTCATCGGCGCATGACGCGATACCGGTGAGCAGCGCGAGCGCCGCGAGAGCGCCGAGTAGGTGGCCGTGGCGGCAATGGGCGATATGGCTGGTCATGGTTCTGGATCTCCTTAAACCGGCAACCCGGCGGCCACCGTGGGGGCACGCGACGCTGTTCCCGCGGTGACGACCTCACCAAGAGGGCTAACAAACGTCTCGAGCAGGAGTCAAGGGTCAAGGGCCGAAGATACAGCCCTCACACGAGACCGAACCGGCGGGGGACTCGTGGATGTCGTCGGGCTCCCCGTCCGCTTGGTTGCCCGAAAACACACACTGCTCCAGAGAGGCCTCGCCGCCGGTGGTCGCGAGCGCCCCGCCGAGATTGGCGGCCGTGTTGTCCACGAAGGCGACTCGGCTGAACGAGCCCACGCTGCCGTAGACCTCCTCCCCCGGGCCGGCGGCGCTCAACGCGACCGCGCCCCCTCGCTTGGCCGAGTTGCGGGCGAACGCCGGAGGATCGAGAGTCGCTTCCAGGGTGGTTGCCAGGACGGTGACCGTGGCGCCGTTGGTGGCGTAGATGGCTCCGCCGGCTTCGAGCGCCTCGTTGTCGGTGAAGAGACAGTCCTCGAACAGGGCGGCGGTCGTGGTGCCGGCCATGATGTTGCTCGAGGTGCTCAGGGCCACCGCGCCGCCGACGCCGGCGCCCGGCGGAATGTGACCGAGATCACCGCCGTCCACCAGGTTGTCGGTGAAGTCGCAGCGGACGAAGCTGGCTCGCGCGTTCAAGGTCAGCCACACGGCGCCGCCTTCGAAAGCCGCGTAGTTGTTGTTGAAGGTCGAGTCCTCAAACACGACGGTGTCGAGATCGAGCCCGTCGCCGCGGAGCGTCACCGCTCCCCCCCTCCCGCCGCTGGTGTCGTTGAACGTGCAGTCCACCACTCGCGCTTGCATCGCGGACGCCTCGTCACCCGACCGGGTGTTCAGCTCGAGCCCTCCGCCCGGTCCCGCGAACGAGCACCCCGTGATGGTGCCCGCCATCGCCCTCTCTCCATCGGTGAAGTTGTGTGGATCGTGGTTCGTGATGTCCGCTCGGTTGTTGACAAACGAGCTGTCGGTCAGCTCGAACTCGCTCGTGTTGATCAGGAACACCGCGCTGCCGTAAGGCGAGTCGTTGTCCTCGAAGGAGCTGTCGGCGATCCGGACTTGTGCGCTCGCCTGACCGAACACTGCGCCACCCCAGCCGGAACCGGTCTGGCTGCGGGCCTCGCTTGCGACGAATGCGCTGTCTTCGATCACCACCTGCGTCATGTCGTCGAAATACAGGCTCCCCCCGGAGCAGCTTCCGAGGGACACCCGGTTGGCGGAGAACAGACCGCCGCGGATCACGAGAGAGCCGCCCTTGGCGCTGATGGCGCCGCCACGGGAGGAGTGCTCGTTATTCGCGAAGGTGCTCTGTGAGATCTCCAAGTGACTGTTCCGGCTGTTGATGGCGCTCCCCCGGTTGGCGTTGAACTCGCAGTGGGAGATCTCCAGGTGGCTGTCCAGGACTTGGATTCCGCCGCCGCCGTCGTCCCCCGTGAAGACTCCGTTGGCGAAGACGAGCCGCTCGAGCGAGACCTCGTCCGCTTCGGCGAGCCCCTCCACTGTCATGATGCGCCCGCCGTCGGCGCCGTCCAACAGCGACTTCGAGCCGGTGGGACGGGTCTCGAACTCCCGGTCGTAGCCGCCGGAGATGGCGAACGGTCGCTCCCCCTTGATGTAAATCGGGGCGGTGACGATGTAGCTCTCGGCTTCGCTTGCGCTGCCGCGCAGCAGGATGCGCCCTCCGGAGGCCACCAGATGAGCGGCGCGCGCCAGAGTTTGGACGGGCTCGTGGGCGCTTTCGCCGGAGTCCGAGTCGTCTCCATCGAACGAGACGAACACCGTCTCGACCATGCCCCGGTCATCCGGGGCGCCGTGGGCCGCGAGAGTGATCGTCGTCTGCGTGTCGGTCTCGATCTGCATTGACTCGGTGGCCTCGCGATAGCCCTCCTTCGAAACCACGATTGAGACGCTCCCCTCGAGTCCGGTGAAGATCGCCAGGCCGGTTTGGTCGGTGGGGCGGCTTGTGTCTCCCACTTGCACGACGGCGCCTTCCATGGGCTGCTGTGTTTCATCCACCACGAGCACCGTCAGAGTGTGGCCGGTGGGGGCGGGCGCCGCGAGCTCTTCGGCCAGGCCGAAGACCGACAGATGTTCGATCGTCGCCGCGACCGTGTCGCCGGGGCGCAAATCGGAGTGGGGGGTGGTCCCCTCCACCGGAGACCAGCCTCCTGCGGGGTTCAGCCTGGAGACGTAGACGGGCGCGTCCGGCAAGACCCCACGGGTGGCCCGCAGGGTGAGTGTCACCGGGGTCGCGAACCGCAGCCCGGCCGGCAGGATTTGAAAGGCTCTCCCGGCCAACGCCGCGGCCTGCTCCGTCGTGGGGGTGTGGCTCGAGATGGAGATAGTCGCCGTGCCGTCGATGGCCCCGGGGGGAATCTCCAGTCGCAGGTCGCCGCCGGGGGTCTCCAGCACGGCCCCTTCGCTCCCGAGGACCTCCCGGCTCACCGTCTCCTCCGGGGGCAGCGCGGACGGATCCCCCTCGGCCGGCGAGCAGCTCACGGTCAAGAGAGCGACGATAACGAGCCACAGATACGGTCTAGCCACCAATGCACCTCCTTTTTATTTTCTTGCTCTCGGTCCCCCGCGGCGAGCGGGCGCCGAGCCGCAATCCTACCAGATCGCTCCACCGAGTTCGGAATCTCATGCGTGGGGATGTCGAATTGTGTGCCAAAGAGAGGTTTCTCCCAAACGCGTCCGCGGGCGAGGGCTCAATCGTTGCTCCAGATGTAGGCGTCGATTTGTGCGGGGGCGCTCTCCGGATCGAACGTGATCTGCCAGTCCTCGTCGTCGCCGGCCGAGCTCGCGCCGTTCCACAGCTCGGCTTTGATGCCCGCCGCCGTGGAGCGGCGCTCGAGCGCCCCGAAGGGTTCGCCGGTGGACTTGTAGAGGCTCAGGTTGCCGCCGGTGGAGAACCCGGCGGCGCAGTACTCGTAGATGTCGTCGTAGAGACTCCCCCCAGGGAAGGGGTAGAGCGCGCCGTTGAACGCCAGCACGTACTCCGTGGTGACGCACCGGCGGAGGAAATGGTCCACCTCGGCGGGCTCGTCGTACTCGTCGAGGGCGTTAGCCACGGCGTGGTCGAGCCAAACCGCCAACTGCTTTGTCACCGCGGCCGGCGTGAGGCTCGCCAGCCGCTTGGCGTGGGCCTTGTCGTAGAAGCGCGCCGCCCAACGCCGCATGGCGCCGGTTGAGCCCGCCAGGAAACATGTCCAGTGTGTCTCGGCGCGACTGTTCAACTCCGTCTCGTCGTCGGCCAGCTTCCGCCAGTGGTCGCGAAATGCGCGCACCGCGCCACCCCGCGCGCGAATGAACTCGCGTTTTCCGCTCTCCATGTCCCCCCCTCGTCCGGTCGGCCGGTCGTCCGGTCGGATGACAGTATACCACCCAACCCGTCGCTATCGTACCCAGAGGCTAGGCCTCAATCCCCTCGGTCCACGGACGCGGTGGGGGATTGAGGAGAAGCCGGTGGATGGCCCGCGAGGGCAGGCTCGGATGCGCTGCAAGGAAGATCGGGCAATCCCGCGGAGTCGTGGTCAACCCCACGTCGCACAAGGGATTTTCAGATCTGACGAAAGCGAGGCGCCGGGACCACCCGCGGGACGCCGCTGGTGCCCTGAATCAGTATCCTAGATGAGGTGCTCGAGGTCGATCTCCAGCACGGCGAGCGGGGTTATCAGGCGCAGCTTCTCCAGCACCTCCGGATGGATCTCGCCGCAACGGCCCACCTCGCGGCCCTCGTGATTGAGCGTTGCCACCCGGCCCGGCAGGTAGCCCGCCGCCTCGACGGGCGCGAAAGTCAGCTCCATTCCCAGCTCGCGACCAATGCTCGCGGCCAGGGCGCGCACGTCGGCGAACCCGGCCTCCTTGGCGAGGATCCCGGCGGCCAAGTGCAGCTCTTCCCGCGGCTCGTGTTCGTCCCGCGGCATCAGCACCACGTCGTCCACCTCGAACAGCCGTTGCGGCAACCCCTGGCCACGGTTCAACGCGAAGAGTTTGAGCAGTCCGGGGATCAGGCTCGCGCGCATCAGGGTCTGGTCGGTGGAGATGGGGTGCGCCACCTGGACGGCGGTGCCCGGATTCTCCTGGCCGAGCAAGTCGTACTGGGTCGCCTCGTTGGACAACAGGAGGGTCATGACCTCGAAGTAGCCGTGTCCGATGAGCGCCGCGCGTGCCCGGCGGGCGAGTACCCGCTCCGGTCGTGGGCGGCCGATGGTCATGCTCTGCACCAGCCGCGGGGCGATGTTGTCGTAGCCGTAGGCCATCGCGACGTCTTCGATCAGATCGACTTCGTGCATGCAGTCGTTGCGGTACGGGGCCACTTGCACCCGCAGCGCGCCGCCCTCGAGCCGGCAGTCGTGGCGCATTCGCGCCAGGTGACGGGCCGCCTCGTCGGGCGTGAGAGTGACGCCGATCAGGCGCTCGGCGGCGGCGGTCTCTAGGCTCATCTTCTGCGGCCGCAGATCAGGAGTCTCGCTCACTCGAGTCTCCTCGGGGCCGTCTTCTCTTCGGATCGTGACCTTCTCGAGCCGTGCGCCGGGGAACGATTCCAGAAGGGAGGTTGTGAGGGTGTTGAGCGCCTTGTCGACGGCGCGCTCGCTCACCCCCGTCACGTCGATGAAGACGTCGTGATGGCCGGCGGTGAGCCTGGTCTCCTCGGAGTTGATGATAGGCGGCAGTGACAGCACCCGGCCGCGCTCGTCCTGGAGCAGTGGGTAGCGTTCTTGGGCGGCCAACAGGTGGGCGTAGGCGGTCCCCTTGGGGTGTTCGGCCAGGATCTTCCGCGGGGTGAGCGCGCGCCCGTCCACACTCTGCAACGGCACGAACTCGAGCTCGTCGGGCGCAACCGCGCGGTAGGTGATGCGCGGCGCCAAATCGGCGCAGGAGTAAACTCCGATCGAGGCCAGCTTACGATCTCGCCCGAGCGCCCAGTGCAGCAGCTCCTGGAGCTTCATCACCTGGCGCAGCCCCACGTCGTCGAGCTCGAGCCCCCGCACCACCGCGCAGCGGATGAATGGGCGATAGCTCTCCGGGCGCGCCAGCGCGGGGTCGACATGCACCGTGAAGTGGGCCGGAGCGCACTCGTAGTGCGGCAGCCCCGTCTCCTGGCCCAGGAGCCCCCTCAAGGCGCGCGCGAGCCCGCCGGAGTCGAACAGATCGGGACGCACCGGGAGCGCGTCCATTCGCACCACCGGCACTCGCCCGCGCTCGCGCCACAGCTCCTCGGGGGTCGCTCGCGTGGCGCCGCACTCCGGGCAGGCGGCGGGCAGCGACTCGTTGAGCTGAAGCTCGATGAGCAGGCCGCAGTCACGGCAGGTGTGGCGCAAGATCTCGGTGAAATCTTCGACGTCACAGCCGAGCTGATCGAGCAGCGGCTCGATCTCGGCGCGCGCCACCGGGCGGCCGAGACGCTCGCCCAGCTCGGCCAGGGGGATTGTAATTATCGGCATAGGTGCGCCTCCTTGAGCCATCCCAGGTGAGAGGCATACAGCTCACGGATGTCCTTTACACCGTAGCGAACCATCGCGAGCCGTTCGAGCCCTAGCCCCCATGCCAGGACCGGCACGGTGACTCCGGCCGGGCGTGTCACCTCGGGGCGAAATACGCCGGAGCCGCCTAGTTCGAACCAGTCCTTGCGGCCCGGCATTCGCACGAAGACTCCGACGGAGGGCTCGGTGTACGGGAAGAAGTCGGGGCGGAACTTGACCTCCGAGAACCCCATCTGGTGGTAGAACTCACGCAACAATCCGAGCAGGGTGGCGAGGCTCGCCTGCTCGTCGACGATGACGCCGTCCACCTGGTAGAACTCGGGGAGGTGTTTGTAGTCGATGGTCTCGCGGCGGAAAACGCGGCCGACGCAGAACACCTTGCGCGGCGGCGCCGGGTTCTCGTGGCAGGCCGCCACCGTCACGGCCGTGGTGTGGGTTCGCAGCACCGCTCGGCGCGCCATGTCGGGATCCCAGCGGTAGCGCCAGCCGGTGGAGCCGGTGGAGCCGCCGTCCTCATGGGTGCGCCGAACGCTCTCGACCAAATCGTCCGAGGGCAGCTCCATCTTGTCGGGTCGCTTGAGATAGAAGGTGTCCTGCATGTCGCGCGCCGGGTGATCCTGCGGTTGGAAGAGGGCGTCGAAATCCCAAAACGCGCTCTCCACATACGGGCCGCGGATCTCTTCGAACCCCATCCGCAAAAAAGCCTCGCGGGTCTCCTCGAGCACGCGCCGCATCGGGTGTTCGCGCGCCGGCGCGATCCGCAACACCTCGGCGCCTATGTCATAGGCCCGAAAAGTCACCTCGCGCCACTCGCCGCTCAGCAGGAGCTGCTCGTTGAGCGCGGTGACCTCGCGCGCCGCCTCGACTCCCTCGGCCGCCACTCGCCGTCCCTCTCCGGTGAGCTCCAGGGAGCGTCGGACGCGCGCGCGAGAGCGCACCAATCCGCGCGCGCTGAGTTCATTGAGGGCACCTTCAGCGGCCTCGGCTTCGTTGGCCGTGAGGATGAGTCCACTCTCGGGTGTTTTGGCGAGTCGGGCCAGAAGCTCCTCGTCGGGGGTGGGCTCGGCGAGGGAGGCGCCGTCGCGCGCCGTGATCTCTGCTCCGTCGCGCCGGGCGTAGCCCTTGCTCGTCAGGAAACGCAGCGCCTTACCGATTGCGGCGGGCGCCAGATTGAGCCGCTGGGCCAGCTCGGGGACGGTCAGGGCCTTCTGCGCGCGGCCGAGTTCCTCGGCGATGAGACGCTCCGGCAGAGGCTCCCCGCGCTCGAGGAGCGCCCGCCCGGCCTCCGCCAGCAGGATCTCGACACGGCTCTCTTCGCTCACCGTTACGAGCCCATAATCGGCCAGCTTCACCGCCGCCGCGGCGACCAGCGACTGATCGAGGGTGAGATCGGAGGCCAGCGCTTCGATTGAGCGCGGCAGGTCGGCGGCCGCCAGCGCGGTCAGGAGTCGGGCCTCGCTCTCTTGAAACTTGTGTGTCATACGATCTCCTTGGCCAAGCCTCACACGACAAGCTCGCATAGCATATTTGCTGCGACTCTGCATTCTCCATAATTGCTCTATGCCTTGAGAACGGCTATTCTAGTCGTACTGACGGCTGGTTGCCGGTGGCTTCGCGTTAGCCGGCAGAGGTCCTTGGAGCCAGGAGTCGAAAATGTGGATTCGCTCGAGT
>PWKZ01000043.1 GCA_003559575.1 Bradymonadales bacterium | reverse complement strand
CGTAAAAATGCTCCTCGCCGGCCATCATGAAACAGGTCTCCATGCCCGGATATAGCTTGCGGTTCATGGTGGCCATCTGAAACTCGTACTCGAAGTCGGACACCGCCCTCAGCCCCCGCATCACCACCGCCGCGTTGCGCTGCTGCATGTAGTCCACCAGCAATCCTTCGAAGGAGTCCACCTCGATCGCCTTCACCTCGGCGAAAACCTCACGCAGCAAATCGACACGCTCGCTCTTGCTGAACAGCGCCGATTTTTCGGCGTTGGTGGCCACCGCCACGACAATGCGATCAAAAACTCCCAGTCCACGCCGGATTAATTCCACGTGGCCGTTTGTGACAGGGTCGAAGGATCCGGGATAGATGGCTAGCCGAGACATTTCTTCCTCGCGTTCAAAAAAAGTTACCTGCGTGGTGCCGTAGCGCTTGAAACCAACCTCGCCAAGTGAACCGACCCGGCTCGGCGGGGGGCGCTCGCGCGGGTGCTCGACGAGCACCAGCCCGGACTCCGCCACCAGATCGAAGCGCGTCAATCCCTGAAGCACATCCGGCACGAGGTCACTGTCGTATGGGGGGTCAAGCAGAACCAAATCGAACTGCTGCCCTTCGGCCCCGAGGCGTTTTATCGCTCTCAAGACATCGGTCGACAGGACTCGCGCTTCTCTCGGCTCGAGTGACAACGAGGCCAAGTTGGCCTCGAGGACCGAAGCCACCCGGCGTGAGCGCTCGACGAAAGTGACCGAAGAGGCTCCGCGGCTCAGCGCCTCTACCCCGAGAATGCCGCTCCCGGCAAACAGATCGAGAACGCGCGCGTGACCGAGACGCGCGCCGAGAGACGCGAAGAGAGACTCGCGCACCCGATCCGGGGTCGGTCGCACGATGCTACCCGCAGGAACCTTCAACAGCCGACGCGCGAGCCGGCCTGCCACGATCCGAACCGACAGCCGCAAAACCTCCCCGGCCGGAGAAAACGCGCCGAGTCGCCCAACCTGGCTCCCGGCCCACTTGGCCTAGCATGGAGGTCGGCGATCCGTCAATTGCTCGATAGCGTCGGCTCATCCCTCAGAACAAGCCGACGATTAGGGCGCGATGCCCGCTCGGTGCTCGGTTTGAAACGGGGATTAGGGGTAGAGCCCTGCTCCGATCTGGAGGCGTGATCCTCCTTGCGCGCACAAAATGGCTGTCATAACCAGTCGTTGCAGTGTCCGCCGTTGAGCTCGCGCGACATGGTGGTGCACATTGCCTCAAAGACGGCCGGTGATGGTGCCGGCTTTAAAAAAATGCTGCCGCCTGGATGGATGGACCCGGCCGGCAAATGGATATTTGGAGGTATCTGAGATGAAGACCAAAAAAAACAGACAGTTTGTTGTTTTGGCAGCTCTCGCGGCGGTGCTGAGCCTCAGCACCTACGGCTGCAGCGATGTGCCGCAGGAGCGCTATTCGTTGAACCAGGCGGCGCTGGTGTCGGTCGGGGGGGATTCGAGTATCCCGCTCCTTGCAGGTCAGCACATCCCGGTGGGCACCGTGGAGCTGTTCGTGGAGGATGATGATCTCGTCGTAGCCTACTCGCTCATGGGGGGCTGGGAGCTTGAGGAGACCCACTTGTGGATCGGCGAGTCGCTCGCCGAACTGCCCCAGACGCGCACGGGGAACCCCATCCCGGGTCGCTTCCCGTACAAATCGGGTGACATCACGGGGACCACCTACTACGAGGTGCGGGTGTCGCTCGAGTCACTTGGCGGCGAGCCGTACGTGTGTGACGAGACCTTTTACGTGGTGGCCCACGCGGCCGTGCGGAGGCTGCTCGATGATGGGTCCTACCAGGGCGAGACGGCATATGGCGAAGGCGAGCGGCTCGTACGGCGCGGTAACTGGGCCACCTACTTCACCTTCGAGCTCCAGTGCGAGGAAGAGGAAGGGCCGCCGGTAGGCAATGGCTGCGAGACGGCCTATGCTCTTGGCGACACGACGTTCATCGAGTTGGGGATCACGAACGCGCGCTGGGGCTGGCAGATCGAGGTCTCCGAGTACGGCTTGTTCAGCACGCCCATCTACGCGGGCGCTGCGCAAAACGACATCTCGAAAGGCACATATGTGGGTGAGCTTGAGTTCATCTACGACGGCGAGCTACTCACGGTGAACTACCTGCTTCTGTCGGGCTTTGGACTCGTCGAGACTCACGTCTACGCAGGCGACACCCATGTCGACACCGTCGCTCCGGGGCTCTACGGCCACACACACTCCAACCTCGGCCTGGTGTGGAGCGACACATTCGAGATAGCGCAGAGTGGGCTGCCCATCTACCTCGTGGCCCACGCGGTCGTGTGCGAGACCGGCTTCCTCATCCAGTAGTCCCCTAATTCCCCACCTGCACCGGCATTCGCGCGTCGCTACGAGGCCATCTGCGGCGTCACCTGCACCGAATTAGTGCTCGACGTAGCGCTGCTACGCCTCCGCCTAATTCGGCTTTTTTCCTTGCAGCTCACCCCGTTTCGACGCGCTCGGTACTCGGTTTGATGGGGAATTAGGGTACCCCTAATTCCCCGGACGATTGAGGCTTGCTCCCCCGTTCTCACTCGTCGACCCCG
>PWKZ01000126.1 GCA_003559575.1 Bradymonadales bacterium | reverse complement strand
GGCGGCGCCAGCCGATCCGACCCCTGGGAGTAGCTTGAACTCGCGCGCCGTGCGCGGCCTGAGTGGGGCGTTGGCAAACATGCGCGTCAGGGCGGCGCGGCTCTCCGGCGGCAGCGCGCGGCCGACGATCGCGCCCAACAGATCCTCGGTGGCGAGCGCTCGCCCCTGGCCAACCGTTAGCCTCCGCGGCAGAGAGGCCGCCCTTGGTTTTTCGATCGTCTCCAAAACTCACCTCCCCTCCGACCCGGGAGACGCCGCTGCAATCAACGTGCCGTCCCCTGTCGACAGCCGCGACGCCGAATTTACGCCCCTCGCCCGGCCCGTGGAGTCCGGAAACGGGACCCCGCATTCAGCCGTCAGCTTCCATATGGATCGCCAATCGGCGGCCCCTGTGATAAGGAGTCTGTTGGCGATGGCAGTAGCGCTGAGCGCTGGAGGGTGACTTGCAACGTTTGCCGATTTTGCTCATCAACCGTGACCCGCAATTCCTCGATGACGAACAGCACCTGATTGAACGCCGAGGCTGCGACCTTCACTCGGCGACCTCGGCCGACGGGGTCCGTGCGCTGCTCGCCCGGCACCACTTTGTGCTCGGTGTCATCAACGGCCTCTCGGCGCGTTTCACTCCGAAGTCACTGAAGGTTTTACATCTCCTACTGCGCCGAGATGAGATTCCGGTCAGCACGATCTTCCTCTCCCCCCCCGAGGCCGCCGCGGAGATGCGCGCTCTCAAGCTAGAGGGGCTCCACGTTCTCACGCCGCCTCTGATGCACAATTACCTGCTGGAGCTCTCGTCTCGCCTAATTGGAGTCGGCCAGCGCCGGGCCGCCAGGGCGGTCCTTCAGATCTACCCGGAGGATCATGAGATCGGAGTCCGAGTCGGCTTTCTTGAAGAAATAAGCCGCCACGGGTTTATTGTGCGACTCGACGACGTCGACCTCTCGAAAATCAAGGAGGGCGGAGTGCGCTTCATGCTCACCGGGGTGCCGGAGGAGATCTCGGCGCGCTTCCGCTTCGCGCGGGTCATCGACAGCCCGAAGAGTAACCGTTTCGCGTGCGAATTCACCGATGTCACCGAGGAGAACTGGGAGCGCATCGCCGGCTACGTGGGCGAGGACTAAAATGCACGACCTTCATCACCGGGAGAGCTTGATGACTACAATCGGGATCGTCGGAGGTAGCGGCCTCTATCGGATAGACGGCCTCACCGACATTGAAGAGCGAGAGATCAGGACGCCGTTCGGAGCCCCCTCCGACCTGGTGACGCTGGGGCGACTCGGCGAGGTGCGCCTGGCCTTTTTGCCTCGCCACGGCGCCGGTCACCGCCTCACCCCAAGTGAAGTGCCCTACCGCGCCAACATCTGGGCGCTGCGCTCCCTGGGAGCGGAGTTCGTGCTCGCGATAAGCGCCGTCGGCAGCATGCGCGAGGAGATCGAGCCGGGGCATGTGGTGGTGCCGGACCAGCTCATCGACTGGACCAGGGGCCTGCGGCCCTCGACCTTTTTCGGCGATGGGGTGGTGGCTCACGTCCAGTTCGCCGATCCGTATTGCAACGCCTGGGCGCGTTTGGTGGCCGAGACGGCCCGCGCCGAGGGCGCCAAGGTACACGCGGGAGGGACACTCATCTGTATGGAGGGGCCTCAATTCAGCACGCGCGCCGAGTCAAAGCTGTATCGCTCCTGGGGCGTCGACATCATCGGGATGACCGCCCTGCCGGAGGCCAAACTCGCGCGTGAGGCCGAGCTGTGCTATGCCACGCTGGCCATGGTCACCGACTATGACTGCTGGCACGAAGGCCATGACGATGTGTCGGTGGAGGCGGTGGTGGCGGTGCTCAAGCGCAACACCGCGCTGGCCCAGAGGGTAATCCGGGCCATCGCCACGAACAAACTGCCCGAGCGCAACTGTGCCTGCAAGGACGCGCTGCGCGACGGGCTGATGACGAATCGGCGCACATGGCCGCCGGGAGTACGCGAGAGGCTCGGTATTCTAATCGACCGCTACTGCGGATAAGGTCGAGACATGTCACTTTTGGTAGTCGGATCAATAGCCTACGACACAGTCATGACCCCATTCGGGAGCGCCGAGGAGGTGCTCGGCGGGTCGTGCACCTTCTTCTCCATGGCCGCGTCCCCTTTTGTCGCTCCGCGGCTCCTCGGGGTGGTGGGAGACGACTTTCGCCCCGAAGATCGTGATCTACTGGCGGCCCACGGGATCTGCCTCGAGGGGTTGCATCGCGTCCCCGGCAAGACGTTCCGTTGGGGTGGGCGCTATGAGGCCGACGGCATCAACCGCACCACCCTCTTTACCCACCTGAACGTCTTTGAGACTTTCAGCCCCAAACTCCCCGAGACATACCGTGAGAGCGCGCTCGTCTTCTTGGCCAACATTCACCCGCAACTCCAGGCGACGGTGCTCGATCAGGTGCGCTCCCCTCGCCTGATCGCGCTCGACACCATGGACCTGTGGATCCATACCGAGCGCAAGGCGCTCCAGGCGGTCATCGAGCGCGTCGACATCCTGTTCGTCAACGACAGCGAGGCCTCGGCCCTGACAGGGCAACCGCTGATGGCGCGCGCCGCAAAGGAGCTGCTGGCCATGGGGCCGCGCTATGTGGTCATCAAGCGCGGAGAGCACGGCTCGATGCTCTGGAGCCGAGACAGCGCCTTTTTGTCGCCGGCGCTGCCACTCGAGGAGGTCTTTGATCCCACCGGAGCAGGCGACTCTTTCGCCGGCGGCTTCATGGGCTGGCTCGCCAACCGCGGTACGACCGACATCGAGACCTTGCGCCAGGCGATGGTGATGGGCACGGTGATGGCCTCCTTTTGCGTTGAATCATTTAGCTTGGACAAGCTCGCGGAGGTCACACGAGGGGAGCTGGCCGCGCGCACGGCCCGGATGGCGGCGCTCACCTCGTTCGTCCCCCCACCCGCCGACACAGTTAGGTTGAGATGAGCATGGCGGTATCGGACAGGCTGTTGCAGATCATCTCGCATAGCGGACTGAGCCGCTTGGTGGGCCGGAGCGCCGATCTCAAGCTCCCCCGGCCGCTCTTGCGTGTGTTGCTGCAAACATACGTCACCGCGCTCGGGATCGATCTCGAAGAGACAGCCCGACCGCTTTCGAGCTTCGAGAGTTTCGACGACTTTTTCACGCGCGCGCTCCGCCCCGGCGCACGCCCCATCGCGCCGGGCGAGCGGGTGGCGACTAGCCCGGTGGACAGCCGGGTGATGAACACCGGGGTGGCACACGACGGACAGCTGTTTCAGGTCAAAGGGAGCCGCTACAGCGCCGCCGATCTTTTGGGCGACGCCGCCGAGGCGCGAAAGTTCAACGGAGGCAGCTACATAACGCTCTACCTGAGCCCCGCCGACTACCACCGCATTCACGCACCCCTCGACGGCGAGATCCATGGCTTCCGCTACGTCCCCGGACGTCTCTACCCGGTCAATGAGCTGGGGATGAAGCGGGTGCCCCGCCTGTTCACCCACAACGAGCGCTTGACCACCTACTTGAAGACCGCCCTGGGCCTGGTGGCGGTGGTCAAGGTGGGGGCCACCTCGGTGGGGCGCATCACGGTCTCGTACACCGACACCACGACCAACCAACCCGGCGGCGAGCCCCACGCGCTGTTTTACGCCCGACCGAAGCGCATCGCCAAAGGCGACGAGCTTGGCCGGTTCCACCTGGGCTCGACGGTGGTGCTACTGTTCGAACCCCCGGCGCTCGCGTTCGGGTCCCATGTGCGCCCGGATCGATTACTGCGGGTGGGCCAACGGCTAACCTGAGGCGTCTTCAAACCACTCGACAAAGCGCCTCAACCCCTCCTCGAACGGCACATTGGGGGAATAACCGAGCTCCTCGGCGGCCCTCGTGATGTCGGCCGACGTCGCCTCCACATCTCCCGGCTGGGAGGAGCGCTGCTCGACTTTCGGCCGCACGCCCAGCGCCTCACCGAGCATGGTGATCAAATCGGCCAGGGGGATCGGGCGCGAGCTGCCCAGGTTGTAGATCCGAAAGCCCGCCGGACGATCCAGGGCGCGCAGTACCCCTTCGACGATGTCGTCCACATAAGTGTAGTCGCGCGCTGAGCCGCCGTCACCGAACATCGGCAGCGACTCTCCCGCTTCAATCAACCGCGCGAACTGGTGGATCGCCATCTCGGGGCGCTGGCGCGGGCCATAGACCGTAAAAAAGCGCAGGCAGGTCGTGTGGATCCCGTAGAGATGGTTGTAGGTTGCGCACAGTAGCTCACCGGCGCGCTTGGTTGCGGCATACGGGCTCACCGGACGATCCACCGGATCGCTCTCGGCGAACGGCACCTTCGTGTTGCCGCCATAGACCGACGACGATGACGCGAACACGAACCGCGCGATGCCGTGCTCCCGGCAGGCCTCCAAGAGGTTGGCGGTGTTCTCGCAGTTGACCCGGTAGTAGAGCGCCGGTGCCGCGAGCGAGGGGCGCACTCCGGCGCGGGCCGCCATGTGCACTACAGCCGTGGGCGGCGCAACGAACGCCGCGCCGAGCACCTCGGGAGCGGCGAAGTCCCCTTCGATGAGATCGAAGCGAGGATGAGCGAGCGCCATGTGATTCAAGTTGGCCCACTTGCGCCGCGGATCGTAGAAGTCGTTGAAATCGTCAACGCAGACCACCTCGTCGCCACGCTCCAGCAAGCGCTCGACGAGATGAGAGCCGATGAATCCCGCGCCGCCCGTGACGATCACACGCATTTAGGCCTCCCCTTGAAAAACCGCCCAATCGTCTCGACCACGTAGCTCTGCTCGTCGTGAGTCAGCTCCGGGAAGATTGGAAGCGCCAGCACCTCATCGGCCGCCTGCTCACTCTCGGGAAAGTCGCCGCGACGCCCACCGAGGTCGGCGAAGCAGGGCTGAAGGTGCAACGGCCGCGGGTAGTAGATCATGGTCATCACTCCCCGCGCGGCGAGATATTCCCGCAGCTCGTCGCGGCGCGCGACCCTCACGACGAACTGGTGATAGACATGCCGCCCGGGCCCGTCACCCGGCAACCGGACCGGCCCGCCCATGTCGTGAGATAGGCCGGCGGCGCTTAACAGCTCGCGATAACGCCGGGCGTTACGCCGCCTGGCCTCGGTGGCCACTTCCAGGTGCGGGAGCTTGACCCTCAGCGCGGCGGCTTGCAGCGCGTCGAGCCGAAAGTTGCCGCCGATGAAGTGGTGGTGGTACTTGGGCTGCGCGCCGTGGACTCGCAAGGCCCGTACGCGCTCGGCCAGCCCCTGGTCGCCGGTCGCGAGCGCGCCGGCGTCACCGAGCGCTCCCAGGTTCTTGGCCGGGAAGAACGAAAAACACCCGAGCGCTCCCACGGTCCCCGCGAGGCGCCCCGCCTCGTCCCTGGCTCCAAGCGACTGGGCCGAGTCCTCCACCAGCGCGACGCCGGCCGGCAGGCCGGCCTCGAGAGCGGCAAGATCGGCCATGCGCCCATAGAGGTGCACTGGAATGAGCGCGCGGGTCCGGCCGGTCACTTTGCCGAGCGCCGCGGCCGGAGACAGGTTCATGCTCGCGGGCTCGATGTCGGCGAACACCACGCGGGCGCCGAGACGCGCCGCCGCCCCGGCGGTGGCAAAGAACGTAAACGGGGTCGTCACCACCTCGTCGCCGGGCCCCACGCCGAGTGCCATCAGCGCCGCCAGCAGAGCGTCGCTCCCCGAACTCACCCCGATAACCAGGCCTCTGCCGAGGTATTCGGCCAGCTCGCGCTCGAACTCCCGCACGCTCGGCCCCAGAATGAACTGCCGCGAGCGCACCACATCGCCGAGCGCCGCCAGCAGAGCTTCGTCGAGCGGAGCGTGGTGGCGCTCGAGATCCAAAAAGGGTACCCGCATCCATCAGCTCCTCAGGGCATGTCGGCGGCGCAGCGAAACCCTATCCCGGGATCGCGGTGATGAGGCGCCGCGTGGCCCCGCCGCGTGGCCCCGCGCTCGAATCCGTCGGGCGACGTCAGCCAGTCGGCGCCGCGCACCACCCGCTCGCTGCCGTCCCCGGGCCCCGGCGGATTTGTCGCCGGCGCGTCGCGGTAGTAGGCCTCGTCGTACCAGTCGGCGACCCACTCCCGGACATTGCCGAGCAGATCGAATACGCCGTGTTCACTCACCCCACGCGGCCGGCTCGCCACCTCCCAAGTCGCATCTGCGCCGCAACCGGTGCCGCTGTGGTCGCTCATCACGACCCGTTCGCAGGAGGGCGGCTCCGCACCCCACGGATATACGCTCTCACCACCCGAGCGAGCCGCTTTCTCCCACTCAGCCTCGGTGGGCAGACGCTTTTCGGCCCATTTGCAGTAGGCCGCCGCCCCGTCATGGGAGATACAGTTGAGCGGGTGTCGCTCGCGCTGGGGCGCGCCGTAATTACAGCGCGAATCGTCCTCGTAGCCAGCGAACAGCTCCGGCCCGCAAGCCCCCTCCTCGACGCAGGCGGCAAAGCGCGCCACCGTCACCTCAGTGCGATCCAACAGGAAAGAGTCGATCTTCACCTCGCGCGGCGAACGATCGTCGGAGTTCTCCCGGCTAGTACCCACCACAAACGAGCCCGCCGGGATGGGGACCATCTCGAGCGGCAACCGGCGCTGGTCGTCCGGCTCTCGCGCCTCGGCCCGCTCAGAGGCCGGGGGGGTGTCGGGGGCCGTCTCGTTTCCCGGTTCTCCTGACGCCGACGGACCGGGCGCCGCAGGCGAAGTCGTCCCCCAAACCGCCAGTAGCAAAATTGAAAGCGCCGCCTTCAGCCCTCGCATACGTTTCATCGCCTCTCTTCGTCTTCGTCGTCGGGAGTGTCGTCGTCAGGCTCCGGGGTAACATCGATGATTGGCCCCACGCCGTCTTGCCCCGAATGGTAACCCCCTCGGCCACCTCGTCGCATCCGGTCGGCCGGCCGCCCAGCCTCGCGCTGTCTCATGCGCCGCTTCAACAGCAGCGCGACCACAATTTTGCGGCACAGCGGGCGGCTCAACGGCCAGACGAACAGAAACCCCAGCGCATCCGTCAAGAATCCGGGCCAGACGAGCAGCCCGGCGGCGGCAATCAGGAGCACCGCATCGATCACCTCAATAGCCGGCAGGCGGCCCATGAGCTCCGCCTCGCGCACCCTCCCGATGAGCCCAAGACCCTCGCCACGGACGAGCACAACCCCGACCACCCCGGTGATAACCACAAGAAACAGGGCCCCCAGCACCCCGATTCGAGCCCCAACGCTAATCAGCAGCAGTAACTCGACAACGATAAAGGTGGTTAAGGCCAGGAAAATCCACATCGTTCGACTCAAGACCGGTGGTACGGAGTGCCCGCGAGAATCGACAGGGCGCGATAGAGCTGCTCGGCCAGCACCGGTAACACCAGCTCATGGGGCAGTGTGAGCCGTGAGAGCGCCAAGCGCAAATGAGCCCTCTCGAGGGCAAGCTGTCCGAGCCCTCGCGCGCTCCCCACCAACAGCGCCATGTCCGGCGAGGCCGAGTCGCGATAGTTCCCGATCCGTCGCGCGAGCTCGGGCGAGTCCATAAGCTCACCGTGCTCGGTGAGCGCTATCACCTTGCTCCGCGGCGAGGCGACCCGCGCCAGGAGCGCTTCGGCCTCTCTCTCGAGCGCCGCGCTCCTCCCGCCCGCCCCGGAGCCCACCTTGGTCACGAGATCGAGGCGCAGCTGCCCGCCGAGTCTCCGGCAGCGCGCGGCATAGTCTTCCCACAGCGCCTTGATCGGAGCGTTTTGGAGCTTACCGGGCATGATGACTTGAAATCGCAAATCAACCGCGATCCGACGTTTCATTGGAGCGGTCGCGGCGGGAGTCCTTGGTGACCCACTCGGGCTCCTCGAGGGGCAACACCGGAGCTTCACTCCACAACGACTCGAGATCGTACAGACGGCGCACCTCATGGAAGAATACATGGACAACGACGTCACCGTAGTCCATGCAGACCCAGCGGCCCCACTGCCGACCCTCCACCGCCAAGGGGCGTTGGCCATGTTTGCGGAGCTGCTCCTCAATGGAATCGGAGATGGCCGTCACCTGACGGTCGGAGCCGGCACTGCAGATGACGAAGTAGTCGGTTATCTGCACGAGAGAGTTGACGTCGAGAACACGAAGGTCGAAAGCCAGCTTATCCCAGGCGGCTTCCGCGATACGGATGGCCAGGGTCCGTGAGTCGAGACTCATGTGCGTTATGGTTGCTCCCGGGGCCGCCTCGAGCGGCATGTTTGTTCGCGGCGTTTGCGCCCGCCGCCACGCGCGCCGTACTGCCCGCGCAGTTCGCGAGTGATCATGCCCCAATGCGCCAAGTCCCGTCAAGCCGGCGATTATGGCAATTCCTCGACCAGTGTCCTGTCTTCCGGGGCACACCCCTTCTCGTTCGGGCTCGTCAGCCCGACCCACGACGAGCGGAGCGTCCGGCGAGGGGAGCGTTCGGGCGATTCGCAAACCCGCCCTCCCGCCAGCGATGTTTCGGGACAGCGGACCAACTATTCTGCGGGAGTGGGCGCAGCGCACAGGCAACGAGAGATTAGGGAATAGTCGGAGGGGGTCGAGGGTTGGACGCAGTGGAATGTGGGCGCAAAAGCCCTTATGATTGGGGCGAGGGGCGTGTTGTGAGGCGACGTTCGACACATCGAGACCGACTCCGCGAGGTATTCGAGCACGAGGCGCTGCCTCATATGAGCGCTCTTTATCGCTACGCGCGCCATTTGACACGCAACGAGCGCGACGCCGAGGACCTCCTCCAAGACACGTTCGTCAAGGCATATCGTTTCTTCGCGGGCTATGAGCCGGGCACCAACTGCAAAGCCTGGCTGTTTCGCATAATGACGAACTCGTTCCTGAAGAAAGCCCAACGCAATGTGCGCGAGTTCTCATTCATCGAGAACATGGACATCTGCCTCGACGCCGACGGCCCAGCCCTTCCCCAGCGCCCCGATGGGATGAAGGATCCCGAAGGTGAGATGCTCCGGCACATGGTGCACGACAACGTGCGCGACGCGCTCGCAGAGCTGCCGGTCGACTTCCGCACCGTGGTGCTGTTGGCCGATCTCCAAGGATTCTCCTACAAGGAGATCGCCGATGTGATGGACTGTCCGGTGGGGACCGTCATGTCACGCCTCTTCCGCGCCCGCAAAGCGCTGCAAAAACGTCTCCTCGGCTACGCGATCGAGCAAGGCTACGTCTCAGGCGCCCCCCAGCCCAGGAGCCGCCCCAAGGTTGACACGCAGGCCCCTGCCTCGGGACCCGAAGAAGAGACCGGTCGGGAGGGCCCCGCCTCCCTCGATGCGTATCGAGAGCGTCGTAAGAACGCTCGGCACGGAGCTTAGCACGATGAACTGCAGTGAAATCACGAGGTTCATTTACGTCTATTTCGACGGCGAGTTCGACCCGCGCGAATGCGCCGAGTTCGAGCAACATTTGGCGGACTGCGAGAGCTGTCGCGCGATGATCCCGTTCGAGCAGAGCTTTCACGCTTTGTTGAAATCGCGGTTGGAACACCATGAGGCGCCGCCACGGCTGCGCGACGGCATCATCAAGGCGCTCGATCGGGAGGACGAGACGAGCGCGCACCGCATGTTGCGCTTGCTGCCCCTGACCGGCTCGCCCCGGTGGGGTCCACTCACGCGCCGGCGCGCGCACGGCCTACTGTTGCTCCCCGGTCTGGCGGCGGCGGTCTTGCTGACCGTCATCTTGTGGCCCGGCGCCGCGCCCCACGAGCAACCGACCCCCGCGCTCGCCGAGACGGGCCAAGAAGCGCCGCCGCCGGTGGTTTCGCAAGGAGTGCGCGACCCCCTTGAAGAGCTGCTGGCCTCCGCGATCGAGGCCCACGAGTTCGGCGCTCCGGTGCAGCTGCTCGGGGATCAGGAGGCGGTGCAGCAGTTCGTTCGCACGCAGGCCGCCCTCGGCGCCGCTCCCCCGTTCCCGGTGAATGAAACGACACGGCTGATCGGCGCGCGGCTGACCCAAGTCGGCAACCGCCCCGCGGTGCTCTACACATACGAACACAACGGGCGGCGGGTGAGCGCGCTGCAACTCCCGGAGGAGAGCCCGCAACGTCGCTCACCCCTGAACCGAGCGTATTACACGGGCCGCACCCGAGGCTACAACGTGGCGGTCTTCCGTGATCATGAGCGTGGCCTGTCGCACTCCATCGTCGGGGATCTGGACGAACAAGACCTACTCCATCTAATTCGCCCCGCTTCGTACTAAATTCTTAACTTGGGTGATGCCCTAATTCCCCATCAAACCGAGTACCGAGCGCGTCGAAACGGGGTGAGCTGCAAGGAAACAAGCCGTTCTTAGGCGGAGGCGTAGCAGCGCTTAAGTCGAGCACTAATTCGGTGCAGGTGACGCCGCAGATGGCCTCGTAGCGACGCGCGAATGCCGGTGCAGGTGGGGAATTAGGG
>PWKZ01000160.1 GCA_003559575.1 Bradymonadales bacterium | reverse complement strand
GCGGAGAGCGGAGAGCGGAGAGCGGAGAGCGGAGAGCGGAGAGCGGAGAGCGGAGGCGCGCGAAACGCGCGCCTCCTGGCCCGGAAGCCTTAGAACATGTCGCCGAGGCTCATGCTGGTGCACATATCGCCTCCGAACAGGAGGTCGCCGCCGCCGGCGCCGCCCATGAGAAGCTCCATGATAGTCCCGAGGGGCAAACAGTTGACCCCGTCGTGGCAGCGCGGCGCCGCGTCGCACATGGGGTTGTTGGGCAGCAGGTTGCACAGCGTGTGCGCGGCCGCGTCGCAGGTGCACATACCGCCGATGAACTCACCGCTGTCCATGCCGGGCAAGCCGCCGGGGATCATTCCGCCCATGAAGATGTCCATCATCGACATGCACTCGCTGCCCCCCTCCTCGTTGCAGAACGCCACCACGTTATCGCAGTTGCCGTCACGATCGTAGCAGCAGCCGGTGCGCGTGTCGCACGCCAGATCGAACTGCGGCGCGTCGGGGCAGCCGTTGATGACACAATCCTGACCGCATTCGGTGATGCCGTGGTTGTCGCACAGGTATGTGCTCGTGTCGCAAGCCCCGGTGCCGCAGTGGGCGTCCTCGGTGCACGGGACGCAAGAGGGAACGCCGTTTATCACGGCGCAGCCCGGGTACGGGGGCTGGCAGGCCCCACCGCAGGGGTCGTCGCCTTCGCAGGTGTTGTCCGCGCGGCAAATGTTGGAGTCGCAGTGCTCGTCGCGGAGGCACTGGACACACTCGCCGTCAAGCTCGTAGGGAGCGGTCGGGTTGCCTTCGCAGGGGCCGCCCTGGCAATGGTTGGAGACGCACGTGCCGCCGGTGTCGACACAGTCCTCGTCTTCGACGCACTGGACGCAGCGCCCCTGATGGCAAATCGGCAGCCGCCCGGAGCACGGCGGGTCGCACTCCTCGTCAACGCAGTCGGGGCCGCAGCAAGTGGGGTTTTCAGGCATGCAGATCATGACGCCCACGCCGCCCATATCACCCTTCTCCTGGCAGTTGGCCCAGTCGTCGCAAGGCGCATCGTCGTAGCACTCGGCGACGCAGAAGCGGTGGCCGGCGACGGTCATGGCGCAGCGGTAGCCCTCGCCGCACTGCCAGTCATGCTCGCAGCTGCTGCACAAATCGAGCGCGGGGACACACTCACCAAAGGTCTCGCGACCTTCGACTTGGTCGCAGACGTACCCCTCATCACAACCGTCAACCAGGCAGTCGGCATTGCACTGATACGAGCTCGGGATGCAAACGTCGCCATCCTGAGTGAGCGGGTAACAGACCCAGCCGGCCAAACAGTCGGCGTCGTTCTCGCATGCCGCAAGGCAGTGACGATCACCGCCGAGCTGCAAGCAGCTCATGTCGTCGCCACACTCCGTGCTCGAGGCGCACACCGTACACGCGGGCACTCCCGGCACGGGCTCATCGATCTCGTGATCCTTGATATCGCCTTCATGGGTGGTGTCGCCACCGACCGTGTCCCCCATGCCGGGCTCGCGCAGGAGGCAAGTTCCCGCCGAGCAGAAATACCCGCCGGGGCATGCGCCCTCTTCACCCGGTGCGGCCCCCTCATCACACTCCCTGGCGCTGCAGAGCCCCAGATCTTGCAAGCAGACCACGCCGACTCCCTCGCAGTCGCCGACGCTCTGGCACTCTCTCTCACCACAAACTCCACCCGCAGTGCAGTACTGTCCGCGGGGGCATTCGTCGTGAGTCAAGCACGAGACGCCCCCCTCCGAGTCACTGTCGCAGGCGCTTACGAGCGCGAGACAACCGCAAACGGCGAACACCGCCAAAGCGATCCGGGTTCTTCCTAACATCATCCAACTCCTTAGTTTTCCGCTCACGCAACGGAGCGACTTCCGGCAAATCGTACCCACCCTTCTGGTGGATTGCAAGCGTCACAGCCAAACCTGGACTATTTATCGCCATTTCAAAAAAAGCACAATTCGGCGGAGAACGCCTGAGTTACATCCGAATGACACTCCACCCGATCCGTTGCGGAAAAACCGTCTATGCCGAATCGGGCACGATCCGCGGATTTCGATTGGCCTCCGCCATGAACTCGCGCATGTCGTCGAAGAGCAGATCGGGCCCGCAGTCGGCCAAATCCTCACGCGCCACCCCTCCGGTGGCGATCGCCACCGAGGTCACCCCATTGGCGGCGGCGGCGGCAATATCGGCCGGAGTGTCGCCCACTACCAAGACTCTCCTCCGCCGGGCATCTCCCACCGGGGGCGTGCCCCCGAGGGAGCGCGCCGCCGCGCTCAGCCGCTCGATCCCAAGCCGGGTCAGCGTGGCGCGAAAAGCGCTGTCGGAGCCATAACCACCGGCCAGAAAATAGCCGTCCAGCCCCCCCCACGCCAGTTTCATGTGCGCCGCCGCCTCGAGATTGCCGGTCGCGAGCCCGAGAAAGCAGTCCTCGCGCGCTTCCAACAGCCGGAGTAGATCGAGGACACCCGGCAAAATACGGTAGGGACCAGCGGCCAGCTCCTCCTCGAGCCGCACGAGGTAGCCGCGGCCGAGCTCGCGCGCCACGTCATCCTCGAGCACCAGGCCGGTGTTGCGGCCATAGACCTCGGCGAAAATCGCTCGATCCACCTTGCCTTGAAAATGATAGCCGTCGAAAGCGTTCTCGATTCCAAAGAGATCGCTAAACGCACCTTCGAGCGCCCGCCGGCCGGATCCACCGGTGTCGATCAAGGTCATGTCGATGTCGAACAGGAACAAAAAGCTCATCGAGACATCAACCGGACGATCGCATAGGCCGCTACGATGCGAATCCCCTCGTCATCGTCCGCCAGGTATGCCTCGATGACATCGGTCGACGAGCGCTCGCCCACCTCGGCGAGCGCCTCGAGCGCGGCGCGCTGAACCGCTTTATCGCGATCATCGGCCAAGCGGTGCAGCAAGGGGACCACCCCCCCCTCCTGCTCATCGGCGAGTCGAGTGATTGTCAGCAGACGCACATCGCGCTCCCTGGCCCGCTCTGCAAGGCCGACCAGCAACTTCAAGCGAGTCGGCGTCTCAAGGGAATCGAGCGCGCCCACCGCCGCCGCGCGGATGCTCTCGCGCGAGCTTGTAAACGCAATCTCGAGAAACGGCTTGATACTCTCTCCATGCTCAGCCGCGAGCCAGCCCAACTTGTCGGGTGGGAGCCAGTTGAGAATGCTCGACCACTGCGGAAGTAAGGCGTTTGCGTCAATTTTCAGCAACCCTCGCAGCGCCTCGAAACGGATCTCGGGGTCGCGATCCCCGAGCGCAATCCTGAGCGACGGCTGCGCCGAAGCGTCGCGCAATGCGGCCAGAGCACGCACGGCGTGGAGTCGAACGATCCGATCTTGATCGCTTATCAGGAACGACACCACGCCAACCGACTCTTTGTCGTTCAGCCCGGCGATGGCCCGAATGGCCGCCTGCCGAACCTCGGGGACGTTATCTTCCATCGCGCGCTCGAGGTGAGGCAACGATTCGCTCTCTGCGACATGCCCCAGCGACTCGGCGGCCGCACGGCGAATCGTCGGCGAGCCATCGAACAGTAGCTTGTGCAATGTCGGCAGCGACTGCGCTCCTTGAACACGCCCCAGGTGGCGGACCGCCACCTCTCGCCGCTGGGCGTCGGTGCCGGTGATGAACCCTTGCAGCGCCGGCAAAAGCTCGTTGTCGCCGGCAGCGGCGAAGATGCTGAATACGCCGTCGGCCAGCCGCGCGAACTCGGTGGGATCAGGTATCAGCCTCGCCGTCAAGACCCCCTCGGCGGCGCGCAATACCTCAGGGGTTGGGACCCCCGCGAGGGCATGCAGGACCGGCTCTTGCTGATCCACATTTTCGCCCTCGAGCAGCGGTAACAACACCGGGATCGCCTCTTTGAAGCCGCGGGCCGCCAGAACCTTGGCCGCCGCGACGCGCAGCGCGCCGTCCCGCTGACGGAGGAGCGGAAGGAGGAACCCCAACGAGGCGTCCTCGGGCAGCTCCCGCGCAACCCCCAGAACCTCACTCAACACTTCGGGATTGGAAGATTCGGCGGCCGCCGCCAGCAAGGGCAAGGAGTCCCCGTTCAGCTTCGGCAAGGCCGCGCGGAAGAGAGGGTGCGGTTCCCCTCGACCACCGAACGCGCGGGTAAACGCCGCCTCGGCGAGCGGGCCGCCGGAAGCCACCAAGGCCTCGATGACGACCTCGGGATTGGGCGCCTCCGGAGTGTCGAGGACATTGAACAGCAGGCCCACGGCGCGCTCTTGCGGCAGGAGGGCGAAGACCTCGAGAACCTCCGGGACCAGCGGCGGTCGCGCTTTGATGAGTTCGCTGCCCAGGGCTTTGTCTACCCCGGCGTGGCCGACTCGAATGAGCCCCTTGAGCGCTCCGCGGCGAACCAGCCACTGGGGATCGCCAAGAGCATCCAGCGCATACTTGGCCGATTCCTCCGGACGCAAATGGACAATCGCCTCAACGGAGCGTCCACGGGCAGGAATATCGCTGCTGCGGGTCCCGGATTCAAGAATCTCGAAGAGCTGTCGCTCGACACCGGACGACAGCTGCGACGAGCGGGCCTCGAGTGCCCCCGCAAAAAGTAACCCACAGCCCAACAGCAGCGTCAGGATTACAAAGCTTATGCGAGACAGAGTGCGCCGGAACGGCATGAGCAACCTCCTGGGCTCGTTTTGTATTTAATCGTCGGTCCATCCTGGGAAACGCAAACGGATTCGCGCGCATCCGCGACGTCACCCGCACCGAATCAGTGCTCGACGTAGGCGCTGCGTTGGGCTGCGCCTAAGAACGCTTTGTTTACTTGCATATGCACGCTCCTCCGCTTAGCGGGGCTCCTCAGAATGGGCCGCCGATTATGGACTTGCCCCCCTGCCTCTGTCAATCCCCCGAAGAATCAGTATCCTGGGTTCGACAGACCGCGTGCATCGCGCTCGTCTTCGTGTTCGACAAAGGTTTTTTATGCTCCTGTATCTAGTGCGCCACGGCGAAACCGACGACAACTCCCGGGGAGTCTTCCTCGGGCGACGCGACCCTCCCCTCAACGCGACAGGGCAGGCTCAAGCGACGGCGCTCGCCGGTCTTCTTCGCGAGAGACGGATCGACCTCGTCATTACAAGCGACCTCGCGCGAGCACGCCAGACCGCCGAACACCTCGCTCGCGCAAGCGACGCGCCGCTCCGGCAAGATCCGCGGCTCGCCGAGTTCGATCTCGGCGAGCTGGACGGGCTGACCTCGCCCGAGGCCCATGCGCGCTTCCCGGAGGTGCTGCGCCGCTGGCGCGAGCGACCGACCGATTGTCGTTTGCCCGGCGGAGAGCGTCTGGTGGACGTGCGAGAACGTATGGCGGCGGTTTTCCTCGAGCTCAGCGTGCGGCACCAGGCCAAGCTCGAGCCCGCCCGGGAGCAGCATGGGACCGACGGTGAGGCGGGCGTTGTCATGGTGTCGCACACATTTTCGCTACTGACGCTCCTCTGTTATCTACTCGAGATCCCTCTCCACAAGTTTCGAGTGTTTCACCTGGACACCGGCACCTTGAGCATCGTCCGCCACGGGCGCATAGGCGGCCCCCCCAATCAACTCCTGCTTTTCAATCTGGCTCCGTGAGTGCTTAACTCCCCTCGGTCCACGGACGCGGTGGACGATTGAGGATTGGGGGGGGGACCCGATTTGGATAATTTGCCAGGGTCAAGGGAGGCGCATAGCATGGTCGGTGGCGCCCCTCTCCTTGTCGCGCGCCGTAACCGACCGCTCGTGGAGAAAACGCGATGACCCTAATTCCCCATCAAACCGAGCACCGAGAGCGTCGAAACGGGGTGAGCTGCAAGAAAGCAAGCCGATTTGAGCGCAGTCGTAGCAGCGCTACGTCGAGCAAAAAAATCGGTGAAGCTGACGCCGCAGATGGCCCCGTAGCGACGCGCGAATGCCGTTGCAGCCAAGGGAATTAGGGGATGAGCACTCCCATCCGCTTATTCCTCTTTTCCACTTCCCTGCTGGTGGCTCTCACCTGCCTCCCACGCGGACCGCACGCTTCAGGGACAACCCGACTCAAACGCGTCCAAACGGTTGTCATCGACCCCGGCCACGGCGGTGACAACCTTGGCGCGCCGAGCGTCGCGGGCGGGCATGAGAAGACCCTGACGCTCGCGATCGCCAAAAAGATCGAGCGCGGTCTTCAACGCCGAACCGACTCCGAGGTCTACCTGACGCGCCGCGATGATCGCGATCTCGGGCTCCGCGAACGCACGCGCTTTGCCAACCAGGTGAACGCGGACTTGTTCTTGAGCATCCACTGCAACGCGGCTCCCCACCCGCGCGCGCGCGGCATCGAGGTCTACTTCCTGAGCGCCGAGGCGAGCGACGAGGAGGCCGCGCGGTTGGTCGAGTTTGAAAACCAGCGGCTCGAGAGGACCGCCGAGCCCGCGGCAAAGGACGACAGGGAGGTCTCCCTGCTGTTAAAGGATCTGGTGCTGCACAGCGCGGTCCAGGACAGCGCGATTTTCGCCGGCCGACTTCTGGATGCGCTCGTGCGCCGCACCGGCGCTCCCAGCCGCGGCGTGAAGCAGGCCCCGTTCGAGGTTCTCAAGGAGGCCACCATGCCGGCGGTGGTGGTGGAGGTGGGATTCATCTCGCATCCTGACGAGGCGCGCGAGCTTGCCACCCCCGAACGCCAGGAGGACATCGCCGCCGCGGTGGTGGACGCCATCATCAGCTTCGACCGCACTGGCCGCTATCGTTGACCTTGCATTTAGGGTGGAAGTCTTGGAATATGCCCTCGCGCCGCAGAGGCGGGGTGGTTTCTCGAGTTTTTTTTCACAAGGGAGAGATTACGATGGGGGATGGATCGAGCACACGAAAGATGCGTCAGCGACGCGGCAAGAACACCAAGAAAATGCGCGAGCGACGGGTTCGCGAACAGAAAGCGGCCGAGCGAGCCTCGAAGTGAACGTGCTATCGCCCTAGTTCAAAGATCCGCAGATTGTCGAAATAAATCTTCGACTCCCAGTTGTTGAATCCAAAATATCGCCCGCGCACCGGATCCGGATCCTCATAGCGCATGAACGGCTTGCCGTCGATAAGCCAGTGCAAAACGCCGTCGGTGCGTACAATGGTGAAACGGTAGGTCTGCCCGGCCACCACCTTGCGCCCCCGCATCTCAAGGCGATCGGCGCCGTGCTCGTCGAGCCTCGCGACGACATTCAGCGCGTTCTGCCACCCTCCGAAAATCAGCACGTAGCCCTTCTCATGGTCGGGCTCGGTGGCGAAGACCTCACATTTGATGTCGCCACGGAAAGCCCCTTCAGACGGAATCTCCGAGCGCGCGTCAAACTCGATTCGCACCCGATCCGGCAACTCCAGGTCGAGCCAGGCACCCTCGTTGCGCGCCTTCGTGTCGTGCAACCAACCGTCTTCGATAGTCCAGGTGGGCGCGCGCACAATCCACTGATCACCAATCTCATCGCGTTCGAAGTCATCCTTGAAGATGAGCTGCCCTCCGGTCAGCGCTTCTTCAGTCAACTCCCGGCGGGGGGCTTCACGACGGCGACAGCCTTGGTGAGCCGTCAATAACAACACCCCGGCGAGCACTATCATGCCACGTGAAGTCCAGCTCATTCGGCTCACTCCTCGGTGTCGGGCTTCTTTGGTAACGGCGGCGGTGCCGGCTCGGCGGCAGGCGCATCGTTCTCCGGCTGCCCGCCACCGGCCTTCATGAGATCGCTGTCCTTGAAGACAGGCAGATTGGGGATGGTGTCGCCGAGCGCCAACAACTCTTGCTCACCTGATTCAAGCTCGCTGACGACGCTGCTGGAGATGACGGTGGTGCGAGGGACCAGATCCCGTATCGAAGCTTCAGGATCGACCGCCCCGTTGCCATACGGTTCGTCTGTCTCGCTTGAGGGGAAGCCGTATTTCGGGACCATCATGACCGGTCCGACTTGCTCGCCGGTCAAACGCGCCGCGTCGCGCTCACCCTTGAGTTCCGATAACGCGTCGGTAGTAGTCCTGAGCCGCGCGCTCATGACATGCAGGAAGCTCCAGAGCAGCTTGACGGCCAGCTCTTGATTCCTGCGCAGCAGCTCGTAGAAGCCGTGGGGCGAAATGGAGAGAGTCACCACCTCGCTGCGCGCGATGACATCCGCCGAGCGAGGCCCCCGATCAATCAAGGACATCTCGCCAAACAGCGCCCCCGGCCCCGCCAACGCCATCTTCGTCCCGTTCTTCTCGATTGCCACCTCGCCTTCGAGAATGACGAAGAGTCCCCCCTCCCGATCACCCTCGCGCAAAATCCTGTGCCCCTCCGGAAACGACTCTTCCCGAGCGACATTCAATACTTTGACGATCTCCTGATAGCTCAGGTTTCTAAACAACTCCAGCGATTTCAAGGTCTGAAGTTTGCGTTGCGTGCGAATCTCTCTGCCGTCTTCGCCGCTCTCGGGAATACTCACCACAATGGCAGTGATATTGTCCCGTCCCCCCTGTGAATTGGCGTAGCGCAAGAGCCTGGCGACGGCGTCCTGATCGCTCTCGCCGCTCATCAAGGCCGGCAACTGATTGTCGGTCAGATACCCATGCAGTCCGTCGGTACAGAGAAGAAAACGGTCGCCCGACAGCACGTCGAAGTCCAGTGTGTCCACCTGGACCGACTCATAAACCCCGACCGCGCGCGTCACCGCGCTCTTGTACCGCGCCGGCACACCTCTCTCGGAACGAACTCTCCCTTGCTTGACCAGCTCGTTTATCAGGGAATGATCCTCGGTGAGTTGATGAACCTGCCCCTGTCGCAACAGATAGATGCGACTGTCGCCCACATGAGCGAGAAAGCCCCGGGTGCCGGCAATCACCAGCGCCACGATCGTGGTCCCCATCCCTCTGTTTTGAGGGGTTTGTTGCGCTTTGCGAAAGACTTCAATGCAGGCCGTATTGACGGCGCGCTCGAGCATCAGCAGCACCCCGCGCCGGCCGATACTCTCGTCCCCGCGAATGTAAGCGTCGAGCAGCCTCTGATGGCGAGCGATCTCCTCGCGGACGACCTTGACCGCCATGGCGCTCGCCACCTCTCCGGCGGCGTGTCCCCCCATCCCATCGCAAACGATGAAGATATTGTTCGTGCGGTCGATGAGGTAGTTATCCTCATTGTGCTTGCGGACCTTGCCCGTGTCGGTGCCGGCGCCAAAAGTTAGCTTCATCGAACCCTCAACCCCGCCCTCAAACACTCGCGCGTGCTTGACGGCTTTCGTGCCGCGTCACAAGTTTATGCTTGAGACCACTCTCATCCCTTTTGACTTTTTATCACAGCGGGCCCCTGCTTGCGAAATGCAAAAATTGGCCCCGGAAGAGCGCATCAAGTTATACTTGAATTCGGCCCGAAAGTCTTCCGGAGGACCTCAATTTTGCGCTCTGTCCGACGACCGAGGAGAGTGAGGCGGGCAAAGGGTTGAAGCACCGATGAGTTTGTCTCGCATCAGCAGCGCCGTGATCATTCTCGTCGCGACCTCACTGGCCCTCGGGTGCGCACCCTCCTCCCACACCGGCCGAGAGCGGTCAAAGCCACCCCGAGTCTCCGCCGGGCATTCATCGCAACCCGACTGGCGCGGCGCCGTCGTGATCCACAACCCCAACACCTTACCGTTCACCGTGACAGTCGACTCACACCCCCCGATAAAGCTTCCGGCGGGAGAGACCTGGCGGCTGGAGCCCCTGCCGCCGGGGAAGCACCACTTCAAGATCGAAGCGGGCACGCTCTCCAAAGACGAAGTAGTCGACCTCGCGCCCGCCGCGGTGGCTCACCTCGCGCCGCTTCTTTCAGGCGGGATGTTGCACATCATCAACCCCAACCCCACGCCGCTCTTGATCGAACTCGATGATGTCGTCTGCGGCGCGGTGCAAGGCGGTGGCGAAGCGGCTTTCGGAGATCTCTCCCCCGGCGCTTACACTTTGATCGCGCGCCTGCCGGGTGGCGCTCCTATTTTCGAGCGCCGGATCTATTTTGAGACCGGCGAAATGACGCGTCTCGCGCTCCCCAAGAGAGCCGACGCGGCACACCCCCGCAGTCCTTCACCGAGCCATCGCCGAGCGCCGGCGACCACCGCGGGCGGGCGCTGCGCGCCACAGCCGACACCACCGCGAGAACAGATTGCCGTCGGCGCGGAGATCCACGACCACAAGAGCACCACGCTGCAAATACAAAACCACAACCGGCGCACCGTCAGAGTGGTCTTGTGGCGTGACCGCGAGCGCGATTCACGGACCCTGGGAATGGTGGGGCCGGGCGCTGCGATGGAGTTCCACGGGCTCGGGACCGGGGCGCTGATCCTGCGCGCCGTGGTGTTGGCCGAGGACGGAGACGAGGTGGTCAGTGAGCTCCGGTTGCACGCCGATCCGGGGGCTGTCATTGCCTGGGAGATCCCTCCCGACTGACTCGCTTT
>PWKZ01000009.1 GCA_003559575.1 Bradymonadales bacterium | reverse complement strand
CTCGACGACCCCGCCGGCGAGGGTGACGGGCAACATCGCCGCGACGGCCAGGAGCGAGATGCCGCAGGCAAGGATGGCCACCGCGTCACGCTGTTTCTCGCGCCGGGACCCGAGGCGGGAGATGATGACACCGAGGAGAAGCGGCGCGAACACGGCCAACAAAGGCGCCATGGTCTCGACGACAAGGGGTGTCGCATCGGCGGCTTGATGCAAGGTAGCCTCGAGTCCCTTCAGAGCAGCCCACCCATGAGCTTCAGGAGTTTAGCCCGAGAGCGCGAACGTGGGGAGAGCAAACCAACCGACCACAACCCGGCGCGAGAGCGAGAATCAGCCCCAGCGTAACGGATGGCGAGCATCATAAGGTTTCTCCTGTAACGGCTCAACCCATAAATTGTCACCATATTCGCCGGCTTGTTCTGAGGACCGAGCGTATGGAGACGCGCACAGGTGCAAGGCATCCGGTCTTCGCGGCGCTACGTCGAACATCGACCATTCGGTGCAGGTGACGCCGCCGATGCGCGCGAATCCTCACATCAAGGGGTGGTAGCGGCAGTCGAGCGGTGGGGCGTAGGGGTCGATTATCTCGGCCGTGCCGGTCTCGTAGTAGCTCTCGAAGAAATGACGCCACTGGCGCACGCTCACCGGCTTGTTGACCATGTCACCGTGGTTGAACGGGATGCGATGGTATTGGCGGGTGTCTCCTTCGTGGCAGTTGTGATGGAACTGGTTGTAGCCTGTCGTAATCCCGTCCGGCATGTTGCCCTTGATGGGGAAATAGCCGCCAAAAGGCATCGCCGGTACGCTCGAGTATGGGTCGCCCACCTGGACGGTGCCGGCCGCGCGCCCGAGTGACTCGTTGCACAGCGGGCCGACTATGGTGTCACCGACGACCATCATGAAGAGCACCGACTTGGGCACGTTGCCAAGCTCGGTGAACGGCTCCTTGAACATGCCGAGCGCGAAGTTGACGGGATCGCCCGGATCCATGATGGTCTGCAGGAATGGAAACCAGCGATCAAGCTCGTAGCTCGGGGCGCTCTTGTCGATCGCTGCAATCGTTTGGGAGATCCCGTTGACGACCGAGCCGAACATCGCCCCCTTCAGGATGATGTCGAGCACCCCGCCGCCGCCCACGTTGTTGAACGCGATGTCGATGTCGGGCGACAGCGCCACGATGCCGCCGCCCATGACGCCCCCGAGCGACAGAGAGGTATAACCCACCTTGTCATCAAGGATGTCGGGGATTCCGTTTGGTTCATTCGCGGGCAGCACGTCGAGCCCCTCCGGGTTGGTCAGGAGCTGCAGGAAGACGAGCCAATCCACGTAGTCCTGCCGAAAGTTGTCGCGGATTTTGGCGACGTCCAGGAAGTCTTGATCCGCCTCGATGCCGAAGAAGTGCATGACACCGAGCCCGGAGCCAATGGTGCCGTCGCCGCAGGGGGTGCAGTCGGGCGGCACACAAGTGGCGTTGAGGGTGCACCGCTCGCCGTGGTGAATGCTCGAGATATAGCCGGTGGCCCAGCCCCGGGGGGTGCCGCCCTGTTCGCCGGCGAGCCGCTGGCCGACCCCGCTGCCCTCTTCCAGGGAGCCCGCCAGGCCGTGGTGGTAGGCAAAGATCTTGTATGGCTCGCCGCCTTCGCTGGGCCCCGGCGTGCGCGGCAGCTTGAGCCTGAACTTTATCTCGTGACGTCCAAGAGGCTGGTATTGACCGTCCTCGCCACGCTGAAAACGCCCGGTGGCCCAGTCGCGATAGGTGATTGACTCGAAGCGCCCGTATATGTTCCAGGCGATCTGCTCTCGGTGGCTCGGCTCCCAGGTGAGACTGCCGGGGATTATCACCGGTGGATCGGCGGCTGTCATCTCGAGTACCCGGCGCGCCACGTGGAGCATATCCCGCCGAACGTCCATGGTGGTGAAGATGGTCATGCCGGCCACATGCTCGCGCCTGAGATCGAGGCCACGCAGAGCCATCATCTGGAAGATAGGCTCAATGTCGGCCTGGATTCGTTTGAACCCGGGGCCGTAGGCGGTCCCGGTGAGCAGGCGGGCCATCATCGGCGAGGGCCCGAGGCACTCGCCCGAGCGGGTCGGCAATCGGTTGGTGATGAACGCCGCGTACTTCGTGCCGGGTCTGAGCGGGACCGTGGGGTGGAGCAACACCAGGCTGCGCTCGGCGTGCAGGTCGGGGTAGTAGGTGACGAGCACCGGCTGTCGTTCGCCGTACTCGGTTGAGGTCTCGTCCACGTTGATGAGCAGCACGGGGGCTTCACGCGCGACCGTGTGCGAGGGGCCGAGCGCCGTCATATAGGCGAGATCGAGCTTGGTGTTGAGTTCGAACGCTATTTTGGCGCTGGCGCCGAAGCCGTCCAGCTCCTCCAACTGCCGGCGGGTGGCGGGTAGGAAGTTGAAGTTGGCCTCGTGCTCCGGCACGCGGTCTTGCGGGAAGTGGGGTCGCAAGCAAGTGGGGCTCTGCGGGTCGGTGCGGGTGTAGAGGTTGGAGGGGAAGGGGGTCATGACGCGGTAGTGGTAGGGATCGAAGACCACCTCCAGGCCCGAGCGGCAGAAGTCGGGGCGCTCCTCGAACGGATCGTGATGCGGCGCGCACCAGCAATAGTCCTCGCTCTGAACTTCGTCGCAGGGCTTGATCGCACCCGGCTCGCACGAGCCTGGGTGGGTGGAGTAGGCGACGACACAAGCGAGCCCTGCGGCGGCGCAAAACGCCTCGCACCCCCGTGAGTTGCGGGCGATTCCAGCGCAGTGGTCGACGCCCGAGCGGCACAACTCGAGGTAGGGATCGGAGTATATGCCAGCGCAATCCACCGGCCCTCCTTCCGGAATCCGGGGCGAGTAGACGTGATCGTGGCAGCGCTCGGGGAGAGGGGGGGCAGTGTCGGCGACGTCGGCGGTGATCTCGGGCGGAGTCTCCAAATCAGGTGGCCGGACGAGGTCGGGAGCTGCCTTGGCCGTGTCGAATGAGCCGTCGCTCGCGAGAGTGTCGGGTGGGGGCAAGAGATCGGGCTCCAGAGTCTCGGCGCCGGCGTCGCCTACCTCGGACGGGAGCATCGATTGGGGAACCGGGCTCGAGCACCCCTGGGAGAGTAGTCCAAGCGCGACCGAGACAATCGCGAAACGGATCATCTTTTCCTCCCGGTTTGCCATGGAGACCTTGACTCGCTAGAGTAAAATCCGAGTCCTTGCCGCATGGTATCCCAGGCCTCAACCTGGTGTCCACCGGCCAGGGCGAGGGCGACACTTCAGCCGTCAGCTTTCAGGTCAGGACCCATGATTCCGGTAGATTGGCTGCTTGCTGATTGTGGCCGGCAGTTGAATGCAGTGGTCGGGACCCTGCACCTGAGGGGTGGAGAGCATCATGATACTCAAGAGCGTTTGGCCCCGGACGGTGTTTCTATGGGCGGCCTTGGCGCTTCTCTTCTCGGCCCTGCCGGCCGTCTCCGCGCCGCGATTCCACGCGCTCGACCGGTTTTCGGACGCTACTCCCTCCGCCGGCAGTCGGTTGACGGCGCTTCCGCTACAGCGTGGTGCGCTGCGGCTCGTTTTCGACCTGTCGGGTCTGTGGTTTGACGAGGAGGAGACCGAGGCGGGGACATTCACCAGGGTCGATCTCACCGGAGGTGCGGGTGGCGGCCTCCCGGGCGAGCCGCGGCTGCCGGTCTATCGACGGCGTGTGGCGGTGCCTTGGGGCGGCGCGGTGCGGGTCACCGCCCGGCGAGATCATCCGCTCGTGTTTGATCTCGGCGCACCACTGGTTCCGGCTCAACCCGGCCGCGGCAAATGCGCACCGGAAGGCCCAACCGTGTTGTGTCAGAAGGCTTACGAGCGAGTTCACGGCGCCGAGGAGCCGGTCCGAGTGGTGCGGGAAGGGGTCGCGCGCGGAGTTCGGTACGTTCTTTTGGAGATCTCGCCGACGGTCTACGACCCCGTCGTGGGACGCTTGACAGTGCATCGCCGAGTTGAGATCGAGGTTGGGGTCCCGCTCCCCGATCTCGCCCGCACTCGTCTCGAGCTCGCCCGGGTGTCGCCGGGGATGCGCGCCGCCCTCGCCGAGCGGCTCGTTGGGCTCGAAATATCAGCGGACCGTCGGGGGCGCGAGATGGTCACTGTAAGCGGCGTTGAGGAGTCGCTCTCTCTGTTTCCGCCGCACTATGTTCTGGTGGTCGCAGATCACGCCGGCCAGAGTTTCGAGCCGGTACTGCAGCCCTTGATCGATTGGCGCCGACGGAAGGGATTTGCCGTCACTGTGCTGCGGACGAGCGAGGTGGGGGCCGGGCGCGAGGAGCTTCGCGCGGCGCTCGGGGCGCTCTATCACGAGCCCGCTGAGGGGTGGGGGCGGCCCACCTATGCGGTGTTGGTGGGCGACGTGACGCATATTCCCACCTGGGACCGTAGTAGCCGCGGAGGCCGCAGTGGCGCGCCCGGGCTGTCGGCGACCGACATGTACTACGCCACCATGTACTCGTCACCTTCCGATTACGCCTCGGATCAGGTGGCCGACTTTCATTTGGGCCGCCTCTCGGTGAATACGGCGGATGAGCTGGCGGTGGTGGTCCGGAAGACCCTGGCCTACGAGCTGCCCGGCGCCCCATCGGACGACTGGTTCAACCGTGCGTTGTTGATAGCCAGCGACGACCACGGGGCGTTGGCGCGCCATACCCACGAGTGGGTGGCCGAGGGGTTCGAGGCCGAGGGTATGTTGCTTACCAACGCATTCATCGATTTGTTGGGCGCTGAGGAGGCACTCGCGCTCACCGAATATTCGTTGATTCGCGGCCAGAACATCGTCAACTACTCGGGCCACGGCGGCCACAATTCTTGGCACTGTGTCGAGGTGGGCGCCGGCTTCGTCTACTCCCTCCCCGAGACGGGGGCGCACCCATTCGTCATCATCAACGCCTGTCAGTCGGGCCAGTTTCATTTGAGCTCTCGAGGCGACTGTTTCAGCGAGACTTGGCTCAAGGCTCCCGGGGGCGCGGTGGCCAGTTTTGCGGCCAGCGACAACACCTACTGGAGCGAGGACGATCTACTTGAGAAAGCGCTCTGGGCGGCCTTTTTTCCGCGGCTTCGCGAGCGCGACGACGATCCCTTCATGGCGGACTACCCCTGGCCAACTGAGGAGCGTTACACCGGGATTGGGGCCATCACCGACATGGGGCGCCTCGTCTTTCAAGAGCGCGCCGATCGCTCCTGGGAGGTGGACTATACGGTGGAGGTGTACAATCTTATGGGCGATCCGTCCGTCAAGTTGTGGAGCGGCGCACCCCGCCGCGTTGAGTTACAGCATCCCGGGGTGGTCCTCCCGGGGCAAGAGCTGCTCGCGCTCGAGGTCCGGGCCGAGGCGGCGCCGGTCGAGGGCGCGCTCGTGGCGCTGCACAAGGACGAGACGACGGTGATTGGGCGGACCTCGTCCGATGGGCACGTCATGTTGTCGCTCGAAGAGGTCGTCGCCCCTGGTTTGCTGGAGATAGTGGTCACCGGTCACAACCTGCTGCCGCATTTCGCCGAGATCCCCGTGGTGGCCCCCGCCGGCGCTCATCCCGCCACCATCGCCCGGCGCTGGGTCGACGATGGCCGCTTTGAGAGTCACGGCGACGGCAACGGCCGGCCGAGCCCCGGTGAGATCATGGCGCTCAAGACCACGGTCAAGAACTTTGGCGGTGAGGTCGCGACCGAGGTGCAGCTCATCCTCGAGAGCGACGACCACTGTGTCGCCATCCCGCGGGCGGAGGTTACTCTGGGCGCGCTCGAGCCGGGCGAGGAGCGAGCGCCCCCAAACCCGTTCCTGGTCGAGATCCTCCCTTGCGATAACGATCATCAAGTGGAGTTTTTGCTGCGCCTGGTCGCCGCGCAAGGGGAGTCCGAGGAGCGACTGCATTTCATCGTCGGCAACGCTATATCCGGCACCGTCATGGTCGAGAGTGACAATCGCCCGGTGGAAGCGCGGCTGTCTTGGAGCGGACCCCGCTCAGGGGTGCTGCCGCGCACCGAGGGCGGGCAGTTCTCGCTCCACGGGCTCGAACCCGGCGACTACGAGTTTGTCGCCCGGCACCCCGATTACACTCCTGAGTCGCGCTGGGTCACGATCCCGAGATCGATGACGGAGGAAGTCGAGTTTCTTCTCGGCAGGCCCGAAAAGCGCGTCGCGCCCACCGCTCTTGCGGCCTCGTCGGCTCCCGAGGACGCCCCTCTCGCGCTCACCTTCTCGATTGCCAATGACGGAGACCGCCCGCTCGAGTTCAAGGTGGCCGCCAGCCACCCTTATGGGGACGATGCCTACGGCTATCGCTTTGTGGACTCCCCGGATGGGTTGGAGTTCTCCTGGGTCGATCTTCCGCCCGATGAACGCATCTCGCTCCCGCTCGGCGACGATCAGGATATCGAGGTGGAATTGCCCTGGCCGTTTCCATTCTACGGCGACGAGTTCACCACGGTGCGAGTGGGCTCCAACGGATATCTCAATTTTGGCGGCAGCCGCCCACTTGCGCCGACGCGCAGTGTCGTCAATCTTCCCGCGCGGGCCTATCCCCGTGGCCTCCTCGCGGTGCTCTACCGGGACCTCGACCCGAGCAGTGGGGGGCAGGTCTACTGGGGCACCACGGCCCGAGGGGAGACTGTCTTCACCTGGCAAAATGTGCCGCAGTACCAAGTGGAGGGCGATGGGCCCCGCCATACATTTCAGTGCGTCCTCTCGCGATCGGGGGAGATCCTCTACAACTATCTCGAGACGAGTGGACTCTCGATCATCGGTTTGCAGAATCTCGCCGCGACCTCGGGGATGAACGTTCGTACCAAGGCGGGCAACGAGTTGAGCGTGGCGATTGCGACCCCTCTCGAGGGGATCGCGGTCACTCCGTCCACCGGCGTTGTGATGGCGGGCGGCGAGAAAACGATCGACCTCGAGATCGATCCGCGGAAGATTTTGCCGGGTGAGCGAGAGATCAAGGTGCGGGTGCTGAGCGACAGTCCCACGCAGGCGGTGGCCCAGGTGTCCCTGGACCTCTCGATCGCGCCGTGGCGGTGCGCCGACATTCACTGCGACGACGACAACCCATGCACCGATAATCACTGCGATCCCTATTACGGCTGCGTCTTCGAACCGCACGAGGGGGCGTGTGACGACCTCGATCCCTGCACCGAGACCGCTTGTCGCGACGGCGTCTGTGTCGTCATCGAAGAGATTGCCTTGTGCTGCCACGGTGATGAGGACTGCGCGCCACCGGAGGTGTGCCTCGCCGCCGCGCGCCGCTGTGTGGCGCTCGGATGCGCCCAGTGTGACGAGATCAATCATTGCGACCACCCCGACTTCGACTGCCTCGCGCTGACCTCGGGGAGCTATTGCGCGCGCGTCTGTGAGCGCGATGAGGACTGTGAGCCGGGCGAGCGTTGTTCATGGTCCGGGGATGCCGCCGGCCACTGCCTTCCTCTGGAGGGAGACTGCGTCTGCGTGGCCGAGGTGGAGGCGCGCTGCTCGAGCGGGGCGCTGGTCTGGTACGACTCCTGCGGTGTTCCGGGTGACGTGCTCAACGACTGCGATGGGCGCGGTTGTGCCCACGGTGCGTGTTGTCCTCCCGGCACCGTCGAGGAGGACGGGCGCTGCATCGTGGTGCCTGATCCCGCCGGCGATGTGTTGGGCGCGGATATCACGCCGGACTCCAAAAACCCGCGGCCGAAGTCGGAGGAGCCCGTCGGCAGCGAATCCGGGGGGTGCTCTGCGGGTGGCGCCGGAAACCCGTGGTCGTTAATACCGGTGATGATCGGGTTCGCGTGGGGGCTCGTCACTCGGTCTGTTCGCCGCGGTAGCGGCAGCGGGAGTGAGTGGTCTCACGAATCTCGATCTCGTGTAGCCCCGGGAGAGTAGGGGCGAGACGCTGCCACAACCAGACCGCCAACATCTCGGCGGTGGGGTTCGGGAGTCCTTCAACGAGATTCAAGTTCTTGTGATCGAGTAGCTTTGAGAGCGGTTGCATGGCCGCCTTGATGTCGGCGAAGTCCATCAGCCAGCCGCTCTGGGGGTCGACCGCGCCGCGCACGGTTACCACCACCTCATAGCTGTGGCCGTGCAGACCGCGACACTTGTGATCCTTGGGGACGGCCGGAAGGTGGTGCGCCCCCTCGAAGTGAAAACTCTTCGACAGCTCTACGATATGCAATTGGTTGCCTCTCGGTGTCGGCCCGGAGTGTCAGTTCCGGCGCGCGGCAGGGGTGTCTTCGATGCTGATCAGGCACTCGAGATAGTCGGCGGCCAGCATCAGCTGGTTATCAAATCTGATGGCCGGGTTGGGATCCTTCTCATGGATTTCGCGCGCGCGCCCGGTCTTCTCGACGCACCGCTCGAGGATCGGCACGACCCCCTCCATGGGGGAGTGGTAGTGGATCTCCTCGGGCGGCAGCGGGTTGCGAAGGTTCTCTTCGCGGAACCCGAGCGGCATATCGCCGTCGATGTCGGGCGGCACCGGTACGTCCGGGGCGACTCCGGTGAGCTGAATCGTGCGCCCGCTCGGCGAATAGTAGCGCGCCACCGTCAGTTTGATGAAATAGCCGGGATCGCCTGGTGGGGGATAGAGCGTTTGCACCGAGGCTTTGCCGAAAGTGCGATCACCGATCACCAGCGCGCGACGGTTCTCTTGTAGCGCGCTGGCCACGATCTCGGCCGCCGAGGCGGTGGCGTCGTTGACAAGCACCACCACCGGAACGTCGACCTCGCGGTTTTCAGTGGCGCGATGCATCTCTTCACGTCCGCTGATTAACCCGGCCATCCCGCGGCCAATATCGGATTTGTTACGCACGGCGACTATCACTCCCCCCGACAGGAAGCGATCGGCCACCGCCACCGCCTGGGACAGCAATCCACCGGTGTCGTTGCGCAGATCGAAAATCAGCCCGCGCAGTTTTCCATCGCGTGCTTGTTTGTTGAGGGCGCGATACTTCTTGTCGAACTTCTCGGCCGTGGTGCGGACGAAGCCGGTCATCTTGATGTAGCCGAGATCTTCGTAGGGTTCGTCGAGTATTCGGCCATCGACATTTTTGATGTCGATGTGTGCCCGTGTGATTGTGATCTTGAGGTCTTCCGGTTCGCCCACACGTCGCACACGGAGAGTGACGTTGGTGCCCCGCGGTCCACGAATCCGGCGCACGACCCTGAATAGCGGCACACCTCGCACATCTTGATCGTCGACCGCCAAGATCACATCTCCGGCGCGCAAGCCGGCTTGCACCGCCGGCTGCCCCTCGATGGGGCTCTCGACGATGGTCTCGTTGTCGCGCTGAGTCAGGATCGCGCCGATACCGTCGAAGCTGGCATCTTCGGTTTCGCGGGTCGACTCCTCCCAGGCCTTGGCGGAGACCAGCGAGGAGTGTGGGTCGAGGGAGTACAAGTAGCCTTGTGCCGCGGCGATGTAGATGTCGTCCTCGCGGTGCTCTCCGTCTTCTGGCAGTCGGCTTTTCGCGAACTCGATGAGTTTGCTGAAGTCGCGCTCTCCAAACGCCACCTTGGCCCAGTGTCTCTCGAGGAGCGCGTGGCGGGCGCGGTCGCGCAGCCGGAGCTGGCGGATGTCGTCGTCGCTGAGTCGGCGCCGAAGGCGCTCGCGCGCCTCCTCGGGGATCTTGAAGACCACATAGCCGGTGTCTCCCGGCAGCGGCACGAGCTGGCCGTCGAGGCGCCCCTCCTCATCGGGGTGCCCTCGGCGCTGCTCGAAGAAGGTCCTGGGGAGCAGGCCCAGGGGCGCATCGCTGAGCGATGCGAGCGCGAAACCGGCGGCTTCGATATAGGCGCGTTTGTGATCAATCTCGTCGTCGATGTAGTGTCGATCGACGAAGCGCCGCGCCTCGTCGAAGCTCTCGCGGTCGAAGGAGACTTCGCGCCAGTAATCCTTGGCTTCCTCGTCCTCGTCGTCTTGACTCTCGGCCACGCGCGCATCGACCGTGTGCCCCTCCCCCGGAGCCCGCCCGCGCAGCGCGTGTCCTTCGGGGCGGGGGAGGAGGTGGTCGTCGTCTAAATCGTCGGGGGCGGCGGCGCGGTTGTTTGAAGAGGCGACCGAGAAACCAAGTCGCTCCGGTGCGCGCTCAGCGAAGTCTCTGACCGCCGACTCGCTCTGAACCGTGCTTTCGGCACCAGGGCGAGATTGACAGCCACCGCCCGCGGTGATGGCGAGAGCCAGAATAGTCGCTGTCAACAGTGCTCTGGCGATTGAGCTTAGGGGCATGGGTCTCTGTCCTTCACCCGCCGGAGAATGAGTGCTCCGGTCGTCGGCAATCTACTCGATTACCATTGTGCGTTTAGCCGCCCGTTACGTCAATTCAACCCTAGGACACTGAGTCAGCCGCCTGGCGGCGTCCCGCGGGCGGTCCCGGCGCGCTGCTTCGTCAGATCGGGAAAACCCTTGTGCGACGTGACTTTGGCCACGACTCCGCGGGTTTCCCCG
>PWKZ01000292.1 GCA_003559575.1 Bradymonadales bacterium | reverse complement strand
GAGCCGAGAGTCTTTATGCTGGGGCGATTATTTCTCCACTCTCTCTTCGCCATCGCGAGGAGACCTTGCGCTGGAGGAGAGTCGGACTAGTGGGCAATGAGGGGCAGGGAGCGAGCACATGAACAGACAAGGTGGACCGGAGCCTGACTTTGATTTGAGAGCGCTCTGGGAGCGCTACGGGAAGCGGTTCCGCGCTGGGGGGATCGCGATTGTGGTCATCCTGATCGCGGCCGCGATTGGGTTGACCACGATGCTTTACACGGTTGGGCCCGAGGGCGACGCCGTGGTCAAGCGGTTCGGCAGGGTCGTGCGGATCGTGGGTCCGGGGCTCCACATGAAGTGGCCGTTCGGGATCGAGTCCGAGACCTTTGTCCCCACGCGGCGCGTCCTCAAGGAGGAGTTCGGTTTTCGCACGTTGCGGGCGGCGCAGCGGAGTGAATATGCGAAGTCCGACAGGGATCTGGAAGTGTCGCTGATGCTGACGGGTGACCTGAACGTCATCGACGTGGAGTGGGTCGTCCAGTATCGGATAGCCGATCCTAACAAGTTCCTGCATCAGGTGCGCGATCCGCGGGAGACGGTCCGCGACATCTCAGAGTCTGCAATGCGGCAGTCAGTGGGCAACCGGCTGGGGAGCGACGTGTTGACTGTCGGGCGGACGGCCATCGCGACCGAGGTGCGGGAGTCGATGCAATCCATCCTTGATAGCTACGAGATGGGGGTGGAGATTCGCGGCGTCGAGTTGCAGGACGTGACGCCCCCCGACAAGGTCAAACCGGCGTTCAACGAAGTCAACGAGGCGCAACAAGAGCGGGAGCGTGTGATCAATGAGGCGGAGAAATTCCGCAACCAGGTGATCCCCAAGGCGAGGGGGCAGGCGCAGCAGGTGATCGCCGAAGCCGAGGGCTACGCGTCGGTGCGCATCAACCGTGCGAAGGGTGAGGCGTCGCGGTTCCAGGCGGTTTTTGCCGAGTACAGCAAGGCGCCCGAGGTGACACGGACGCGGATGTTCCTGGAGATGGCCGACGAGGTAATTCCGAAGATCGGCCGCCTCTTCGTCATGGAGCCCGGCGGGATCTCGCCGTTGCCGCTCCTTGACCTCGATCGAGCTGCGCTGAAGGGAGGTGGCAGATGAGCGTGACCAGAATGAACGGCGGCGCCGGGCAGGCGATGTCCGGCAAGACGCAAATCATGCTTGGCGGTTTGGGCCTGATCGTCCTCGCTGTGGTGGCCTTGGGGGCTGCTTCCATCTACACCCTCGACGAGACTGAACAAGCGGTTGTGCTGCAGTTCGGCGATCCGGTGGGGGATCCGGTCACGACGGCCGGATTGCGCTTCAAGCTTCCATTTATCCAGGAGGTCCGGCGCTTTGAAAAGCGGACCTTGTCGTGGGATGGGGATCCCAATGAAGTGCCGACTCGCGGGCGGCGGTTCATCAGGGTGGACACGACCGCGCGTTGGCGCATTGTCGACGCGCGGACGTTCATCGAGAGCGTCACCAACGAGATGGGCGCGCAAGCCCGGCTCGACGCGGTGATCGACTCCGTCGTGCGCGACAAGATCTCCGGCACCGAGCTGGCGGAGATCGTGCGCTCGGCCGACTGGGACGTCACTCCGGAGGAGCTGGAGGAGGCCGACGTTCTCTCCCCACAGGAGGACGAGGAGGCGCTGACCGAGGAGGTCAAGCTTGGACGTGAGGCGCTGACGCGCGCGATCGTCGACGAGGCCCAGAAGACGATGCCGCAGTACGGCATTGAGTTGGTCGATGTTCGCATCAAGCGGCTCAACTATGTGGCCTCGGTCCAGGAGCAGGTCTTCAACCGAATGATCTCCGAGCGACAGCGCATCGCCGAGCAGTATCGCTCGGAAGGGCAAGGCGAGGCCTCGCGCATTCGCGGTGAGACACAGCGGGAGCTCGACGAGATCCAGTCCGAGGCCGCGCGCCGCTCCGAGGTGATTCGTGGCCAGGCCGATGGAGAAGCGACCCGGATCTACAGCGAGGCCTACCAGGCGGCCCCCGATTTCTTTGACTTCTACCGCACGCTCGACAGCTATCGGCGGACTCTCGGGGAAGACACGGTCATGGTGCTTGGTGCCGACTCCGACTACTTTCGCCACCTTGGCCAGGGCAAGTCGGGTTCCGAGGACTGAGGGCCCCTTGAGCGCGTGAGCGGTCAGACGACTCCGGAACGCCAGGCAAAGTAGCCCCACCTGATTACACCGATGAGCCAGGGGATGAGCGGTTTGTCGGGCGGGTAGGGGACCACGCCCGCGCCGTCCGAGACTTCGACTCCCACTCGGGCGAGCACCTCGCGCGTGTGTGTGCCCCGAAGCGGCGGCGGCTCGATCAGGCACACCGGGGTCAGCGAGAGGCTCAGCGGAGCGGGCACGAAGGCCAGTTGCTTGGGCGAGCCGGCATAATCGCGCTTGATCAGGGGCGCCGCACCATTCGGGCCCGGCTCGAAGAGCTCGCCGATTCGCGGCAAGCGCACAATCCCGCCCACCGCGTCGGCGCTTCTCGCGCCCAGGGCCTGTTCGAGATCCAGAAGTCTGCGGCGGCGCAACCCCGGCTCGAGCGCGGCGATGAGCTTGTTGGGCGGCGGCTCTCCCCCGGTGAGTCTCTTGAGCAGCCCCTCGGAGCGCGCCCATCTCACGAGGTCGCCGTAGCGCCCGGCGAGGCACGCGCGGCCCCCTCTGATGCGCACGAGGCCCGCGGCGATGCGCTTCTCCCTCTCCGCCTCCGGGGAGCTGCCGGAGGTCGCCGCCAGGCAGCGGCCTCGTTGGGTGGCGGCGATACTTTCGAGTTGAAACAAGACCGAGACACGGGTGAGGTGCGTCGCGACAAACGATCCCTCTCCTGTGCGACGGCGATGATAGAGCCCGAGCAGCGCGTTAAACGCGCCGAGCAGCCCCGTCCCGATATCGATGGCCGGGGTCGGCATCAGCTTTGGCCGCTCGCCGCCGCCGTATGACATCTGGATCCCCGAGACCGCCTGGACGACCTGCTCGAAGCCGGGCCGCACCTTCCAGTCGCCTTCGTTCCCATAAGCGTTGAGGTGCAGGTAGACCGTCTCGGGGAAGCGCTGTCGCACGGCCTCCGGGTGCACCCCGATCTCTTCGGCGAGCTCCAGGTTGCGGTAGTTTTGGACGAAGACATCCGGCTGGAAGTCGTCCATGATGGCCCACAGCGTTCGCTTGCCCTCCTCGCTGTTCATGTCCAGGGTGACGGACCGCTTGCCGGCGTTGAAAAGCAGGTGGAACGATAGGGCCCAGTCGAGATTGTTTTCACTTTGGACCGACAAGACGTCGGCCCCAAGCTCCGCGAGCGCGCGCGCCGCGCAGGGCCCCGCGATGATGCGCGACATGTCGAACACCCGAACGCCGGAGAGCGGGTGGTTTGGGACGGGAGCGCGAGGATCGATCTCAGTCGGTCGAGGATCCGCGCTCCAGCGTGCCAGAACGGCGGCGAGTTCTCCCTCGGCGGCTACGGTGCGCGCGCGGACGATCGGCGGGAGTGTCGAGGAGCTGCCCGAGGCGCCCGGGACGGTGAGGGGGCCGAAGATCGGATCATCGACCGTGCGTGCATCGCTCATGCCGGCTGCCTGGGAGTCGGTCACCCACTCGTCGATCGTGCGAATCTTGATGCAGCACAACTCACGGCCGAGTAGCTCTTCCCACTCGTCGGCCGTCCGCGAGAGGAAGATCCCTTCGTAGAACCGCCTGATTTTCTTCGCTTCGGAGATGCTCCCGACCTGGCTTGGATCGCGCACGGTCTCCGGCGAGAGGATCTTTTGAAGCTCGTTGAACTTCTCTTCGTAGCCGTTTGCGGAGAGCAGCTCCATCATGCGCAGATTGTGCGCCGGCAGAGTGATGTGCAAGTAGACGTAGCGGCCATCGGCGCAGCGCCACGACGACATGAATGGTGTGGCGACCATCTTGAGCGGGAGGAATCCGCGTGGGACGCCGCTCTTGATGAAGATCGAGAGCATCTGCGTAAACAGGTTGGAGCTGAACAGGTCGGTCGCGACGTGCTGCCCGCGGCCGGTCTCGAGGCGCGCGAACAGCGCCGCGATAACTCCGTTGGCGGCCATGATCCCGGAGATGACGGATCCAAGCAGCATCTCGTGAAAGACCGGCTTGCCGATGGGCTTTTGGTAGATGAACCCGGCGGCGGCGGCCAGGGCTTCGTGGTCAGGCAGCTCGGCGCGGGGATCGCCGTCCGGAAACGAGCTTACGGTGGCGCTCACCAGGCCGGGGTTGCCCTCGCGACGAATGCTCTCGGGGGCGACATCCGTCATGCCGCCAAGGGCCTCGGCCCCGAGGACGACATCGGCCTGCAACAACAGCCGCCGCAGTGAGGCGCGGCCTTCAGGGGCGCGACAGTCGAGCGATGCCTCCGTCTTGCCGCGCGCCAACATGGCCGCCAGGATCGAGTCGCCGGTCTTCTCGGAATCGGCCGGATCATTTAACCGGACTACCTCTGCGCCGTGTTCGGCCAGAAACATTCCGGCGAGAGGCGTGGCGATGCGTCCACCAATCTCCAAAACCCGCAAGCCGGCGAGAACGCCGCCCTCGCTCGAAGCTCTGCTCTCTACACCAGGCCCTGCCGCGTTCGGCATCGTTGGTTCTCCTGTTGGTCGTTGGATTCGCCGCGCGCGCCCGCGCCTCGTGACGCGCGCGGCGAATCGTAGCACTTGCCACGCGCTGTCGCTAGCCATACTCGTGCATGATCGAGGGAGTTCGGGTATTGTGGTGCGCGGTAGCGGAAAGGAGGCCTGAATGGCTGACAGCAAGATAATAATAGAGACAACCGAGCGCTATGGTGCCCGCAATTACAACCCTCTGCCGGTGGTCATCTCCCGGGCCAAAGGGGTCTGGGTCGAGGATCCCGAGGGTAATCGCTACATGGATATGCTCAGCGCCTACTCGGCGCTGAGCCAGGGGCATTGTCACCCCGCGATCATCGCCGCTCTCAAGAAGCAAGCGGATCTCTGCACTCTGACCAGCCGGGCGTTTCACAACGATCAACTGGGCCCGCTCCTGCGGGAGCTGTCCGAATTGACCGGGCTCCCCAAAGTGCTGCCGATGAACTCGGGGGCCGAGGCCGTGGAGACCGCGATCAAGGCTGCTCGCAAGTGGGGGCACACGGTCAAGGGGATTCCCGCCAACAAGGCCGAGATTATCGTCTGCGACGGCAACTTCCACGGCCGCACCACGACTGTGGTGAGCTTCTCCTCCGAGGAGGCCTACCGGGAAGGGTTTGGACCGTTCACCCCCGGGTTCGTCATGATTCCCTACGGGGACGCCGACGCTCTGGAGGCGGCGGTGACCGAGAACACCTGTGCCTTCTTGGTGGAGCCGATCCAGGGAGAGGCCGGCGTGGTCGTGCCGCCTCGGGGGTACATGGCCCGCTGTCGCGAGATCTGCGATGAGCGTCGTGTCATGCTGTTGGCCGACGAGATCCAGACCGGTCTCGGACGCACCGGCAAGATGTTTTGTGTCGACCATGAGGGGGTGACTCCCGACGCTCTCATCATGGGCAAGGCGCTCTCGGGGGGCGTCATGCCGGTCTCGGCCGTGGCGGCGACCCGCGAGCTGCTCGGTGTGTTCAGCCCCGGGGAGCATGGGTCGACCTTTGGCGGCGCGCCTCTCGCGTGCGCCGTGGCCCGCGCCGCGGTGGGCGTCATTCGCGACGAACGGCTCGACGAGAGGTCGGCCACGCTCGGCGCTTGGCTTCAGGATCAACTGCACGCCGTCGGATCGCCCTACGTGAGAGAGATCCGTGGAAGCGGCCTCTTCATCGGGATCGACCTGAAGCCCGAGGCCGGGCCGGCGCGCCCATTTTGCGAGCGGTTGAAGGAGGACGGGATTCTTTGCAAGGAAACCCACGAGTCGGTGATTCGTCTAGCTCCTCCGCTCGTCATCAGCAAGGATGAGTTGGAGTGGGCGCTCAAGCGGATTCGCAAGGTCCTGACCGCGCCATGAGCGAGCTGCTTTTCCGGTCCGGACATGGGCCGCCAATAGCTTACCGGAGGGGAACGAGTCATGGAGTTTCCAGAGTTTACCGACGACCTCTTGACGGGGTTCGAAGGAGTTGATCGGCAACATAGAGTTCTGTTCAAAGTCGCGCGCAAGGTTCTGGCGGTTCGAGCAGCCGCTCCCGAGGAGGTGTTCAAAGCGAGCAGTTTCCTGGTCTCCTACGTTCATTACCACTTCACGGCCGAAGAGCGCGCGATGGAGATGGCGGGCTATCCGCGGCTGGAGTCACACAAACGCCAGCACGATTTGATCCGAAAGGATGTTGACGGAATCCGTGAGGCGACCCTCGCCAGAGAGGAACCGCAGAAGCTCCTGTTGCGGATCCAGATGCTGCTCGATGATTGGTTTCTGCCGCACATCAACGGAGTGGACCGTCCGTTCGCGGAGTACCTCAGCCAGAATCCCGAGGCCTGGGTTGCTGTTGGTGAGCTGGCGTCCGCCCGCGCGCTCATTGACGAGGGGCGATTGTCACCCGAGCACGCAACCGATGAGCTGGACGACCAGTAAACGTGTGCAAATTGTGCGCACTGGGCGGTTTCTTGCCCACACCCCTCGCAACAAGCCTCCCCAAAAAAAACATTTTCGGCCGTTTTCAAGCTGTCGCTGGCCCATGCGCGCGGATTCGGTGCGTTTCTTGCATTGCGTTGTTCGATGGAACAGCGCACGACTTTGCGGCGACAGGCCGCGTCTGCGCCCAACAGACGGCGTGACAGCCCAAGGGCTGACGGAGGTTTCACATGCGCACCCGACGTTTAATTTTTGCGACAGCCACTCTTGTCTCGCTGGTGCTTGTCCCGACCGCCGGCTGTGACCACTCCGGCGATGGCCTGCCGCACGACGGGGGGCTGGATGTCGTCCAACCGGACCCGGAGCGCGAGCCCGGGCAGAGTGAGTTTTTGTCGGCCGCCGGTCGGCCCGGGGAAGAGGCCGGGGATGACGGACGCGCGGGCGCTGACGTTGCTCAAGCGCCGGCGGACGAGGCCGGCTGGGACGGCGAGCGCACAGTTGAAGAGGGAGACATCTACCGTGTCCTGGGCGATCAACAGATTCTCAACCTCAACGCTTACCGCGGGCTGCAAGTGATCGACTTCTCGGACACCACCGCTCCCAAGATAGTCGGGCGCTACAGCATCACCGGCGCGCCCGTCGAGCTTTATACCTATGAGGAGCGTGTCATCGTCCTGATGAACAACTGGCGGGGTTACCACGGCTCGCGCTTCGATACTCGGCTCGAAGAGATGACGGGCGGCATCGTGGCGATTATCGACCTCAGCGATCCCACGCGACCGGCCCTCCTCTCGCAGTCGTTCATCCCGGGAAACATCCAGCGCTCGCGGCTCGTGCGCGGCGGCGGGCAGGCGGCCCTCTACGTCGCCGCCGGCGAGTGGGGCCGGTTCCACGATCCTGAGACCGGCGACGAGGAGTGGGGCCAGCGGACTTACGTCAAATCATTCGACGTCTCGGGTCCGGTGATCGAGGATCGCACCGAACTCGAGCTGGGCGGCTACGTCACCGACATTCAAGCCACCCCGGAGGCGCTGATGGTGGCGCGCGGCACCAGCTCGTGGTGGCAGAGGGGCGAGGGCTCCACCGTCACGCTGGTCGATATCTCCAACCCCGACGGGACCATGGTCCGTGGGGATGAGGTGCGTGTGCGCGGGAGAGTCCAGTCCCAGTTCAACATGGACCTTTACAAGGGCGTGTTGCGCGTCGTGAGCGGTAACCGCTGGGGCAGTGGGCAGGGCAACTGGATCCAGACCTATGACGCCGCTGACTTCGGCGCGTTGACTCTAATTGACGAAGAGACCTTCGGTGATCCCAACGAGGATCTCTTCGCCACAATCTTCCTGGGCAATAAAGCTTTCTTTGTCACGTACTTTCAGGTCGATCCCTTCCACGCTTTCGAGATTACGGATGAGGGCTATGCCACCGAGCGGACCGAGTTCATCGTCTCCGGCTGGAACGACTTCTTCCGGGCCGTTCATGGCGCGACGCGCCTGATCGGTATCGGGATGAACGACGAGGTCGGAGAGGAGATGTGGGGGGCGCGCGCTGCCGTGAGCCTCTACGACATCACCGATCTCGACAACCCCGAGCCACTCGTGGCGCGCGCCGAGGTGAGCACGGCGCGCTGGACATGGAGCGAGGCCAACTGGGACCACCGCGCGTTCTCCGTCCTCGAGGACGCCGTCTCCGTCGCAAATGGCGAAGGCGCGCCGGAGACCGGCCTCGTGCTTCTGCCGTTCAGTGGCTGGGACGACGATCATTATCGCAGCGCGGTGCAGATCTTTACTTTCTCCGACAACTCACTGACCTTGCGCGGCACGATGGAGCACCCGGATCCCGTCCGGCGGACTTTCCTGCCGGAGCCCGCGACGGCGACCAACTTCTCCGAGACCGAGATGCGCTTCCACGATGTGGCCGATCCCGACGATCCCATCAAGCTCGGCGGCGTCGAGCTTGCGCCCGACTTCCGGGACGTCTGGACCTTTGGCGAGGTGAGCGCGCGGCACCGCGTCCCGAGCCACCACTGGTGGTATCGAGGCGGTGATGATGATCCCGAGGCCGCCATCGAGTTTTTTGCAACCCGCGAGGATCCGGACGTCGCCGTCCCAATCGGGACGCTTGAAGTCCCCGGGCGCGCGGGCGTGGTCAAGGCCGGCGACGGCCTCGTGGTCCTGACGGAGACCGGCAGCGTCGAACGCGATGGCGCGACTCACCCGCTCGTGCTCGTGCAGACGGTCGATTTCAGCGACCCGGCCGCGCCAAAGCTGCGGAGCGGCCGCGAGCTAGAGCTGCCCGGCTATTGGCGCCACGGTGGCCATTACTACCACGACGGCTGGTACAATCCCTGGTACCACACGGTCCAGATGGATTTCGCGCAGGATGTGCTGGTTCACCGAGAGGTCAATCAGCAGGTAGCCGAGCTGGGCGAGGAGGAGTACTGCTGGTATCCACTGAGGAGCAGGGGCGTCGAGGAGGGCGAGTGCATGGAGGCCTCTCATCCTGACCGTGACCCCGACCGCGAGGATGGCGAGTGTACGCTGCTTCACGGCTATCGGAGCTGCACCACAGACTACCGCGGACAGACCACCTGCCGCGGTGAGATTGTCCGCTGCCGATACGAGACTGCGACTTGGGAGCGACTCTCCTGTGAGCCGCTCTCGGAAGAGGAGATCGAACTCTACTTTGAGCCCGAGTGCCAAACGTACACCGCGCGCCGCCACTGGCAGTCGTGGACGCTACATCGAATCGATCTCAGCGATCCGGGGGAGCCGGCCCTGCTCGCGCCGCTTGTGACCGACCCGGCCCATGAGCTGCGGGCCGCCGACGTGTTCGCCGGCACCTACCACATCGGTTGGCGCGAGCCCGAGGAGGTCGACGACGACCCGCGCGCCTATGTCCGCTGGTTCTTCCGTGAGGTGGATCTTCGGGCCGACGACGAGGCGGCGGCGTTCGGGCCGGCGGTCAATGTCCCGGGGCGATTGGTGCAGCGCGAGGAGGACATTCTCTTCACCCAGGATCAGGTTTATGGCGCCAACATCATAGAGAGCACCATCAACCAGTTGGAGCTTGTCGACTCGCGCGCCCACTTGATCGGCAGCGAGCGCTTCCACGACGCCTGGGTGCGTCACATCGCGCTCGACGGTGACGGGCTCGTGTTCGTCAACCACCAGCCGTGGGGAGCCTACTACTATGGCGGGTATCCACACGGGAGGGGCTACTACGACACCGTCAGCGACGACGAACGAGACGACGAAGAGGACAGCACTTCGTCGCGCCTGTCGGTCTATCGGGTCGAGGAGGAGGGGTTCGTTGCCGCCGCCAACGTGCCGGTGGACGACTGGGCCGATCTTCGCGCCGCCACGCCGGGGCGGGCCATCTTCCGCGCCGGTAGTGGGGTTCTTATCATGAACGTGGACGATCCCGGAGCCCCGTTCCCGCAGACCTATGTGGGCATTCGTGGTTGGCCGAGACGCTTTGTGCCGGTCGGCGCCCGCCTCTGGATTCCGAGTAACCGCTTCGGTATTCAGGAGATTGACGCCGACGAGGGCAACTTGATTCTGAGCGACTGACCTCATTTATCAGCCCTCGGCTGACGGCCGACAATCAAAGCCCCTCAACTCGGTGTCATTTGTGAGCCGCATCAGGAGCGCTTGCCCCGCCTCTCCCCGATCCATCCGCGCTGTGGCGTTTTCTCGTTTGAGAATGCCGCCCCCTGGGCTTCAAGCTGTTAGAGGTCCAATGGCCGAAAGCACGGAGGCCTCACTCCCCAGGGCAATCGCATCTAATTTTTTTGGTCGCGGGCTTTGCCCGCGAGCTGGGTGGAGCACCTCATCCGCGGTCGGGTTCAACGGACCGTCTTAGGCGCTACGAGGCTGGTCGGGCTCGGGCTCGGGCTCGGGCACGATCCGGGCTCACGCTGGGGAGCACCGGCCGCCAGTGCGACCTGCTGCGACAAACTTTCTCTCAACGAT
>PWKZ01000113.1 GCA_003559575.1 Bradymonadales bacterium | reverse complement strand
GCCCGGCGAACCACGCTGGCTGAACGAAGGCGAGGCGCCAAGGCGCGCTGCACCGAAGGCTAACCCGGCGGCGGCGTCCGAGAGCAGCGAAGCGGCGGCGGCGTCCGAGAGCAGCGAAGCGGCCCCGGCGGCGCCCCGCGTTCCGGCAAAGCCACGTCCGACGAAACGAACGTCACCGTCTCCCGTCCGCGAGACCAATCGCGCACCCCGCGCGATTGTCGGCAACTCCGAGATCTCCGGCGCCGGCTCCGGCGCCTTCGCCAGGGTTCGCGAGGAGGATCAACGCGGCTCGGCGCTATTGCCCGCCGTCGGCACCATCGCCGTGCTGTTGCTCGGATGGTCGTTTATCCTGCCCTCAACCCCGGCGGCCGAGTTCCGCGGCGGGTGGCAGGAGATAGCCTCCCCGGGAGGGTTGTCATTCCTCGCGCTCCTCTTTGCGTCGGCGCTGGCGCTTGGGTTGCTGATCCCCATCTCAATCCGACGCCGCGCCGCTTTGTTGGCGGTGATCGGGCTCATGGTGCTAGTGTTCGGGTTGGTCCATCTGGCCGAGGACGTGTTGCGCGCCCTCTACCGGCACCATCCCGGAATGGAGCTCTTACTCGTCTCGAACCGTCCCGCGCTGTTGCTGGCGCTCGCGAGCCTGCTGTTGCCGGCCGGCCTGATCGGTCGCGCCGCCGCACCGGGGACATGGCCCCCCGCGATCCTGGCGGTCGCGGGGTTCGCGGCGCTCGCCGCGTTACTCTTGGGTATCAACGCGCCGGGAGGCGAGACCAATCTCCTCGGCGCGCTCATCCAAACTGTCGCCGCGGCCGACAGCTTGCAGGGTGACAGGTTGGCAGCGGCCGTAGCGTTGACCCTCCCGGTACTGGCGCCGGCGGCCGCGTTTGGCTTCCTCCCCGTTGCTCGGGCGGCGCCGAGCACACTCCTCGGGGTCGTGTTCTTGTTGGCCTGTCTGCTCGTGCCGCTGATCCTAGCGGCTCACGTGGCCAAGCCTTCTCACTGGCTCGACGCTCTCCCGGCGCTCAAAACCGCGCTGCTGTTTGCCGCCGGGGTGCTGGTCTTGCCCGTTGCCCTCGGCGAGCTCTTCCGCCGTGATTCGTGAGGGATTGATCACCGCCGAGCGCCACGGCTCCGTGACGACTTCAGGTGCGCAAGACTAGGAGGCAAAAGGGTTGAAGGCACGAATAATCACCGGCGTGATTCTGGCGGCAGGGCTCATCGCTGTCTGCCTCTACGGACCGCTCTGGCTCATCTACGGGGCACTTCAACTCGCGGCCATAATCGGCCTCCTCGAGCTTTTGAAAATGGCGGGCGAGTATGAGCCGACCACATGCTCGTCCCCGCTAGGTGATCGCGTTGGCGCCCTGCTGGTCGGGACACTCCTGCCCGCGATGGCCTACTTCGCCCCCGATCTGGTATTGCCGGTGGTGCTATTGGCGCCCGTGTTGGTGTTGGGCAGCTTTCTGCTCGCGCCGCACCCCATCGAGACTGTCGGCCGGCGGATGGCCACGGCCGTCACCGTGGTCTTTTATATCGGGCTGCTGTTCGCCGCGCTGATTCACCTCGCGACCCATAGCGCGGGCGCCGACAGCGGGCGCGCGCTGCTCCTGCTCGGAGCGATGGTCTTTCTGGGAGACACCGGGGCGTTCTTCTTCGGCAAGTACTTCGGCCGCCGCAAGCTATACCCCCTGGTGAGCCCCAGCAAGACCTGGATGGGCGCCTTGGGAGGCGTACTCGGGTCACTGCTGGGCGCAACGGCGTTCAAGCTGGTGCTGGCCGCGGGGCTGACCTGGGGCGACGTCCTCGCGCTGGCGCTACCCTGCGCGGTCTTGGGCCAGGTGGGCGATCTGACCGAGAGTCTGTTCAAGCGAAGCTACGGCGTGAAAGACTCCGGCGGTCTGCTGCCGGGCCACGGCGGAGTGCTTGATCGAATGGACGGGATACTGTTCGCCGCACCCTACATGCTTTTTTACGCCTTCTTTTTCGGGCTTGACCTCGTCTGAGGCGTACCGACCAATCCCAGGAGACGAAAATGCGTCTGAGCCGTTACTATCTGCCGACCCTCAAGGAAGCTCCCAAGGATGCCGATGTCAAGAGCCACGCGCTGCTCGTGCGCGGGGGATTCATCCGCAAGATCGCGGCCGGGATTTACGATTTCATGCCGCTCGGAGTTCGGGTCTTAAAGAAGATCGAGGCCGTCATTCGCGAAGAACTCGACCGCGCCAACGCGCACGAGGTGCTGTTGCCGGCCGTCCAGCCGGCCGAGTTGTGGGAGGAGTCGGGCCGCTATGTCCAGTACGGCCCCGAGCTGCTGCGGTTTCAGGATCGCAAGGGCGGCCACTTCTGCTTTGGACCGACCCACGAGGAAGTGATAACCGATCTCGTGCGCCGCGATGTGCGCTCATATCGCGATCTGCCGGTGATCCTCTATCAAATCCAGGTCAAGTTTCGAGATGAGATCCGCCCTCGCTTCGGAATCATGCGGGCGCGCGAGTTCTCCATGAAGGACGCCTATAGCTTCGATGTGGACGACAGTGGCGCCCACGCCTCCTACGAAGCAATGCACGCGGCCTACTGCCGGATCTTCACACGCTGCGGCTTCCGCTTCAAGGTGGTCGAGGCCGACACCGGAGCCATCGGTGGTAGCCGCTCACATGAGTTCCAGGTGCTCGCCGAGAGTGGCGAAGACTCGATCCTGACCTGTCGCAAATGCGGCTACACGGCCAACGACGAGAAGGCCGAGATCCCGCCGCCGGACACCTTGGTCGCCACCGATTGCCCCGCTTGCGAGCCCCCGCGCGAGAGGGTTCACACACCGAACCAACGCACCGTGGAGGAGGTCACCGATTTCTTGGGGATCTCCCCCAAGCAGCTCATCAAGACCCTGCTCTATGTGGCCGATGAGAAGCTCGTGGCGTTCCTGATCCGAGGCGATCACGATCTCAATGAACCGAAGGCCAAGGCGATGCTCGGCGCCTCGCTGCTCGAGATGGCCGACGAGGCGACCGTCCGCCGCGCCACCGGGGCCCCGGTGGGATTCGCGGGCCCCGTGGGGCTCGAGGTGCCTTGTTACGCCGATTGGGCGCTTCAGGAGCGTGGCCCGATGGTGACGGGCGCCAACGAGGAGGATTACCATCACCGTGGGGTCGTCCTCGGGCGCGATTTCGAGGTGCGGGAGTTCGCCGACCTCAGGATCGCGGCCACTGGCGACACCTGCCCGCGCTGCGGCACGAGGGCGGCCTACGACGCCCACCGAGGCATCGAGGTCGGCCATATCTTCTTCCTCGGCACCAAGTACTCGGAGACGATGCACTGCACCTTCCTCGATGAAAACGGCGCTGAACAGCCGGCCGTGATGGGCTGCTACGGCATCGGGGTGTCACGAATCCTGGCCGCCGCGGTGGAGCAGAGTCACGACGAAGACGGCATCATCTGGCCGATGCCGCTTGCGCCCTTCCAGGTCAACGTGGTGCCGCTCAACATGGACGACGCCGAGGTCCGCGAGGTGGCCGAACAGCTCTACTCGACTCTCTTGGCGGCAGGCGTCGAGACTTTGCTGGACGACCGCCCTGAGCGACCGGGGGCCAAGTTCAAGGACTCGGCGCTGGTCGGGATCCCGTTCCAGGTGGTCATCGGCCGGCGAGGGCTCAAGAACGGCGTTGTCGAGTTGAGTCGCCGCGGCGATCAAGCTCGCCGTGACTTGCCGGTCGCCGAGGCCGCCGCCGAGATAATCGAGCAGGTACGGGCGGCCTTCGACGATCACCGACTGCCACCCGATTGGGTCTACGATCCAAGCGCGTAAGGCGAGGGGCGCGAGGGGTCAATGACGACGGACACCCTACTCGTCTTCCTGATCTTGGGCGCCACGCTGGTCCTGTTCGCCATGGACCGGCTACGCCTGGACGTGGTGGCCCTGCTGGCCCTGCTGGCCTTGGGGCTCACCGGGATCCTGAGCGTCCCGGAGACGCTGGCCGGGTTCGCCGACCCCATCGTAATAATGATAGCCGGGCTGTTCATAGTCGGTGACGGCCTCTTCCAGACCGGGGTGGCGACTGCAATGGGGCGCCTCCCGTCACGCCTGGCCGGCGACAGTCAGATCAATTTGGTGGCCGTCCTCATGCTGATGGTGGCCCTCATGTCGGGGTTCATCAGCTCCACCGGGACCGTCGCGGTCATGCTGCCGGTGGCGGTCGGAGTGGCGCGCGAGCGCTCCTTGAGCCCCTCACGGCTCCTGATCCCGCTTGCGGCGGCCTCTCTGCTGGGCGGCACTTTGACGCTGATCGGCACTCCGCCCAACATCATCGTCGCCAACCACCTGAGAGAGATGGGTCGCGAGCCGTTCGGGTTCTTCACTTTCACCCCCCTCGGGCTCTTGATTGTCGCCACAGGGATCGCGTTCATGGCGCTCGTGGGGCGCCGCCTGCTGCCTGACCGCCAAGCCCCCGAGCAGCAAAAAAGCGCGGCCACCACCACTCTCGCCGAGCTGACGGAGCGCTACGGACTTCAGGCGGTCCTGTTCAGGGCCCGGATTATGGCCGGTTCTCCTTTGGCGGACCGAACTCTCGCCGCTAGCGCACCGCGGACGAAGTACGGCATCACGGTGGTGGACATTCGCGACTCGACCGGCACAAACGCGGCACGCCCCGTGGTCCCTGAGACGGTCTTGCGCGTCGGCGATTTCCTGCAAATACAAGGCACTCCCAAGCAGGTCGCCGAATTTGTCGGCGCGCAGAAGTTGGCGCTGGTGCCGGACGAGAGCGACTCCGAGAGTGACAACTCGCACCCCCTGACAACGGGTGACATCGGGCTCGTGGAGGTGCTGCTGACTCCACGCTCACGCCTGATCGGCAAGTCCTTGTCGGAGATCGGGTTTCGCGAACGCTACCGCGTCACCGTCCTGGCGCTCAGCCGGTTCGGAGAGCTGCTGAGCGAAGATCTGCGCGAAATACCACTCTCGTTTGGGGATTCCTTGCTGGTCAAAGGTCCGTGGGAAAACATCAAACGCCTGCAAACCGATCGCCGCGACATGGTGGTGACCGGCATCCCGATCGAGCTGGAGGATGCGAAGCGGCCATTCAAACGCGCGCCGTTGGCCGTGGCCATAATGTTGGCGATGATGGCGATGATGAGCTTGAACCTGCTCCCCGCGGTCCACGCCGTGATATTGGCGGCGCTCGCGATGGTGCTGTCGAGGTGCGTCAACCCAGCGGCCGCCTATCGCGCCATCAACTGGGAGAGTGTTGTCCTGATAGCGGCAATCCTCCCCATGGCGACCGCGCTTGAAAAGACCGGCGGGATGGATCTCGTGGTTGGAAGCCTCGACAGCCTCTTGGCCGGCGCGGGGCCCTTGGCGCTCTTGGCGGTGCTGTTTCTCTTGACGTCGGTGCTCAGCCAGATGATTTCCAACACGGCGACCACCGTGTTGCTGGCCCCAATCGCCTTCAGTCTCGCCGAGACCGTTGGGCTCAACCCGGAGCCGTTCATGATGGGCATTGCCTTGGCGGCCTCGACCGCATTCTCGACTCCCATCGCCTCCCCGGTCAACACGCTTGTGCTCGGCCCTGGAGGCTACCGCTTCAAAGACTTCTTCAAAGTCGGGGTGCCGCTGCAGCTAATCGTCCTACTCGTAACCCTGGCGGCAGTCCCGCTTCTGTTCCCGTTTCACTAGACCACCTTGACGCCGAGCCCCTCTCGGTCGAACTCCACCGCGGCGCACTCTCCGCCCAGCGCCGTGAGCGCGTCACGGACCGCCGGCTTCCGCTCCTCCTCGCAGCAGAGCAGGAGATAGCCGCCCCCACCCGCCCCGAGCAGCTTCCCTCCCTGACATCCGTTGTGGCGCGCCGTCTCGTACAGGTCGTCGATCCGAGCGTCACTGACGGCCGGGTTGGCGCGTCGCTTGTGCCAAAAGCCCTCATCCAAGAGCGCCGCGAAATCGTCGAGCCGCCCCGCGAGAAGCGAGTCGCGGAGCGTGAAGACCATCTCATACATCCGCGAGAGAGAGTCGAGCGTCTGCCGCCGGCCCTCTGCAAGGCAGCTCTTCTGCCGGTCGATAATGGGCGACGAGCGCCGGGTGCGGCCGGTGTAGCAGAGCAACAACCGGCGCTCTAGCGCCTGAATCAGGGAGGGGTCCGGGTGGAGCGGCGTGACTCTCACCGCTCCTGTCTCGAACTCGATCAGATTGAAGCCGCCGAACAAGACTGCGTACATATCCTGCCGCCCGCAGGCCACCCCAAGCTCCTCCTGTTCGATGGCAAAGACCAGCTCGGCCAGCTCCTCGCGGCTCGGCCGCTGCCCTTGAAGCTCCAGTAGCGCGGCGCAAATGGCCGCGATGAGCGCCGAGGAGCCGCCGAGCCCGCTCCCGCGCGGCGCCTGGCTCTCAAACGCAAGCTCGAACCCGGCTGTGGTGTCGGCCGCGCCGTACACTCGCGCGACCGCCGCCCGCGCGGCGGCGAGCCGACCGTCCCCGCCGCCCCCGCGGTGGCCGACCGCGAGTCGTTCCCTGACGCCGGAGTTCAGCGCCTCGAGTACCCTGACGCCGGCGGGACGCGCGCGCACCGTGGCGCGCGCGAAGCGCCGGATTGTGCTCGAGAGGACTGCCCCCGGGTGCCGCGAGTAGTAGCCGGGCAGGTCGGTCCCCCCACCCGCGAAGCTCATCCGCAGCGGCGCTATCGCTCTAATCACCATCCGGAGATCCGACCCCCGCGAGGCGGCGCAGGAAGACCGCGAAGGCGCCTTCGCCACCAAGCGCCCTGGGCGCCTTGACGACCTGCCGGACAATGGTGGGCCAACGCTGGTTCAAGAGCAAGGGGACGAACTCGCGCAGCACTCCAAGCGACCGCGAGTGCAACCCGCGCCCTGTCACCACAAGCACCAGCTCATGCCCGTCGGCCTGGGCGCGGCGCAAAAAGAGGTCGAGAGCGTTGACGGCGTCCGCGCGATTCTTTCCGTGGAGATCGAGTTCTCGAGCGGGTCGGATCTCGCCGCGCCGCAGCCGTCGCGCGAGCGAACGCGCGCTCCCGTGCAACTGCCTCGCGCCCTCTTCCTTGAACGACCGGGGTTCGGCGAGGCCCACTCGCTCATCGCTCTCGGCGCCGGGGCGATCCCCCGTGCGCGCCTCATCGGCCTCGGGCAGCGGCTCCCCGTCGCGCTCCAGGAGGCGCATATGGGCCTCAAAGAGCGCGTCCTCGCTCTCGTGCGCGGGCAAATCCTCGAGTTCGGGCGGTCCGCTCTTGACGGAGCGCCGGCGGGCCCCCTCCTTCTCGGCCGCGGCCCCCATCGCCTCCATCGCCTGGAGAAAAGTCACGTCCTCCGGGGACATTGAGTCCTGATCGGGGAGGTCATCCTCAGCTCTTTCAGGTTGGACGGGATCGCGCTCGGAGTCCTTGGCCAACGTCTCCACCCCCTCCCTCCGCAAAGAGCCTCCGCCGGCGGCCACCTGAGGCGCGAGACGCTCATCAAGGCGCGCCCTCCGGAGATCGGATTGAGAGGAAGAGCCGCCCCCAAGGGGGCGGCTCTCTCTGTCAGAAGCTCATCAGTAGGAGCCGCCACCACTCGCCGCGGCAGCGCCACGCTCCGTGGTCTCGTAGAGGGTGTGCATGCTACGAATGAGTTCCAATTTACCGGTCAGGAACTCGAGCCGGCTGCGCTCGTAGTCATTGCGCAACGCGTCCCACCGGATCTCGCCGGTGTCCTCGTCACGGTAACGGTCGAGCTCTCGCGCCGCCTCGGTGACGAGATAGTAAGCAGGATCGAACTCGTTATTCATGCCGGTCTTGGCGGCGACATAGATCTTGCCCGAGAACGGGCACTCGAAGTTCGCCACCTCGGTGCCCTCGGCGAACTCCAGCTCAGTCCCGTGGCCGGCCAGGAAGACACGTGTCACATCCATGAACCGCCGGTCGTAGTCGGTTATCATGAGCGACATTCCGTAGTACGCCGCCAGCATCGGGAGGCGATACTTCGTGGTCGGGAAGATGTAATCGCTCGGCTCGGGCGTGAGCGGTATCTCCCCGGGCTCGCAGTCGAGGCCGGCCAGGTAGTGGCGCCGATTCATGGAGGTCATGTTGCCGGAGTCGTTGACCCGGATACAGAGGCCGTAGCCCTCGGTCTGGCCGGTGAGCACGCCCCCCAGCAAGTTGAGAGTCTCGTCCGGGAACAACGTGTAGAAAGACAGCCGGTAGCGGCGCACGTCGGAGGACATATCGACGCCTTTGAAATACGACGTGGGATCGGTGAGCACCTCGAAGGCCGCCAGCCGCTCGTAGATCGAGCCGGCGCGCACGGGGTAGATGCCGTATCCCTCATTGCTCCACCCGGCGTACATCGGGCGCGCCCCATCATCTTCAAACAACCGGAAGACGTTGGTCAGGTTGTCGGGGTTGTAGTCCATGACGTGCTCGAAGTGGCCGGTCCGGCGGTTGTAGCCGTAATAGCCCGGCACCGGCCGCCCAAAAGCGGCCGCGAGCGCCCCGTAAGACTCGTAGGCGGCCAGCTTGCCGGCCAACCCGCCGCTTGGATCCTCATCCCACGGCAAGTCCTCACCGTTGGGTCCGGCGCCGCGGCCGGGTCCGTTTTGCCACCAGTCGTTGTGGTTGTAGTGCGCCAGGTTGAGCGCCCACCACTGATACTGCAGCTTGGCGAGGTAGAAGGTGCTGCGGACGCTGTAATAGTAGTCGTCCGGCCAGAACAGAACGCTGCCGTGATAGTAGCCGCGGAAGAACCAGTCGAAGGTCTCGTGATCATCCAGCGCGTTGACCACGATCTCGAAAGGATCGGCGCCGGTTGAGCGCGGCCAACACCAGGGGTCGCTGCCCACCCGGTCGTATTCGCAGAAGCGGTACGGCACGGTGCGCTCGCCGGCCGCGACCTCGTCGTAACGAACGTCACGGCGGGCATACATGGCCTCGATCGCGTCGTTGGAGGAGCCGAATGTGTTCGGCAGTTGCGTGTAGTGCACCCGCCTGAAGATGTCCTCCATGGTGTCGCCCTTGGAGTAGCGGAGCGGGCGCGTAGAAGGGTAATCGTAGGTTGGCGACTCGAGGTACACCATGTAGGGATCCAGATCGGGCGCCTCTTCAAAGACCTCGACCAACTTGCCGTAACCGAACTTGATGGCCGCGCGGTCGTAGTGGCCGACGCCCAGGAACTCGCTGTTGAACTTTCCGCCATAATCCATCACCGAAGCCGACTGCAGGCCGCGAAGGCCCAGCAACGACTGCTCGCGAGTCTCGCGCCCCCACTCGAAGTCCGGGTGACTGCTGCTCGCAACATAGACCCCGTCCTCGAACACCGAAGCGCCGCGCGCCGCCTGCTCGGAGGTGACCCCGGCCTTGCGATACCAGAACTCCTTCGGGTAGTTGAGCGCGTCGGTGGAGCCGGTGAAGTTGTGCCGCAGCCCCAGGTTGTGGCCCACCTCGTGGATCGCGACTGCGAGGAACAACGCCTCATACAGCTCGGACACGAACTCGGCGCGCAGTTCGCTCAGCATTGCGCGAATCTCGAGCTGCGTATGGGCCACCTCGGGCACACGGGAGTCGGTCCACAGCGCATGCGGCGGCCAATGGGCGTAGGGGTTGGTGAACTCATCTTCACGAATCCGCGCCCGGATCTGGTCCAGGAGCTTCTCCGTCGTGCAGGTGTTGACCCAGTAGTCACCGGCGAACTCGCCCTGGTCCACATACTGGCATGTCCAACCACGCGCGTTGGTCACGCCGCGCTCGGGGCACTCGCGCACCCAGTAGCTGCCCTGCCTGCCGTTGATGAACGCCGACGCACATTCGTAACCGTCGGCGTCCCGCGCGCCCGGCTCGGAGCATTGCCCGTCCGAGCGGTTCACGTCACGCCGCCAGTCGGGCATGACCTCGCTGAACTCGTTGTAGTCAAAGATGAGGTCCGGCCGGTCGGCGAAAGCTTCGCACACTTGAGTGTCGAAGCGCGTGCGAAAATCCTCCACCACGTCGGCAATACCCGGATCGGCGAACCCCGCAAGATCGATGCCGCGGTTGCTGGCTTCCAGACGGAAGTCCTGCTGGCGCTTGAACCCGGCGTGGTTGGCCCAGTTCTTGAGGCTCATCTTGGAGGCCATATTGTCCTGCAACGGCCCCCCGATGGCGAGCGCGGGATCGCGGAACAAAAGCCGAATATTTTGATCGATCAGACTTCGCTCCATGGTGGGATCCTGGCTCAGGATCCCCATGCGCGCGCGCGCCCAGTTCGTGTCGCTCAGCTCAATCCCGTGGGTCTGCAGCGAGTTGCGCACGTCGTCGTCGATGATGGAACCCATCCCGACGGCCTCCATCGTGGTCCGCCGGGGCGGATCGTCGGTGTCCACCGGCACGCGCAGCTCGCGCATCTCCTTGGCGATGTGTCGCCCGCTCATGTAATCCTGGAGGGACATGACCCCCGCCATCTGCTCGATGGCGTCCATGATTCGGTTGGCGTACTGGCGCAGCAGACCGGTGTAGTTGTAGGCGTTGGCGTTGATGATCTCGCCTGTGAGCGGGTCGGCCGAGGGAGGCCCGAACCCGAGCAGCCCCCCCATCTGCGGCTCCACCACCGCATGAAGCTGATGGTAGCGCAGATCACCGTTGTACTTGACCTCTTCCATGTCGAG
>PWKZ01000081.1 GCA_003559575.1 Bradymonadales bacterium | reverse complement strand
CGCGCGGATTCACGCACATCTGCGGCGTCACCTGCACCGAATTAGTGCTCGACGTAGCGCTGCTACGCCTCCGCCTAATTCGGCTTGTTTCCTTGCACATGCACGCGACTCCACACGCTCGCTCCTCAGAACGAACCGACGATTATGGCGAGAGGGATCCTCGCCTTGCTTGGCTGCTCGGTTCTGCGCTAGACTCGCTCCGGTGTCAACCGGAGGGGCGTGGATTGCGAGCCATGGCCGAAGACAATCTCATCCGTGTCGGTCGGTGTTTGTCGTGCGAGGGGCACTACCCGTTCGCCACCGGGGTCTGTACTCACTGTGGTGCGCCCCCGATCCGCCACGCGTCCTCCGGGGTGGGTTATGAGGTTCTGGTGTCCGATATCGCCTCACGCCAACAGCGCGACGAGCTGGCGCATCGTCTCTCGCAAGTGCTCGACTGTGGAGGGGGCCCAGACGCCCTGGCAAGCTCGTTTGCCGCCGGCCGAACCATTCTCTGCTCCGGGCTCGACCGCGAGTCGGCCGATGCGCTCGTGGAATACCTGGACAAGGCCCACGTCTCGGCCCGCGCCGAGGTCAGCGGCGCCTCGTCCGGAGGGGGGGACATCACCGCCTTGATCATTGGGAGCACCATCGTCCTTGGAGGGTTCGTCGCGCTGGGGGTGATGGAGGGGCTGTTGCGCAAGTTATTTGGCGTGGCGCTGTTAATCGCCGGCGGCGTCGCCGTCACGGTGGCGCTCATCAGGCGTGCCTATCGGCCAAGGGGGCCCATATGCAGGGCGGCGCTGCCCGGATCTGTTTTGCCCGGCTGGGAGTCCATCTCGGTGGCGTTGTCCCGTTTGATGGTTGGGCTGCCGAGCGCGGCCCGCGAGGCTCTCTCGCAGGTGGCCACCGATGTGGCGTTCATGCAGCGCGAATTGCACACCGAGTCCATCGCGGCTTACGCCTCCGGCGGTCCCGTAGGGCCGGTGGGGGAGGAGGCGCGGGAGCTGCTCAAGGAAGCCGTCGCCCGCGCGCGCGCCATCGGCGCCGAGAGATCCGACGAAGAAGATGCCGTCGCCGATCTCGAGGTGCTGGCCGAGCGCGCGGCGCGTGCGCGCTCCAAGCTTGCGGCGCTCGGATCCGAGCCTGGCGCGAGATGATTTGTCTGGCGTCAGTCGTTCGGGTCTTGATCTTTTCTTTGCTTAAGGGAGCTAAAATATGACCAACAAAATCGGCATCGCAGTCATCGGTTGTGGGTACATCGGCACTTATCACGCGCGCGCGATTCAGAGCGCCGCGGGCGCCGAGCTTGTCGCAGCGGTTGATCCCGACGCGCAACGACGCGATGAATTCGGTCGCGCTCTCGGGTTGACGCGGCTGTTGTCCGATCCCGCTGAGTTGTTGACCGACCCCGCCGTCGATGCGGTGGTGGTGGCGGTCCCCAACGCGCTGCATAAGCCGCTGGCCAACAGCTTCCTCGAAGTCGGCAAGCATGTTCTGGTGGAGAAGCCGATGGCGCTCGACACCGAAGAGGCGCAGCAGATGGCCAAGCTGGCGCACGCCAATGATTTGAGGTTGCTCGTGGGGCACATGTGGCGCTTCGACCCCGAGGCGCAGTTCTTGCGCAACGCGATCGTCGAGGGTCTGCTCGGGCGCGTTATCAAGACCAAGGGCTACGGAATCCACGCGCTTTGGGGTCCGAGTGGGTGGTTCACCGAGCGGGCCAAGGCCGGCGGAGGGGCGTTGGCCGACATGGGAGTCCATGCCATCGACACGGTTCGCTACATCCTCGGCGATCCGGCACCGCAAAGTGTCTACGCGCGCATCGGCACCTACTATGGCAACTACGACGTCGACGACAGCGGCATCTTGATGATCGAGTGGGAAGGTGGCACCACCTCGATCATCGAGAGCGGTTGGTGGCAGCCGCAGATGAGCGGTCCGGAGGCGGCGACCGAGGTTTATGGGACCAAGGGGTATGGGCGGATTTTCCCATCCGAGCTGCGCTTGAAGATTGCCGGCTTGAACGGCGTGTTCACTCCCAAGGTGCCCGAGCGTACAGAGCACTGCGCGCAGTTCATTTATGACGGCCAGATGCAGCACTTCGTCAACTGCATCAAGCGCGGCAAGAACTGTAACCCCGGCCCCGATCACGGCCTGGCGATCATGAAGATCGTTGACGCCGCCTACCGTTCAGCCGAGAGCGGCGCCGTCGAACCGGTCGTCTGAGAGCCGCTTGCTCGCGAGGAATGCTCATCGCGTGGCCCACTGACGCCGTTTCGCGGGCAGTCGGGGGCGACCGGGCAGGCGCCGCAATTCGGCTCGCCGTTGCAGACCGCGACGGATGACCAGCGGCCGGTGGCGAACGCCAACAGCACTGCCCCAAGCCGGCCTCGCCGGCGCGGCCCCCACGCTTCGGGCGCGACTCTCTCACTCAACTCCTGGGCCCCGCGCCCGTCCGTGCCCCCGGCCCCGAGCCGGTGGAGAAATCTCAGTACCGAGCGGTGCGGCACCATGACGTCAACCCCCAACTCTTGCGCGATGCGCGCCGCCGAGATCGGTCCGATGAACTGCAACTCGCGTTGAAGTGCCTGCATCAACGCCTCCTGGCCGCGGACCTCGTTGCCGTTTTGGGCGATTGTCACGGCGGCGAAGCGGTTCAGGTCGCCGTGCTCGGAGGCGAGCCGCTGTACCACCCGGGCGTTGTGACGCACCGCCAGTACCTTGGCGCGGTTACGGAGCGCGGCGTCCACGGACAGGAAATGCGCAATGTCACGCTCCTCGAGCGCCGCCACCTTCGCGGGGACCAGGTCGGCGAGCGCCTCACGGGTCGCCGCGAAACGTTGCTCGACGAGCCAGGGCGGCAGCCCCAGCCCAAATATGCGGCGCGCGATCAAGACGAAACGTTCATGATCGGTTTCAGGCGGCGACTCGGGCCCGCTCAGGCGGTCGAACAGCTCCCCGGGCAGCTGCCGCGACACAAAATCGACGATCATCATCAGGTTGGCGTGAAGTCGTTTTTCGGTCTGATCCATCTTTGCTCTCCCAAAAAGAGTTGCGTCCAACGTAGTCGCGCGGTCTTCGCTCGACCGCGAGCTGTTCGAGCGGGCTCGCGTTGGAGGGGAGTTGCAGAAACGGTGCCAAGGGCTAGCGCGGCCTGAGGACGGGAGATGACGAAGGGAAGGTCGAGCAGGGAGTCCCGTTTTGGGACCGCGCGAGTCCAATCACGGGGGCCGCGACGGCACTCACCGATCGGACTCGGGTAACATATCGGTGAGGCGAATCCCCTTGGCGTAGGCCCAAGTGCCCCCAACGGAGATGTAGAGCACGCTCGAGAACAGCAAGAACTCGGGCAGGCGAAGCTCATCGGGGAGCAAGAACCAGGTGAGGCCGATCAAGTATATGAGCGCGACGCTCACCGTCTGATAGGCGTTGACCAACTTGCTCGCGCGCGGCCTCAGTTTGGGGAGGGGCAGATCGCTCACCATCCACAACGCAAAGATGTTCTGCATGATGGGCACCAGATAGGAGAGAGTGTCCAGTGACAACGGCAGCCACGCCGCCCCTTCGTGCTTGGCCACCGTGAGGTAGAGCGAGACTATCAAGGAGCCCGCGACAGGGGTCGGCATTCCAAAGAAATAATCGCGCCCGAGCCGTACTCCAAGGACATTGAACTTGGCGAGCCGGAGAGCGCAGGCGATCACGTAGAGGATCCCGCAGGAGTAGGTGATGACGGGGGAATCGGCTCCGAAGAGCTTGAAAAAGAGCACGGCGGGCGCGACACCGAAGGCCAGGAAGTCCGAGAAGCTATCGAGTTGTTCGCCGAACTCGCTCGAAGCGTTGAGCAACCGCGCCACGGTTCCGTCCAGCTTGTCGAACAAGACCGCCATTACGATGAGCCAGCCGGCCGCCGTCGTGTTCCCTTGAAACGACACGACCACAGACAGGCACCCGAGCGCCAGGTTGGCGCAGGTAATCAGGTTGGGAGCCAGAAACCTTGAGTGAACACCGAGCCGAGGCTCACTGGCGGTGGGCCGCGCGTGATTATGTTTGCCGTCGTGCATTTGTCCGGTCCTCTAGCGTGTCCTGCCGCGAGGTTATTGCACGCGCTCGGGGAGTTCAAGGTGCGTAATCGTCGTCTGCCGGTTTAGGTGAGCGGCTCCTCGATGGTTTGATGCCGCGCGGGGCCGGTGGAGATCAGGAACGCCTTGGCTCCCAGGCTGGTCTCGATGAACTCGATGTAGTCTTGGCACTCGCGAGGCAGATCGCCGCGGCTCGTCGCCGGCCTGATGTCGGACTCCCAACCGGCGAGATCCTGGTAGACCGGTCGGCCGCTCTCGTCGTACTCCACCGCGACCCTGATGGGATCAAAGCCCGACAGGCAATCGAGCTTGGTGAGCGCGATGCGGTTGAAGCCGTTGGCGATGAAGCTCTTCCTGAGCAACGGCAGATCCAACCAGCCGCAACGCCTGGGGCGGCCCGTGGTGGCGCCGAACTCGTCGCCGCGCCGGCGCAACTCCCGGCCCACCTCGTCGTCGAGCTCGGTGGGGAAGGGGCCGTTGCCGACCCTGGTCGTATAGGCTTTGACCACCGCGATGCGGTGGTCGAACTGGAGATAGACCCCCGTGCCCGTGAGCGCTCCACCTATGGTAGTCGATGACGATGTGACGAAGGGATAAGTGCCGTGGTCGATATCGAGCAGAGTGCCTTGGGCGCCCTCGAACAGCACCGAGCGGTTGGCTCGGACCTGGGTCGCGAGCGCCTCCTGCGTGTCGGTGACAAACGGCGCGAGCGACTCCAAAAGCGGTTCCATCTCGGCGATTAGTTTTTCGGGATCGGGATAGGGAGAGTCGGGCGGAGCGGGGCAGATCACTCGCCACAACTCGTGAAGCTGCCTGAACCCCTCTCGCCAGGATCCGTCGCGCAAGCTCTCGAGGCGCAAACCGGTGCGCCGCGCCTTGTCCTCATAGGTCGGCCCGATGCCGCGCCCAGTGGTGCCGACCTTGCCGCCCGTCAGCGTGTCGGCGTGGCGGTGGAATGGGGTTACCATGTGCGCGGCGTGGGACACCACCAGGTTCTCGGGTGAGACGCTGAAGCCGTGGCCGCGCACGTAGTCGATCTCCTGGGCGAGCTTCCTCGGGTCGACGACGCAGCCGTTGCCGATCACGCTGACCGTATCGGCGTTCAATATCCCCGATGGCAGGAGGTGGAGCACATACTTCTTGTCTTGCACCACCACTGTGTGTCCGGCGTTGGCGCCTCCTTGAAAGCGCACAACCACGTTCATGCCGTGGGCAAGGCGGTCGACCACCTTGCCTTTTCCTTCGTCTCCCCATTGGGAGCCCAATACTATGGCGTTGGGCATCAGCTTCCCCAGGTCCTGGTGTTGTAGTTTCCGTCTTGGCCCGGCATGTAGAGGTCATGCACCTTGCCCTCGCGAATGGAGAGCGCCGATACCAGCTCGATTTCCGAGTTGCGATGCAACTCATTGATATTCCGTACCCCACAGGAGGACATCGAGGCCGTGATCTTGGCCAGGGTCTCGTCGAGATTGTCGCGCAGCTTGCCGGCGTATTCGACAAACCCTTCGACCCCCTCCGAGAATTTGGCTTGATGATAGCGGATGTCTCGCCAGTAGCGAGCCCGCGCCGAGCCTTCGCCCCAGTAGGGCTTCATGGGCCGGTTGTTGATCACGACTTTTTCGGTGGGCGCCTCCTCCATTCTTGCGAAGTAGCGCCCCAGCATGGCGCAGTCGGCTCCCAGCGCCAGCGAGATGACCACATCCTTGGCGGTCACAATGCCGCCGTCGGCGATCACGGGGATATATTTCCCGGTCTCCTCGAAGTAGCGATCTCTCTCCTCCGCCACCCGTATCACCGCGGTCGCCAGCCCGCGGCCGGTGCCCTTTTGCTCTTGGGTGATGCAGATGCTGCCTCCGCCCATCCCGACCTTGACCGCCGCGGCGCCCGCGTCGACCAGATAGCGGAAACCGGCCTCGGTAATCACGTTGCCGCCGATGACCGGGAGGGTTGGATGGTTGGCCGCGAGCCACTCAATGGTTTCGCGCTGAAAAGTGGTGTGGCCGTCGGACGAGTCCACGGCCACCACGTCCACTTCGGCTTCAACCAGCCGCGGCACCCGATCCTTGAAGTCGTGGGTGTTGATGGCCGCAACCGCCAACAGGCGGTGTTGGGAGTCCACGACCTGCAGGGGGTTATCCAGGTGATTGCGGATGTCCTTCCGGAAGACCAGGTGCTTGAGGCGCCGGTCGCGGTCGACAATGGGCAGTATTGCCTGGTGACTCTCCACAAGTAGCCTGTGCGCTTCGTTGAGATCGCCTATCTCGACACCGACCTCGAGCTTGTCATAAGCGATCATTCGCTCGCCTATCGGGAGATCGGCGTGGAGGGCGTCATCGAAGTCGTTGCGCCGGACGATCCCAAGTAATCGTCCTGCCTCGTCGACCACGGGGAAGGTCGAGTATCCGGTGCGCTCCCGGATCTCTATCACCCGGCGCACCGTGGTGTCGGCCGTGACCGTGGTCGGGGTCACGAAGCCCGCCTTGTAGCGCTTGACCTTGCGGACCATCTCGGCCTGCTCTTGAGGAGGCTGAGAGCTGAAGATGAACGCAGCGCCGCCCAATGTGGCAAGCTCAATGGCCATCTCCGGACCGGAGACGGACTGCATCGCGGCCGAAACCAGAGGGATGTTCAAGCAGAGCGGTGGTCTACCTTCTGGTTGATGGACGAGCGGAGTCCTGAGTGAGATGCGCTCCGAGGCCGTCTCCGGAGTGGTCAAACCGGGGAGAAGCCTGAATTCCATCAGTGTGCGGGAGGGTTCGACCAAAATGCGTTTTGCCATTTGTTTGATTCCTCGCTGTCGGAGAGCACTATTACCAGCGACTGCCGGTACGCGCATTCAATAACCGCCCACGTGGCGGAGGTCAATCCATAATCGTCGCCTCACTCCCCTCGGTCCACAGACGAGGTGGGCCATAATCGTCGGTTCGTTCAGGTGGAGGGATAGGGCCGACCTTGCGGTTCCTCTGCGGATCATTTTACAATGCACGATGGCGGGGGGGCTGAGTGATAGACCCGCCGGCGCTCTTGTCTCAGGTACTTCTACTGGGGAGTCGAATGACACCTGCCAAACTGCGCGAGTTAATCAAGCGAAAACAGCAGGAAATCGAGCAGGGCGATCTATTTGCGCTGCTGGATGTGCCCGAACACGCCGGCGCGGAAGAGATCAAGGCCGCTTATTTCAAACTCGCCAAGACTTTGCACCCCGACAGGCTGGCGCGTGCGGGGTTCGATGATCGGGAAGGTCACGCGCGGGACGTATTTCGTGCGTTGACAAACGCCTATAATGTTATCTCTAACCCGCAAAGCCGGGCAGCCTATATGGGTAGGAGCAAGGCCCAAAGGGAAGCGCGGCCGGTTGGCAGGGACGATGAGGAGGTGCGGGTCTTCAGCTATCGCGGCGACATGATGCTGAAGCGCCGCGCGTATCAACAAGCGGAAGAGTTTTTGCAGCGTGCTTACGCGGCCGGCTCGACGAACCCCAAGCTCATGGTCAAACTCGGGCTGGCCATCTTTCACAACCCCGAGCGCTCCGAGAAGGAGCGTCTCGAGGAGGCGTACAAGCTTTGGGAGCGTGCTCGCGAGTTATCGCATGGCGAAGAGCGCGCTGCCGCGCTTTATCATCTGGCGCTCTATTGGAAAGCACGTGGCGATCTCACCAAGGTAGAGCAGTCACTTCGGGGGGCGATCCGACTGCGCGAGAACTACGTGGAGGCGCAACGAGAGCTGAGGCTTCTGGAGATGCGCCGGCAAAATACTCCCGACAACTCCATCTGGGCGCGAATCTGGCGCGAGCTCACCAAGAAACGCTAACGCCCCCCCATGCAACTTCCCTTCAAGGAGTCAGGCCGAAGGCTTGCTCTCCGAAGGCTTGCCCTCCGAAGGCTTGCCCTCCGAAGGCTTGCTCTCCGAAGGCTTGCTCTCCGAAGGCTTGCTCTCCGAAGGCTTGCTCTCGCCGGGCTTCTTTTCGGAAGGTACGCTCGATCCGTTGTTCTTGGCCTTGTAGTCGGTCACATACCAGCCTGAACCCTTGAGGTGGAACGCGCTCATCGAGATCAGCCTGGTAGTGTCGGAGGAGCCGCACGATTCGCACGGCGGGCGGCTGCTGTCGGTGATTGACTGCAGCTTTTCATAAAGCGCGCCACACGCTTTGCAACGGTATTCATAGATCGGCATGGGCATTCTCCGAGGGTGCCGGTTTTCTCCCGGCGTTCCAAAAAGCTCGTGAAAGCTAGGGATCCGACCCCCGTTTGTCAACCTGTCAGTCGGCGCTGTCGGGATCGATGTGGCGCTTGCGGGTGATTGTTACTGTGCGTCTGATCTCGACCCTCTCAGTGGGGGATTCGGTGTAGCTGAGCGAGGTTACGATTTCGTCTATTATGCCCACCGAGAGCGCGTCTTCCGCCAAGAGCCACCAGCCGTCGCGGATCAGGTCGCGGTATTTTTTCCCGTCCATGTCGATGTGTTCGGCGATTTTGCGATGCATGCGATCCAGGAAGCGGGTGTTGAATTCGACGCGCGAGCGGATACTCGGCTCCTCGCCCCGGGTTCCGTACGAGGCTTCATGGAACATAAGGGTCGCATTGGGGAGCATGAACCGCTTGTCACAAAATAGCGTGATGATAGCCGCCATCGAGTAGGCCTTGCTCTCGACCAGGGCGTGGACCGGGCTGCGGATGGCTTTGATGGTGTCGATCAAGATGAAGCCGGCTTCGACCGAGCCGCCAAGGGAATCCACATGCAGAAAAATGGGATCGTCGCTGATGGCGTCTAACTCCATCAGGCGTTTGGCCGTGGCGCGAGCCAGTCGGGTGTCCACCTTGCCGATTAGCTCGGCGTTGCGGTTGGTCAACTCGAGAGTGCGCGTGTGGGCGGCGCCGCTCGCGAGCGCGAGCAGCAGAAGTGCGAGTAGCAGGTGTCTCATCGTTGATGTCTCCAATGGCGAAAGCACCGGTGCTCACCGCGAGCGGGCGGCACCATTGTCAAAATGTTAATCGGGCGCCGAGCCCGGGAGCGATTGTCGCGCTGGACGGGAGCATCTCGGGGAAGACGACGAGCTTGGGTGTCGCGCGCACCACGCCGTCGGGGGCATCCGTTGAGTCGGCCGAAGCCGAAAGGGGCGGCGGCGGTTGCGCCACATCGATCGTGGCGGTCGAGGGTTGCCCCTTGGGTTCGATCAAAAACAGGACCACGCTTGCAACCGCGGCGGCCCCCGCGATCCCGATCGTGATATTGGTGGCAAGCGCCAACTGCTCCCCACGATTCTGCCTCCGAGAGGCTTCGCGTTGCGTGATGCTGCAAACCTGATTGTCGGAGTCGCATGCCGACAAGAGGTTTTGCTGTGTGTAGTGGGTCAGGACTCCTGTTGTAGTGGCCGTGGCGGAGGCAGCCAGCGCCACCCCCAGCGTGGCCCATGCGAAAGCGCGCGTCGTGGACACTCTTCGGGGTGTGGGCGACGCGGGCGGTTCAGCTATCGTGGGAGCGGGCTCAGCCGAGGATGGTTCGGCCAACTCGTCCGGAGCGGGCTTCTCGGGAACCGCGCGCGGCAACCGGTGGAGCATGAGCGCTACGTTGCAGTCTGATCCCGCGCGACACTCGACAGACTTCTCGCGTGGCATGAAGCCGTCTTTCTCTATGTGTAGGCGCAATTTGCCTTGATGCACCTCACGGGGTTCGAGAGGGGTGTAGCCCAGCTCCAACCCGTCGACGCTGACGCGGGCGCCCTTCTCCGGAACCGAGATCCGCAAGACGGCCTCTTCGGGGCGCAACAGTTCGTCGCGGGCGGCCTGGAGCGCGTCGGCGATCTCACCGAGCCCTCCTGTGAAGTCGAATCGCTGGGTCCGCACGAGTGAGGTCGCGGTGCTGTAACGCCGAACAGTCAGTTGTGTCCTGGTTTCTTCGGTTCGGGCCTCGGCGATTGCGATGAAGTCGAGGCCTGCATCTCGCCCCACCTCGCGCAGGCAAGAGTGCTCGCGGGCACATGCGATGGGATCGTCGTGTTCGGCGAGGAGTAATCGAAAACTTTCCTTGGGTAGCGCGCGCAGCTCCTGACCGTGTTCGAGGACTGCTATCAAGACCTCCGAGAGTTCGTCGGCGATGGGCTCGGAGATGCCGCCCTGCGCCAGAAACAGCCCGGCCGTGGTGGCCGAGGTTCGTGGCGCGGTGGGTGGTCCCGCGAAAACCTCGACCGCTGACATCGCGACTGAAAGCGCCAGGATCAGCGCCGGTAATTGAGGCAGCCGGAGACGGCCCAAGTCTCTTGATAGCAGAGAGTGTCGACTCAATTCTTGTTCCTTTGCCATCGATCAGAGGTGCCGACTCAACCAAGCGATCCACAGGTGGATCATAGTTATTAATAGCGCGCAATCCAAATTATGGCCAAGAAGGCGGCGAGGGGGTAGGGTTCGTTTTGGAGTACCCCCTCGGTCCATAATGGTCGAGGGCGTGGAGAGCCTCAATCCTCCACCGCGTCCGTGGACCGAGGGGAGTGAGGCGGGTGCAAGTGCAAGGAAACAAGCCAAATCGAGCGGAGGCAAACGCAGCGCCTACGTCGAGCATCGATTTGGTGAAGG
>PWKZ01000004.1 GCA_003559575.1 Bradymonadales bacterium | reverse complement strand
TACGCGGTTTCCCACACTGCCCACAGCCCCGACGACGACGAGGGGTAGATTCTTTCCGTTCTCCTGGAAGGACCAGGAGGGAGAGGCCGAACTCTCATACACCACTTGACGGGACGCGGCTCTGTTGAACGCTGACGTGTTATTCGGGGAGCGAATGGAGATCCTCAGATCCACCATCGCGGCGGATCTCCAGCGGGACAGCGCGACGTGTGTCGATGAGTCCGAGATCGGACTGAGGCTGATTCACCAGCGACCGTTCATTGATTATTCCAGTGTAGCGCCGTCGCTCCGGTTTCACCCTCGTCAGAGGTCCCTCCCTCGGATGATCGTGGGCGCATGTGTGAGTGTTTTGAGGCTGCGTTTGCGTGGTGTCGGCGCTTTGCGTGCCGGGGGGGATACGGTCCGCCAGATTCGGCGCACTGCCTGGTTGCAGAGTCGCACCCAACGTATGGCCGAGATCTGGCGCGAGATCGGGTTTGTATTGGATGACCTGGTTGTTCGTGAGAAAGACTCCGGTCGGGGGCGTGATGACTTCTGCCCGCTCATTCCATGGCATAGATGGTTGATGCGCTACTCACGTCGCACGGTTGACAGGCTGGACCGTCGTAGACAACGGATGCATGAACAACTGCTGGCCATGCTGAGCGCCCTGCCGGACAAACTGCCTGTCCGGCCAATTCGATACAGTGATGAGGGGGCGGGGGCCGACAGCGTCCGGCAGTCGGACACTGGCGTTACCGAGGAGAGTGTCGATCTCCTGGCCCACCTTCGCCTGTCGGAGTGGGTGCGAGCTATGAGCGGTGCGTTGTTGCCGGAGCCAGGGATTCTAAGTCAGCGCCGCGCGGAGTTTCTGGCGGCAGCCGCGCGTGCGGCCGGCGAGTGTGGGACAGCGGAGTTAGACCCCGCTCTCGGTGAGACCTCCAAACAAACACCTGCGGCTGTGAACTCTGGCGCCCAGCGCTATCGGCTAAATACGCTGGTGCCGGGCGTGGTCTCCGGCGTCGTCTCCTGTTTGCCTCTGCCTCATGATGCGTCCGAGTTCGACTATATTGCGCTCCTGCCGGATACATCCAACAAGTGGTCCACGCAGCTCGCCGGAGCCCGCGGGGTGTTGATAGTGGGCGGAGGCGGATTGCTCTCACACCTCGCGTTGCTGTTGAGGGAGCAGGGGATCCCTGCATTTGGAGGCCTCACTCGTGATGAAGCGGAGCAACTCGCCGAGATGCGGGTCGTGATAAAAGACGGCGAGCTGCGCGTTCTGGATCGGGAGCGCTCGCCTATTCGCCGGTGAAACGAAGATGTATGCCGCGTTTGGCCGCAATCGCCGGCTACAGAATGGCGCGGAAGATCTTGAGCGCGCCTTGGTTCCACGGGACCCGGTGGGTCACGCCGGAGCCTGAGGCGATGGTGTCCTTGTTCTCCAGATACCACTCGTAGGAGCGGATTAGCGCCTCGGCGTTACTGTATTGGGGCTGCCACCCCAGGCGCTCCCTTATCTTCTCGATCGAGACGAACGAGTCCTTGTGCGCCGTGCCGTAGACCCACTCGTAGAGCGGCGAGAGCCCTGTCGCCTCCAACGCGCGCAGCACCGCGATGACCGGGGCGGCCGGGGTCTTCATGACCCGGGCACCGCTGCCGGCGTGTCGGCAGAGCGCGCCCAGATCCGATTGGACCGTGTCGAACTCGGCCGCTCCGACGTTGTAGACCTCATTGGCCGCCGCCGCGTCCTCGGTGGTGAGGCAGAGCAGCATCGCTTCGGCCAGGTCTTCCACCTCGAGGAGCTGGTAGCGGTTTTGTCCGTCGCCGATGACCGGAATGCGGTTGCCGCGCTCGATCCAGTCGTAGAGAATCTGAAAGACCCCCAACCGATAGCGGCCGATAAAGGTCTTGGGGCGGATGGTGGAGATCACGAGACCTCTCTCGCGGAACTCATCGCATACCGCCTCGGCGAGGATCTTGCTCTCGCCGTAGGGGCCGACCCCCACCATCGGAAAGTATTCGAGCAGCGGGTGTACCCTGGGGACGCCGTAGACCGCGGTGGAGGAGACCAGGACGGTCCGTTTGACTGTCGGGTGTTGGAGGATCCGTTGCAGGATCGTCCGGGTGCCGAAGACGTTGATTGAGAAGATGTCCTCGGCCGACCACAGCGGGAGCGCGGCGGCGCCGTGGATGACTCCGTCGACACCGTCGAGCGCGATGTCGAGGGCGGCCTCATCGCGGACGTCGCCGATGAGGAATCGCGCTCCCTCCGGGTACTCGGCGCGCTCGAAGTCGTCGATGTCCAGCAAGACGACCTCGTGGCCGTTACGGGCCGCGAGATGGGCGACGTGCAACCCGAGGAACCCCGCCCCCCCGGTTATCAAAATCTTCATGTGAACCTCAATGGATCAGATCGCCTGGTAGAACACTTGCCGGTCACGGGTCTTGGTCCAGCGGGTCAAGATCTCGACCGTCTCCGGGTCGCCCTCCTGGAGCAAGCCGAAGAGCCTGTCCATGATGGCTTTGTGGATGCGGCACTTCTCGTTGGTCGGCGCCGACTGGAAGATGTTGCCCTGCTCGGTGTAGTTGAACACCGGGCAAGTCCCGCAAAAAGCGTTGTAGGCGCAGTCGATGCAGTCCGGGAGGCCGTCGAGGCACGAGGCGACGGCGATCGCCTTGACGGTCTCGTGCTCCATCACGTCTTTGTACTGCGAGGTGGCGGCGTCGCCGATTACGAAAGCATCGTCGCCCATTTGCGCCACCATGCGCCCCTCGTCGCAGGTGAAGACCCGGCCATCGTAGTTGTACGCCACCTGACCGATGCCGGCCCCGCATGGGCTGCGAATGTCCAGGTAGTTCGGGTCGTGCGGGGTGAGCATCTTGGTCAGGAAGATGGCCGCGAATCGCTCTAGGATGTCGTCGCCCTGCTTGTTGCGTTCGATTATGTAGTCGAGCGCCTTGAAGTAGAACTCGAGGAACTCGTCGGCCGTATAGCCGATCTTCGCGAACGTCCCCTTGGCGAACCCGAAGGGGTTCAGGGGGCGCAAAAACAGGGCCGTGAGATCGTGTTCGATGTAGGTGTCGACGATCTCTTTGTGACGCTCGAGCGACTGCCGCGTCACGGTGAGCAGGGCCTCGACGTGATAGAGCGAGGGGTCGAGCCCGCGGGCCGCGTAGCCCTCGTTGGCCCGCCTCATCCAGTGGAGTGTCTCGGCGTAGGAGTCCCCGCAGGTGAAGGTGCGGTTCTTGTTGTGCAGATCCTCGGGCCCGTCCACCGAGGTGCAGATCTGGACATGGTGATCGAGGAGATAGTCCAGCATCTCGTCGTTCAAGAGAGAGAGGTTCGTCACGAGCGAAAAGGCGAGCCGCTTGCCGGCCTCCTTGTTTCGCTCGTTGGCCTGTTCGATGACGTACTGGACGAGCGGGTAGTTGGCCAGCGGCTCACCCCCTTGAAACTCGATGGTGATGTCCTTGGCCGTTGTCTGGAAGACCAGATCGAGCACCTTGTCGGCGGTCTCCGGCGTCATGTCGAACTCGGTGCGATCCATGCCCTCACGGCTGGCGTGGCAGTAGCGGCAGACATGGTTGCAGCGCAGCGTGGCGATGAGAATGTGCAATGTCGGCCCGGCGAGCGTGAACCGGTTCTTGGTCTGGTAGTCGCGCACTTCCTTGGCCACATTCAGCCCCGGCCGCAGAAGGTTGCGATCGGCAAGCTCCTTGTAAAGCGGCGACTCGGTGGGGAGATCACCGCGGATCAAGGACGCAAAATCGTCCGGGGTCAGGAAGATCCAGCGGCCGGTCTCGCCAACCAGCAGGTAGTGGTCGTTCACTTCACGGAAGCGGAAAAAACCGAGGAGGTTGTCATTGGTGTTCTTTAGAGCGTTGGCGACGACTTCGTGCATTGGAACATGCAATCCCTTCCGCCCCGCCGGTTTCGCGCCTACCCCCCGCATCTTGCCTTTTGAGCGGTGGAGCGGTTCGGAAGTGCTTTGGCGGGGACGCCGCTCCCGTTAGCGGCGGTTGTTCACGACGACGCCCAGCAAATAGTTGCCGAACTCGCCCGCGATCTCCGCGAGCGCGTCGCTTTCAAGAGCCTCATCGGCCAATGATTCGATGGCCACCGTGTGGTGCTCACCTTCTTCACCAACCGAGAAAGTGCCCACCTCGGCCCAGGCCTCGACGACCTCGTCGATGGCCTCGCGCGTGTACAACTCTTTAGAAAATCGTAGAGTCGTAATCATGCCTTACCCTTCCCCGGCGACTTCTTCGCCTTGGGCGCGGCACTCTTCGAATCGCCCTTGGTGGACCTTTTCTTGGTCGCCGGTTTCTTCTTGGCCGGCGCTTTCTTCTTTTTGGCGGCTGGTTTCTTCTTGGCCGGCGCTTTCTTTTCGGCCGGCGCTTTCTTTTCGGCCGCTTTCTCCTCAGCGGGAGCCGCGGCCGCCGAATCGCTCTCCTCCCACAGCGCGCCGATCTCCAGAGGATCGTCGCCTAGATCGAGATCTTCATCGGCGCCCGGTCCACCTTCGAGAGGATCGCTCGCTGTCTCGGTTTGCGCTCCGCCCTCGCCCTCGAACTTCTCCTCCCATGGGACGGCGATGCCCAGGGGATCGTCGAGGAACTCGAGGTCGTCGTCTTCGTCGAAGACGTCGCCCCCGGGAGAGCCACTGTCCAGGGTCGAGTAGAGCGCTCGGTTGATAATGAGTTCCCGGATTTTAGTGGTCTTCTTGGCGATCGTCTCGCGCAGCGCTTGAGCCAGCAGCTCGTTGGCGAATTGACCGCCCAGCTCGGCCAGGGCTTTTTCATCGACCGGCTGGCGGGCGGTGAGAGTTACCTTGACATACTGGCCCTCTGCCTTGTCGAGCAACACATATGCGCGATCAGTGAAGACGAAGCCGGCGCCATAAATGGCGTCCATTGGGTAGGCTTCCGGCGTCACCGTCAGTTGGACGCGATTTTGTTCCGGCTCGACCAAGATGCCTTCGATTTCACTTTGCAACTGTTTCCTCCCGCAAGGTTGAGAGACGGCAAACCCCGCACACGCGGCGGAAATCTAGCACCGGCATATCAGAGTGTCAATGATCGGTCCACGGACGCGGTGGATGATTGAGAATTGACGGTGCGCGCGTCCCTCTGCTAGTTGTTACAATGAGTTCGTTTGAGCGGTGCCTGCTCAGGGATTCGACTGCTTGCTCCACTGGCCCCGGGATTGTCCGTTGACGTCTGACTTTGAAACCAACCGCGGTGACGACGGCGATGTCTTGGGGGACAAGCGAACCGAGCGCCTCCACGTTCTGCTCGGCTACGCCTGCAACAACAACTGTGTTTTTTGCATGGAGGAGGATCGCGTCACCCGCGCCCACCGGATCCTCGAGGTTCCCCCAGAGCAGGTTCGGCGAATCATGGAGCAGAGCAAAGGCGCCCGCGAGGTGATGTTCACCTCCGGCGAGCCGCTCCTCAATCAACACTTCATTCAATACGTGCGGTGGGCGCGCGAGCTCGGTTACGAGACCATCGGAGTCATCACCAACGGGCGCCTCTTCACCTACGAGCGCGTGGCGCGGCGCGCGCTCGCCGCCGGCCTCAACCACATCGTCGTCTCGGTGCATGGTGCCGACGAGCGCTCCCACGACAGGTTGACGCGCTCGGTGTCGAGCTATGCCCAGACCATTGTCGGCTTGCGGACCCTGGCGCGGCTCAAACACCGTTATCCCTTCCGGCTGCACACCTCGACCGTGGTCAATCGGCGCAACTACCTTTTGCTCCACGACATCTGGGCCAGTTTGCAGGGGCTCCAGATCGATCAATTCATATTCAACGTCATCCAGCCGGTGGGACGCGCCGAGAGCCGATTCGAGAAACTGGTCGCTCGTTTCTCGGATGTCGCGCAGTCCTTCTCAGAGTTCGTGCTGCGGCTACCACCCGAGGAGCGGCGGCGCGTCTTCCTGCTTGATGTGCCGGCGTGTGTCACCGAGAATCTCCCTCCCGAGGTGCGTGGGTTTGTCGAGCGCTACCAGTACTATGAGCACGAGTCGGGGCTCGACGACGCGTTACGTGCTGATTTTGAGACCGGCGAGCCGGATGACGAGGGGGCGCCGCTTCGGCTTCTGACGCGAAGACGACTCGACGAGACCCGCAAATCCAAACGCGACGAGTGCGCGCGTTGTATTCACGAACCCCACTGCGACGGGGTTTGGAATCGTTACATCGAAACTCACGGGTGGGCCGAGTTCCAACCCGTATGTGCCGAGGAGAACGATCGCGATGAGCAAACCTCCGCCTCCGGGCGCCCCGTCGGTGAGTGACGCCGAGAGCACAGAGTGCGTGCAGCCGCGCCTTGCCACCGAGCGTATCGACATCAAGACCGGGTTTCACTGCAATAACAAGTGCTTTTTTTGCGTCCAGGGCGACAAGCGTTTCGAGCACGGCGACAAGAGCACGGCGGACATTCGCGTCCAGCTCGAGCGTGCCATCGAGGACTCCGACTCGATCGTCTTTACGGGCGGCGAGGTCACCATCCGCAAGGATCTCCCCGAGCTCGTCGGTCACGCCCGTTCGCTCGGCTTCAAGAGCATCCAGATTCAGACCAATGGGCGGATGTTGGCTTACCGCAAGTTGGCCGAACAACTGGTCGAGGCCGGCGCCACCGAGTTCTCTCCGGCTCTGCATGGTCACAAGGCCGAGCTGCACGACTACTTGACCCGCGCGCCCGGATCGTTCGACCAGACCTCGAAGGGGATCCGAGTGGTCAAGTCGCTCGGCATGACCGTGATCACCAACTCCGTCATCACGCGCAGCAACTTTCGCCACCTCCCGGAGCTGGCGGCGTTGCTGGTGCGTCTGGGGGTCGACCAGTACCAGTTCGCCTTCGTTCACCCGGTTGGCAGCGCCATGACGCATTTTGGAGCGATGGTGCCGCGTATGTCGATGATCGAGCCCTATGTCAAGCGCGGGCTGAGGGTGGGGCTGGCGGCCGGCCGGCGCGTGATGACCGAGGCGATCCCCTACTGCCTGATGCGCGGCTACGAGCGCTATGTGGCCGAACAATACATCCCGCGGACCAAGATCTTCGACGCCGATTTCGTGCTCGACGACTACACCGAGTTTCGCATGACCGAGGGCAAGGCCAAGGGGCCACGCTGCCCCGAGTGTGTCCACTTCACCATCTGCGAGGGCCCGTGGCGTGAGTATCCCGACGAGTACGGGTTCGACGAGTTCATCCCAGTGACCGCGCCCGAGGCGCCCCCCGCGGCTCCCGGCGACGCGGCGGGGAAGGATCGGTTGTGACCGATACGGCGACCCGCGAACAGGCGGCCACCGAGAAGCGTAACTGGGTTCGCACCATCAGGGCGTGCAACAACCGCTGCACATTCTGTCTCGACGCCGACATGCTCGACGGTTTCGTGGTGCCGGCCGCCGAAGTGCGCCAACGGATCCGCGAGGGGCGCGACGAGGGGGCGGCGCGACTGATCCTCTCGGGCGGCGAGGCCTCGATCCACCCGCACTTCCTGGAGTTCGTCGCCTATGGGCGCGAGTGCGGCTACAATTGGATCCAGACCATCAGCAACGGACGGCGCTTCGCATACGGGAAGTTCACGGCCAGGGCCAAGGCGCTCGGGTTGAACGAGATTACATTTTCGATTCATGGCCACACCCCGGAGCTGCACGACGCCCTGTCGGGCGTCAAGGGGGCGTTCGAGCAGGCGCTCCGAGGGCTCGTCAACGCGCGGCGGCTCGGTATGGTGGCCAACGTAGACGTGGTCCTGAACCGTCAGAATCTACCGCACCTCAAGGAAATCCTCGACTTCTTCATGGGGCTCGGGGTGCACGAGTTCGACCTTCTGTGGCTCGTTCCGTTCGGCCGTGGCTTCACCCCGGAGCACCGGGAGAACCTTTTCATCACACCGGGAGAGGCGTTCCCGCATATCCAGCGCGCGCTCGCGGGCCGCGCGCGGCCGGGGCTCTATCTCTGGACCAACCGCTTCCCGGTGGAGCACCTGGAGGGCTACGAGTGGCTCATCCAGGAGCCCTACAAGATCCTCGACGAGGTCAACGGCCGGCGCGAGATGTTCACCGATCTCGCGGCGCGCGGCGACCAGGCGCTCGGGTGCCTGGGCGAGCGCTGTGAATACTGCTTCATGCAGCGCTTTTGCGAAGTGATTCGGCGTTTTCGGCGACGACTGAGCGGGGCGGCGGAGCCGGGGCTGGGCGAGAAAAAGGACGGGTTTGCGGTCGCGGCGCTCGATGGCCCACTCAGCGCGCCGCGGGCGGAGCGCTTTCAAGCGCTCGTGGCCGCCCACCCGGTGCGACGGCTGGAGGTTCAGGCGCGGACAATCGACGAGGCGGGCGCCCTCGTGGCACCTCTCGTGGGCCCCCTGCCCGAGATCGTGCTCCGGCTCGATGATTATGCCGGGATAGGCGAGGGGCACGCGGCGCTCGGCGTGGGCGAGATCACTCGCTTGACACTGTGGCGCGACGGGCAGCTGGCGGATATTGCCGCCGAACTCGCGCGCCACGCGGAGCTTGAGGTCGAGCTTTGGGTCAACCAGGAGACGCTCCCGATCCTGAAAGCGCTCTTGGATCCGTCGCCGCCGCTGCCCCTGGAGCGGGTGGTGGTGGTCCTGGCCAATCGGTCGCGGTTGACCGCCGTGGAGCGCGACGAGGTCTCGCCGGAGGCGGTGCGCGCGGTGCTCGCTGAGCTGCCGCCCGGGTCGCTGCGGGTGCGCAATTTGCCCCCGTGCCTCGCGGGCGGGCAGGCGCAGGATGACCCCGAGTTTCCGGCCGCCGGCGTGGACCGGCTGCGGCCGGAGCTCGTCTGCGAGGAGCCGCGCAGAGACGGCGTCGCCCTGCTCGATCCGTTTGCGTTCGCCGCGCAGTTCATTCTGGATCACTACTATGCGCGCAGCCTCCGCTGTGAGCGTTGTGACTGCCGCGCGGTCTGCCGGGGCCTGCACATTAACGCGCTGCGGGCGTTTGGGTTCGGCGTCTTGTCGCCGGAGCGCGCCGCCGGGGCGTGTGACGGGCAGGTGGCGAGGTAGCTCCAGTGGCGCGGTTCGGCTACATCCAGGTGATAAGGCGCTGCAATCAGCGCTGCCGCTTTTGCTCCAACCCCGACACCGAGGCGTTGTTGCCGGTGGCCGAGTGCGTGGCATTGCTCGACGACTTCCGCGCTCGCTCTTTGGGCGGGGTGCTGCTGACCGGCGGCGAGCCCACGCTCCACCCCGACCTGCCGGAGGTGATCGGCCACGCGTTAAGCCGCGGGATCGCGCCGAGGGTCATCACCAACGGCCAGCGGCTGTCTGAGCGCGCCTACCTGGCCACTCTCTTCGACGCCGGGCTCAGGCATGTGCACCTGTCGCTCCAGAGCCATCTGGCAGATGTGCAGGCGGCGCTCACGGGCAAGGCGGATTCGCTCTCCCGCCTGACCAAAGCCCTTGAAAACCTGGGCGCGCTCGGGGTGGTGACCGACATCAACACCACGCTCAACTCGGCCAACGCCGGGCACCTCGATCTGACGGTCGCCTGGTTGATCGAGCGCTTTCCATGGCTGCGCCACTGGGTGTTCAACAACCTCGATCCCACCTCGCAGCGGGCGCGCGAGAACCCCGACGTGATCGCCTCTCCGATTCATTTCGAGCTGTCGTTGTTTCGGGCGCTGAAGCTCCTGGCGAGCACCGAGCGGACGTTTCGGGTCGAGAGAGTGCCGCTGTGCTACATGGCGGATTTTGCCCATTGCAGCACGGAGACGCGCAAGATGATCAAATCGGAGTCACGCCGGATAGCGTTCCTGGACGAGAGGGGCCAGGTGGACGACTCTGTCCTGCGAGAGCGCTACGGCAAGGCGGACGCCTGCGAGCCGTGCGCCGTCTCGTCCATCTGCGCCGGCCTTTTCGCCTGTGAGGTGAGAGATTTCAGGGACACCCTCCACCCGATCTTCATCTCGCGCGAGATAGTCGAGAGCCAGGTCTGATCCCGAGCACCCAATTGGTGGAACTAGTGAGCGTTTCTCCGGCCACGCGCCCGGAGCGGCGGATGCGCCGGCGCGGAAAAAAACTCGCGACCAGCGGCCAGGCGCGCAAAGCGCGAGAAGCGCGCCTGCTCGTCGAACCGCCACTTGAACATGCAGCTAGCTATCCCAGGCGTCTCGTCTCCTGGCTTCGCTTTCGGCCACGGGCCTCCCTCGAGGCCGGATCATCTTGCGACCGGACCTCTTGGGCCTCCGGCGGTGGGGCGCCCTCCCGCCTCCCCGCCGCTCCCACGGGGACAAAGCCGCAGTCGCGCCACAGCCTCAGGGCTTCCTCGGCGAATGTCCTCGCGGCGGCCCCAAAGCCCTCTGCGTCGGGCTTTGCCAACTGCTCGAGCGCTTCCCCCACGAAGCGCCTCAGCTCGGCCGTGGTGCTCAGTTTGAGGAGCGCCTCGGCGGCCTCTGTGGCCTCATGATCAAGGCCGGCGCGCTCCCACAACCGGACCTCGGCCGACAGCGCCTCCATTGCGATCCACCGGCCGCCGAGCGCGAGCGCCGTCCGGCGGACTGCTCGCAGCGTCTGTCCGGCGTGCCGTGAACCCTCGTCGGTGGCGTCGGGGGTGCCCCCCGCGGCCTCCGCAGCGCGGATCTCGAGGCGCAGCTCGAGGACTCGCTCCCCTCCGTCGCGGGCGCGCGCCGCTGCCTCCC
>PWKZ01000086.1 GCA_003559575.1 Bradymonadales bacterium | reverse complement strand
CGGGGTCGGGCACGGGGCAGCGACGGCGCGACGGTTGCGTCAGCAAGCGGCGTGACGGGAGCGGTCGAAGCGGAGGGGCGGCATTAGGACCGCGGCCGCCACGGCATGAAGCCTCGCCCAGGCTCAGGGGGCAGGCGTCGGACAAGCCTTAACCGAAGTAGGCAGATACCGCATATGAACGAGAGCCTGCATTCGAACGAGCATTCATCACCGGTAGTCACTAAGGACATCGAGACCTGTCGTGCCTAAGTCGGGTCGGTGCGAATCATCATCTATAATCAAGGATGCCGAAGTCATTAGGAAGATCGTATCCGAGCTAGATATGCAACCGGCTGAGCGCGAAATACCCGGAGGGCCACCATCCCGGGCGCCTTCATCGGCACGGCCTAGGTGTCTGCTGGTCGAAGGGTCCGCGTCAAAATGAAAAGGGCGCGGGCGAATCCGTCGCTGGAATGGATTGGAGTTCTGTGGCGCACACTTAGAACCGGTTGAAGAGGTCCCAGCGCCCCTTCGACTGCGGGTGCCAACACCGTTAACGAGAGATGGTTTGCGAGTGGAGAGGTGCTTTATCCCTCCTATACTCGGCTGATCGGCGACTACCTTGGCGTTTTCGACGGTATGGCGAAATCACCCGATTTTGACGAAAAGCCCGCGCAAGAGTTATTCGGCCGGGCCTATGGGTATGTCGAGAAAAATTTTCCATAAATTGAGTCGGCCGGCAGCCGCGGAGCGGCCCGTCACCCCCGCCGGCCAGCGTTCCGCCCAAGCATCATTTGCCATCGCCCTGCTCCTGCGCCCGCGCGGTGCCGGCGGTGAGGTCGTAGGCGAAAGCTGAGGCAGTCGTCTCGGCCGTTGCGCCCGACCCGCGGGTCTCGAGCGCCAGCATGCTGTACATCGGAACGATGGAATTGCTGAGTTGATCCACTGTTTCCCGACCCAGGACGCGTAGCCGCCTCCAGTGCGCGGAGCGTCCGGGAAACTCGCCCGCTGCCAGTTCAGCACGGCGCACCACGACTTCGACCAGCCCCCGGTCGTTGCCGGGAGCGCGCGACCACTGATGCGAGTTCATCCCAGTCATAATGCGCAGGTCGCCGAAACCCGCCTTGTACTGCCCGAGCAAGTTCTTCATGCCGCTGAAGAGCCCGGACACCTCATGCCGTCGGAAGACGCGCGCGGCCTCGCCCTCAAAGCGGAAGATCACCGGTTCAGACATCTGTTGGAGCCAACCCGGTCGCTTGCTGGCCCGCCACCAAGCAGCGAGTGGGTCATTCATCCCATAGACAGCGCCTTCGGTCTGCCCCCAAATCCGTTGCCAAAAACCACCGGGAAAGGCCTGGCCAGCGAGGATCTTAGTCGCGTCGTCCTGGACGGTGTATACCTTTTCTGGGCCGCGGAAGTGCCCTGGCCGTAGCTGTGAGAGGCCGGAGATGGATTGACGAAAGCCGATGGTAGAGAGAGCAAGGTGCGCGGCCGCAGCGCCATATTCACCTTCACCTAGGTGCTGCGCCCCGCGATGGACTCCGAGAGCCGACTGAGCGCCATGGATGGCGAATTGCCCCCCGCGCACCGCCTGCGCGGTGCGGACCGATCCCTGAACTGCCTCGAACGCGCGGTCGATCCTCGCCGAGTCGCGCACCTTGGATGCACCCCGCCAAGCTTTCAGCGCCATTCCTGCGCCGCCAGGGATAGGGAGGAGCAACGCCGCCCCATCGAGCGCAATTCCCACTCCATCGAGGGCGGCGGCCCAATGGTTTCCCTCCTTCATGTTGTACCGCAGCGAGTAGACGCCAACGCCAAGTGAAAGCGCATCCCAGGCAGCTGTCACATAGAGCCCTAGGGGGTCTACACGATTCACCGGGTCATGGGCGGCGAAGGCCCAAGGCGAGGGGCTGTCGCGGTAGCCAAGCGGATCACGTTCGAGGAAGTAGCCGGTCCGGGGGTCGTGGAAGCGCTCGCGGAAGTCGTAGAGAGCAGCCTCAGCGACCCAGGGTCGGCCGGTAAAATGCGGCGCGATTGGTGGCGCCTCGATCGCAGGCTTACCTTCTGGCGAAAATACCTCTGGACGACCGTAGCCGTCGTAGCGGTAGCGCTGAACGATCTGGCCATCATCGTCGGTGATGGCAATGAGGGACTGCCGGGGGTCGCCATGACACCAGAGCGTGCCACCACCGCCGCTGATGGCCACCAGTTCGTCGAGCTCCACGCCATACACGCGCTGCTCGAGTACCGAACCGTCCCCCGCCTCCACCTGCACCACCCGCAACTCGTCGTGCAGCAGGCGGCGGACGGTGCCGTCGCGGTGCTCGACGCTCCACGGGCGGCCGAGCGCGTCGTACTGGAGCCGCAGCAGGAGCGCATTGTTGGCGCGGTCACGCACCTCGGCGAGGTGACCGGCGCAATCCCAAAGATAGCGTCGGGCCCCGTCCTCCAAGCGGTTCCCGGCCTCGTCCCAGGTCATCGTCTCGTCGCTGGACGCCCCGTCAGGACGCTCGACCTCTAGATCGGTCAGCCGTCGTGCACTGTCGAAGGTTGGCGTAAAGGTGGTCGTCCCCTCGGGCCCCGCAATCTCCCATGTTGCACGGTCGTCGGCGGCCGTATAAGCGTAGCGCTCTTCAGCCTGGGCGGTGTTGGGGTCCACGTAGTCGAGAATTTCCGGCAATAATCCGACGCCGTCGGTGGCTGGAACCACCACCCCCGAGCAGCGGCGCGCGAGCCGGCCGAAACCATCGTACTCCACCAAGGTGGACGGGACCGCGGCGGGGCTGGCCGCCTCTAGGCGTAGCCTACCACCTGCGTCGTAGACGTGATGGGCTGCGGCGATCTCAAACCCCTCGTCTCCGGGCCGGTGGTGGCGCCAGGCCAGCGGGCGGCCTGTGGGATCATGCTCGATCTCAAGCACCGTCCCGTTCGCGGCGGTGCGCCTAGCGGCGCGATGGGGGTGGATATGGTCCCAAACGACGACCTCAGCACCAGGGGGCAGTGAGGCACCGGGTGCGTCAACCGCGCCAGCCGTCTCGCGCACAACCCGCTTGAGCCGGCCGGGCCGATCGTGCTCGAACCTGTCGCGACGACCATCCGGCCAGGTAAATCGCCGATCGCCGTTGTGATCATCGAATTCCCAAAGGAGCACACGGCCGTCTACTTCCTCGCGGATGAGGCGGCTGAGCCGGTCATAGGTGCGATTGACCTGTAGGTCGCCGGTGGTGGCAGATAGCACGCGGCCGAGCCCGTCATAAGTGAAGCGGTGATCAGGGAGTGGGAGGTCGGTGCCTCCGGCCTGGAAGGTAATTTTCTCCAGCCGATGCCCAGCGTCGTAGTGGTACTCGGTCTCACTACCGGTCGGCGAAATCTCGCTGCGCAGGCGCCCGGCGACATCGTATAGGGCGCGTTGCTCAGTTCCATCGGGATAAAGGAAAGAGCGGATGCTGTCCAACGCGGTCCAAGCGAAGCGGGTCTCGGCACCTTGAGGATCCACGTAGGTCGTGACCCGGCCGAGCGGATCGCGCAGCCAGCGCTCCGTGTTCACCTGCCCACCAGCTATGCGGCGGCGCTCCACCGGGCGGTGGAATACGTCGAAGCCGAATTCCTCGCGTACACCGTCCGCGGTTTCGATGGCGATGATTAGGCCGCGGTCATCGCGTTCCTGCATGAGGACGACATTGCCTCCTCCTTCCTCCACGCGGATCAGGCCACCGTCAGCGCCGTACACGAGGTCCTGTTGGACGGTCACCGGCAGCCCGTCTCGACCGGGATAGGATTCGGCGACAGACACCACACGCCCGGCGGTATCGTAATCCAGATGACTGCTTCGCCCTGTGCCGTCGGCAATCCGCACGACGTCGCCCCGGCCGTTGTACTGGGTCTCGATCCACGCGCCTTCCGGTCCATGTTCTTCGACAGGACGACCGTCCGCATCGTAGTCAAGGCGCGTCTCCCGACCGGCCTGCCGATGGATGCGTAACCGCCCGCGCTCGTCGCGCTCGAATTCGGCGGCGGTCAGTTCTTCCACCGGCTTGCCGGGCGCCGGCACGCCGATGACGGAGACGCGTGCCACCTCATCCCGTTCAGCGTAATCGAAGAAGACGCGCGGCCGTTCTCCTGCCGGCCCTGGACGGGTTACGCTGCGCAGACGGTGCCAAGAATCGTACTCGTAGTCGAAGTTCGTACCTCCGGGGTAGCGAACCGCAGTTCGGTTCCCCGCCCGGTCGTAACGGTAGCGGGCCGACACCGCCGCCTGAGTGCCCACGGCGAATTCGTGACGCAGAAGGAGGCCGCGCTCGTCGTATTCCCACTCGGCCACACGACCCAGCGGATCCTCCGAGCGGATGGGTCGCCCCTCCGCGTCGCGCCAGAAGCGCCAGCGGCGGGCGAGAGCGGTGTTGGCCGCTTCTATTCGTTCGACGACGGCCCCGTTGACGTCGCGCACAAGGTCCGTACGCACCGGCTTGCCATTGAGTACCGGATCATCGTAGCTCCCCCGAGGAGTCCACACAGAGCGGACCAGTCCGCCTGGACCGTAGACGAAGCGGGAGATAAGCGGCTCGTCCTCAGGTCTGGGCGCCGTCATCTCCCTCAGTTGATCGAGCGCGTCCCAGACGTAGCGTGTGGTACGCCCCTCCGCGTCCAGAATGGCGGTGGTACGCCCGAGCTCGTCGTTCTCGACGCGAACATGGAGCGGATCTCCATCTGGATCCACGATGGTCTCGGCGAGGAGACCCGCGCCAGGTCCATCCTCTGCGTAGACGTATCTCGTCCGCACGCCCGCGGGTGACACGTGAAGGAGCGGCCGGCCGACCGCGTCATGCTCGAAATGCTCCACCGCCTCCTGCGGTCTTCCATCGATACCGATGGCTACGGGGTGCTCAATTCGCACGGGCGCACCCCCGCCGCCGCCGCCCGGATTGTCCTCATAGTCATAGACAAACCGCGTTTCGCCGCCACTCTCGTCGCGCGCCGTCCGGAGCCGCTGGAAGCGCGGCTCCCAAGCGAAGCTCCAGAGGAGGCGCGGGGGGAGCGCGGAGGTGGGTGGCGGCACTACGCGAAGAGAAAGAAGATTGCCTCGTGCGCGGGGATCTTCCGCCGTCTCGTCCCATTCATATAGGTGGCGCATCCCGGTTGGGCCGCGAAGCTCGATGAGTTGCCCGCTGTAACCGTAAGCGTAGCCGACCTGCCAGAGCCGGTGGCTCCCATCGGCGACCAGCCGGCAGCGTTCATCCAGAAGGTCGCCACGAAAATTGAAAGTGTAAACACGCAGCGGGGCGCAGGGCGCCAGGTACTCGGCCCGGAGATGCGGTGTATTGATCGCCTTCGGGTGGGGCGGAACCCAGCTGAGCACCCGGTAGCGGTAGAGGTATTCCCTATCCTTGTGATACTGCCTCACCACGCGGTTGAAATTTGCGGTCCCGGGGTCACGGCCGTACTCGTTGAGGACGAGGACACGGTCGTCTGGGTCGCGGATCTCCAGGAGGTTGTGTCGCAGCGCCGGGTGCGTGTTGGCCGCATCGTAGCGGTAGGCGTAAGTCTGGCCCTCCGGATAATCCGGCGTCGCAGGCCGCACTACCCGCTCAAGGTGCTCATCATAAGGCGCGTGCTCGTAGCGGATGGAACGCCCCGTGAAATCACGGACCTCTTCCAGCAAGTCACAGGCGCCGTAACGGAAGTGCAACTCCCTGCCGAGCGCATCGACCACCGTCGCGAGCCGTCCCAAATCGTCATACAGCAGCCGCTGCGCATTGCCGAACGAGTCCTCTATCCGCCGAAGGGGGATCCGCTCGGGAGTGGGCCACTCGGGACCCCGAGCGAAACGCCAGCGCATACCGCCGGCGAAGGTAAGTGACCACGCTCCTGGATCTTCCACCTGCCGTTCGAGTAGCGTGTGCACACCGACCGGAGGCTCAAATCCCCCGTCTGGCCGCGGAGTATAAAGCTCCTCGCTCAGCAGGCCCGTCCAGACGGCTACGCGGCCGTCGTTGAGTTCTCGAAGGTAGACATTGTAGTTATGGTCCCAGTTGAAGCCGAAGGGCCCGAAGGTGGGGAGGCCACTGCGATAGGTCCGGACGAGGCGGATTGGCGGACCGAGTCCATCAATCTGCAGATCGACGGCCCGGAGATAAAATTGGCCGGTAAAGAGATCCACCGGCTCTCCCACGGCGACGGGCGTCTCGACAACGGGCGCCGAGCGGAACGGGTCCGGCTTCCCCTCGGGTGGCCGACCCTGCCGGGCGCGCTCGACGGCATCCGCGACTTCCTCCTCGCTGGCGCCGCCAACCCGCTGCTCCTCGGCGAGGCGCACCGCATCCTGCGGGCTTTCGGAATCGACAAGCCGCTCCGCCGGGGTGCGCGGATCGTGCTCCAACTCCTGTGGCTTGCGGGGGTCGCCCCCCGCCTCCAAGATTGTGTCGGGCTCAGGAGAGCCGAGCGTTTCGGCGGTCTCGTCTTGCCCACCCGGTGGGGCATCGAGGGATTCGATGTCGAGGTCGTGCCCGGTGTTCCCGGGCCAGTCGAAGGTATCGAGGAACTCCCGGAACTCGTCAAGCTCCTGCTGGGCGGTGCACGCACGGTTCCAAGCATCTACGTCTACGCTGGCAACGGACCACTCACGGCTCGGGTAATGCTCCTGGATCTGCCGGACGGCCTCGCGTATGAAATCCAGAACGGCACACGGGTTCCGTCCGTGTCCGTCGTAGTCGAAAGTTTCGCCGGCGCGGTACGTCCGGCCCCTGAACTGGACGGTGGCGTCCGGCGGGAGGTTGCGGCTCAAGCTCGGGATCTGCATGCCCCTAATCTCCGATGGAAGGGAAGCGACGGACGGGTCGGGATCAGGAGCCTAGGCCCTGAGGTCCCTCGTCTTCCGGCCGGTCGTCCTTCACTCCATCGACGCTGCCCGAAAACATCAGCCTCCGCCTTAGCCGCGCGACCTCCGCCACCGGCCGACCGGTGCGCACGGCCAACTCGGGAAGCCGCATCGCGAGCACCTCACCGATCGTAATGCGCGGCCCGAGGGCCTTGCTGACCTCGGCCGGAATCCCAACCTCTTCGGCGGCGGGGCGCGACTTGCGCGATTCGGGCACTAGGTCTAGCAGGCGGTCCCGCATGTAGTCCGTGTCCAAGAGCGTAGCCTCGCCGAGAGGCCGGCGGCTCGGCATCTTCCAGCTAGAGGCAAGCGCCCGCCCCACCGCCTCCGCGGTGAGGTGTGCCGCTATGCTCGCATTCCCCTTCGTGGTCGCCACCTTCGAGATCTTCAGGTCGAGTTCATCCAGCACGCCCATCCGCGACTCGGCATCTGGGAGCGGGTCGCGCGCCCCGTCCTCTACAATCGGGATATCATCGTCCTCACGGGGCGCTTCCATGCAGTGATCGGACGCCCGGTACGAGGCGCAAAGGGAGCGGCCGAGGACGATAAGCCGGCCCGCATCGGCACGTTCGCTAGCCGTGGTGCGGCGCTCGCGTCGCAGGTGAACGCGGTAGCTTCGGCGGAAGCGCGTGTCCTCTTCCACGTACCCCCGCAAGAGCGCTTTCACGAAGACGCTGTCAGGGGAGCTGGCACCGTACTCGTAGTCCTCCATCGCCGGCATCGATGTGAACACCCCGCGCCCGCCGGTGGTGCCATCGGCGTTATCGGCCGACTCAACGACCTGCTCGACACCGTTGCGCCCGGGATCTCCGCGTGTGGGATCGAACCTCCAGCCGTCCACCTCGAAGCCGTTGAACGCGTGGTCAAAGCGACGAGTATCGCGGCTCCGAAACTGACCCTTGCTGTGGACAGTCTCGCGGACACGCACCGTCTGCGACGTCCGCTCCCATTCCGTCTGCGGCTCCTCAATCACCGTCCCCTCTGGGAAGTGGCCGGTTTCGAGCTGGACCTCCACCCGGAGTCCCTCGGATTCGCGCGGCCGCTGCACCACTAGAAAGAAGTCCTGCACCCCCTCGATAACCCGCAGTCCCTGCGCGAAGGTGCGATGCTCACTCGGCTGCTTGGAATGCGGCCGCGGCAGCATCAGAAAAACCGATCGGTTGCTCCCCAGGTGGTAGCCGCTCAGCAGGTTGTACATCTGGTTGAGCTGTGTGGTGGTGGCGAAGCGCTCCCGCTCCTCCTGCTGCGCGTCGCGCGCGGTGGTTCGCACATCCTGCGAGGTCTCTCCCCAAGTTCGAGAGAGACTCCCCTGCGCGCTCGCCTCCGCCCCCGCCTCCGCCGCTTCTATGTCGACCCCTGCGTGGCGCCGCATCCCTGCCGTCAGCGAAAGCCCGGTCTCAACGGACTCGGTGTGCGTGAACGTATTGTCCAGGCGTAGCCGGTTTACCGAAGCCGTCAGCACCTCCCCATTCTCCGTCGCTGCCTGATAGAGGTCGCGCCGCTTTGGCTCGAAATCCACAATCCTCGGGTAGTCATCCATCCCCCGACGCCGCTCATCGTGGAGTGGGTGCACTGCCACGTTCAGTAGCACTCCGTAGCACGCTAGGTATTCCGACAGGATCTCCTGCAGTCGCTCCGTTGGCACCATGTCCGCCAGGTCAGTACCGTTCGCCTCGGCCGTGGACTCCAACTGCGCTCCCGTGATGCTGCAGCACACCTTCAAGTATGTCAGCCGCTTGTCGCACATCGTGGGTGGTAGATCCTCCAGCCGCGGCTCGAAAATGGAGAGCGCGATCGACGATCGCCATGCGCCGGGGAATCGCTGATCGCAGAATCCGAGATCCATCATGTCGGTGCTGTTGGCGATCAGGCGCCAGGGAATGTCGCTCGGAACGCTGAAACGGAAATTGGACATCGAAACCTCGCGGAAAAGAAAAAATGGGGATACGGAGGCAGCAGCAGAACACTGCCGGGGTGTGACCCAGACGGCATCCGTGCCTGCGTGCTTCGCGTGTGCCGCTTCCTGCGGCCTTCGCTTCAGGCGCCGCAGCCAAGGGGTGTCAGGTCCACCAGTGGGGACTGGTTATTTTCGGCGGAAGCCATGGGTACAGCGGCAAACGAAAGCGCCGTTGCGGTCCCTATTGCTAGGTTCTTCACGGTCATTGCATGTTCCTCATGTTGGTCATGAGGGGATGAGCACCCTTTTCCAGACACCGATCCCGGCGTCCCTCGCCGCACTTCCTCGCGGCGATAATTGCAACCGGCAACGTGTCTCGCTTTTCGCGGGACACGGGCTTTGATCGTTGCAGGCACTGGGACAATGGATCCCAGGCTGGCATGTCGGGTAGTGCTCACCCCGTTATCGGCAACCCCGCTATCCGAGGATGGAATTCCACGGACCGGAGGCTTTGTGTCCCCGCCTTGCGACGGGTTTACCCTTGTCTCAACGAGCAATACGATCCCTCGTCACGAAGAAACTAGACCAATATGTCTGTTATTTCAAACCCGTGTAATATATCTTCCGATCTCTTTTAGAACTCGAATTCAGGCAGGATTGACATAGTCTTCTGTTGGTATGCGTTTGTCCTGGGGTCATTTCGCGTGGGCCGACATCCGCGGACCGAGACAGAGCGATGGCTGAAATGGGCTTGACACCGGCCGCGGGCAGCATCGTAAATCGGACTCTGCGCCAGCTCCCCTCAACCCCCCGACCCTTCATGTAGACTCAGTGCCTTGACCTGAGAACGCCCCTCGCGGCGCCCATTGCCCATGAAAGAACGCAGCGCCCCCGAAATCCGCCAGATCCCCGTCAGGGACTTCGACACGTCCCTCCTGCCGTCGGATGCGCGAGTTCCCGGCACAGAGGCCTTCGAAACCGCAGTCATGACGCATTTCGGCATGCACTACGCCGGAAAGGGCTGGAACGCCGCGGTCACCGTGGACGACGAGCTCATCCGGATCGTCGCGGTGCCGGAAACGGGCGTCGAACCCAAGGAATACGTGCTCGGCCTGCTGCAGCACGGCTTTCTCGAGGACGCGCTGCCGCTGCTCGAAGTCCTCGACGGCATGCTCGACGACCCGGACATCGCGTACAACCACGGCGTCTGCCTCGGGGAGCTCGCGCGGGTCGCGGACTCGATTCCAGTCCTGCAGCGCTGCATTCGGCTCGATCCCTTCCACACCGACGCACATGTCGCGCTCGGGGTGGCGAACGCCCGCAGCGGCGACAACGAGGCGGCCGCGCGGAACCTTCGCACCGCCATGGAGCAGCAGCCGGACAATCTGTTCGCGGTGCGCAACCTCGCGGCCGTGCTGGGGAACCTCGGCCGGCACGCCGAGGCGCTGCCGCTGTTCCGCCGCGCGACGGAGACCTCCCCGGACGACCCCCTTCTCCGTCTCGGGCTCGCCCAGTGCCTGGAAAAGGCGGGCGGGAAGAACGTGAAGGAAGCCATGCGGCTCTTCGCGGGCATCGACCGGGACCATCCGGACCATCCCGCCGGGGACGCCGCGCGGGCGGCGCTGAACCGCATGGGTGCGAAGGAACTCCACGACCGCGTAGGCGGACAGCCGCGGCTGGACGCGGTGATGTACATGCGCGGGGCGATGGAAACGTTCGCGAAGATGCCGCGCCAGCAGGCGGGCGAGATCGTGATGGAGATCGCCCAGCTGGGGCAGTCCGGACTCGCGATCAACGAGCCCGAGAAGCGCTACACCCTGAAGCGCCTGCCCGGCGACTACTCGGGCCTGCAGCTCGTCTCGATGATGCACGTGGGCTTCCGGATGTTCGACCCGGGGACGGATCCCGGCACGGGACTCG
>PWKZ01000244.1 GCA_003559575.1 Bradymonadales bacterium | reverse complement strand
TCACCTGCGCCGAATTAGTGCTCGACGTAGCTCTGCTACGCCTCCGCCTAATTCGGCTTGTTTCCTTGCACTTGCACCCGCCTCACTCCCCTCGGTCCACGGACGCGGTGGAGGATTGAGGCACCGGCATCCGCTTGTTCGCGACGGCGTCAGCTTCACCGATCGACTCGCTCGCTCGTAACGTAAACTTGTTTCCACGTCCCCAGTGCTCGGGTTGGAGCCGTCCGCGGTGTCAAGGGCAGGACTTCACGGATCTCTCACTCAGCGCGCGCCACTGTTCGGCGTCGCGTGACAACACCCGGCGGATTTCATGGTAGCGATCAAGCGCGAGCCCTTCCGCCTCCACTAACTCGGTCTCGGACGGAGGGGCCGAGTCCTTGTCGCGCGAGGCGGTCTTCTGGGCACAGAAGATCGCCACATAGGCTCTCTTGAATGCCTCAATCTCCTGGTAGTCGGGGGGCGCGATCGGGTCCTCGCTGGGCTCCTCTGGGGTGCGCGCCGGATCCGAGACCGGAGAGTCGTCGTCATACCAGGTGTCGAGGCCGAGGAGATCGACGGCCTCCGGGAGGTCTTCGCAGTCCAGGCGGGTCAGCCGCCCGCTGTAGCGGTCGGCGATGAAACAAAGGTGGCGGCGAGTGTCGATGAGGTAGGAGTAGCCCGGGTGGTCGGTGCGAACCATGACCACCTCGGGCACGCGCACGGCGCGGTCGCCGGGTGCGTCGCCGGGCAGCGGGCCGCAGCCGCCGGCAAGGCTGCCGGCCAGACTCGAAAGAACGAAGAAGAGCGGTAATCCTAAACGACGGGCTTGAAACATATGAACCTCCATGAGCCTCCTCGGGCGCGCGACCTTTGCGCGTCGCTCGCGAGGGTGGTCCGCGGCGAACTCAAGAATAACAGATTATTTAGAGAGGTTCGCAATCGAGAGTGACGGGAAACAAGCCGCCCGGGCTGGGACAGCTTTGCTCCACGGGGCCCCACTGGAAGTCATGGCCACGCGCCGTTAGTTTGCCGGTCTCGCCGACAGCCAGGGTGCCGCACGCCACGAGAGGAGCGGCGGTGGTCAGATCGCGCGTCTCGAGACAGCCGGCGACGAAAAGCTCAACCCTGGGCTCCAGCTCGGCACAATTTTGCCCCAAGGAAAACTCAAAGCCGCAGACTTGATCGGGGCAGCCGTCGGTGGTGCAAAGGCAGATTTCCGGGCAGCCGGAGGGAGGGGGGTCTGAGCAGCTGAGTAGCGCCACGAAAGAGAAGAGAACGGCCATGCGGACCGCGAAGATCATCTGTGCATGGCCCTGCCGGCGATCTCGGCGCCGCGAACTACCTGCTGGGGCGTGGCGGGGGGAGGGGAGACGAATGAGAAGATCAACTGGAGTCCCAGCATGGACAGGCCTATGGCCAGCAAAGCGCCCAAGAGCATCAATAATGCGATAATTACCAACTCCATTGGACTGCCGCCTCTCCAGCGCCGATCGCTCGCACCGGGTGCAAGCGACTCAGGCTCGTTTGCCGGGGTTCGCCCGACGAGTTTGGTTGTCTACCATATCGTCGTTCACCGGCGCAAGGCAAAAACCCTTCAATCTCGTTGAAATCGTGTGAAGATCGATGACTTTTACCGGGGGTAAGTGTGCCCAACACGGTCAAATTCGCGGAGTGTCTCGGTGATCCATTGTCGTAGTTGAGCATCTAGGAGCTTGGTTGCGCTCCGGACGGTCTTTCGAGGCACCTCGATCAGCAATCGAACTGTCTCTCTGTCGGTTGTCAAAGTCGCGTGGTCGATGAGCGCGGCAAGCTCTTGGGCCAGCGTCGCGAGCCGGGGCGAGGTCGAGGGGAGCGCTCCGAGGCCGGTCTTGAGCCCCCGAAGTCCGGCGCGTAGCTGGGCCCCGAGCTGTGTCGCGCGCTCGGCCTGTGTCAGGCGCGCGGCGACGCTTAGAGTGATTCCCGAGGACACATCGAGCGAGATCGCTAGCTGGTCGCCCGCCGCAAGCGGCCAGTCGGCCACTGGCCGCAAGGCGCGCACGAGGGCGAGCGACTCGGGGTCGATGAGCATCACTGCCCACGCCGTCGCTGTGGCGTCCACCAGCCGCAGTGTGCGCCTGAGAGCGGTGTTCTCGGCTGCGCTCCGGGTACCTTCGGCTCTCGAGAGGGGCGAATCGCTGAGGATCGCAGCACCTTTACCGGTGGCGAAAAGGATTAGCTCGTGAGCGACCAGAACCTCTCGCTCGCGCGCGATAAAGCGTCGCGCGCCGGTGTCGGTGACGCGCTCCTCACTCTCCTCGGAACGCAAAGTGGCGATCACCTGCTCTTGATCGAATGTACCGCCGATGGTCACCAGCAGAGCGGGTACTCCGCTCCCGAGAATCCGGGCGCCGACCGCCAAGGTGTGAAAGCCGCTCGGTTTCTCGCTCGCGGTGGCGAGGACTGGAGGGTAGTGATCGTGGGCGGCGATCACGGTGTCGATATCGGCGATAAACGGGCGAAGTAGAGGTGCCCGGCGTGCCTCGGCGACATTGAGAGCCAACACCGCGCTCAAGTCGTGGGGCAGCGCCGTGGAGAGGGCGCGTCGCACGCCGGGCGAGCTCTGACCACAAGCTCTCGAGATGAACATCGCGGAGGCGACCACCAGCATGATCGTGAGCAAAATCATGGACGCCAGGAGTCGGCCGCGGCGGGCCCCCTGGCGGTCGAACGTGGCGAAGGCGGTGTTGAAGGCGTGGGTCGCGGTCTCTTCAGCGGCCAGCGCCGCGGCGTGCTCCTCGAAAGCGGCGAAGTGGCCCCGCAACGATGGCTCGGCGCGCGCCCGCGTCAGCTCTCGGCCGGCCTCCATGAATGGACCTCGCATGGCCGATTCGGTCCCCTGCTGCTCTCCGAGGAGCGTGCTCTGCTGCGTCTCGACATCACGCTCCCGTTTGTCCATTTTGCGTTGGAGCTTGGTGAGTGTCGCGCGCTCCTCGCGAAGCTCGGCGCGCAAGGCCATGACCTCGGCTTTGCGCTCCTCGCTCGTTTTGGTGAGGCTGACCACCCTCGTCTCGAGCTGCGGGATGCCGGACTGGATCTCGTCTATCTCGCGCTCGATCTCGTGCACTTGCTGTTCGGTCTCGCCTGTGTGCTTTTCCGTCGGCAGCGCCTGGAGGCGGTCGCGTTTCTTTTGCGCCGCGGCCACCTCTTTTTGCACTTCGCGCAACACCGTTTGTGCTTCGCGAAGGTCGCGCGCCACTTGTTGGTAGACGTGATCGCGCTCCTTGTGTTGGCGCTCGAGGCCGTCGATGTTGTGTTCGTGGGCGGCGATTTGCTCTCGCGCTCGTTGACGTTCGTGCTCGAATTCCTCCTCGAGGGTCGCCACTTGGTCTTTCAGATCGGCCCTCTTGCGCTGTGCGCCTTCGATGGCGTCGCGGTGGACGTCGAGAGCGGGAGTGGAGATCCTGTCTTTCCAAGCGGTGCGCCCGATCTCGACCAAAAGACTCTCGAGGGAGCGGGCGAGAGCCTCGCGTCGGAGCTTGACGGTGTTGAGGCAGCGGGCGTGCCTGGAGCGCAACCCAAGGGTCCTCAGCCCGTAGTAAATCGCGCGCAAAAGGCTGGTTGGTGGCTTTGGTGTGGGCTTGAGCGCGGCGGCCTCGAACGGGTAGGGCGGGAGCGCCGGCAGCGGGTGGGCCGGGTCCACCACGCCGTCTTCCTGATCCGCGCCGTCTTCCTTCTCAGTGTTTGGCTCGGGCGTCGGGGGGGAGGGTGTGTTCTCTCGCGTGGTTTCGTCGCGCGCCGCGCAATCAGGGCAGGATTCGGCGTTGGCGTCGTGTTCACGACCGCAGTGTTGGCAAGTGGACATTGCTTCTCCTCAGTCGCCCACGGGCAAGTCGTAGAACGGGCGCACGTCGAAGCAAGAGTAGACCAACAGAGCGCGCTTGACTACCGCCCCCTCCCCAGCCCTCACTCCCCTATCCCGGACGCGGTGGAGGATTGAGGGACCCCCGCAATCGGGTACAAGCGCTGGTTTTTGTGGCACCATGAGTGGCATCATCGTGACACCAGCAGGGTGGATTTGCGGTTGTGTATTCAAGACAAGTGATTGGTTGATTAAAGGTAAAGTGATGGGCAAGCAAATGTGGCGTTTGTTGGCAGGGACGCTGGATTTTCTCGTGGTCCCCGGTTTTGGTGCGCCCGGTTATCGCGCGCGGCGGAGGTCGTGGAGTGATCCCGCTCTCTCGGTCGACCTCAGCGGCCGCGCGTTCGTCGTCACCGGCGCCAACGCGGGGCTGGGGCGGGCCATGTGCAGCGCTCTTTTGCAACGCGGGGGAGCTGTCCATATGGTTTGCCGCGATCGCGGGCGGGGCGAAGAGGCGCGCGCCGCGCTCGCCCGAGAGACGGGCAACGACAATCTCCATCTGCACCTGGCCGACATGGCGGAGCTTGGCTCCGTTCGCGCGCTCGCCGAGGAACTCGGGTCGCTCCTCCCCGGCGGACTGCATGGGCTTATACACAACGCCGGGGTGCTGTTGCACGCGCGGGAGGAGACCTCCGAGGGGCACGAGCGCACTTTCGCGACCCATGTCGCCGGGCCGTTCTTGCTCACCCGCGCGCTCGCCCCGGCGCTGGAGCGCGCCCGTCCGTCAAGGGTGGTGTTCGTCTCCTCGGGTGGCATGTACACCGCCAAACTCGATCCGGCGGCCTTGGAGCACGGCCCCTCCCCGTACGACGGAATGCGTGCTTACGCACAGGCCAAGCGGGCTCAGGTCGTGCTCGCGCGACATCTCTCCAAGCGCCTCGCGCCCCTTGGTGTCGTGGTGGCCGCGATGCACCCCGGGTGGGCCAAGACTGGTGGGGTCAAGCGCGCGTTGCCACGGTTTCACCGTCTCCTGCGTCCCCTGTTGCGCGACCCGGCCCAGGGCGCCGACACTGCGGTCTGGTTGGTGGCGGCGGAGGAGGCGGCCGATGCCGGGGGGCGCTTTTATTTTGATAGGCGGGCGCGGCGCGAGCACATCCCGCTCTCGCGCACCCGGACGACTCCGGCCGTGGAGGAGGCTTTGGTCGCGCTCTGCGAGCGCGTAGTCGAGGATGAACTCACAAGTTTTCAGTTTTTGGGGGCCGTGAGTGACTCGCGGTTTTTGGGGAAGGCGAGTGACAAGCCGACGAAAAACAGCAACGAGACGGTGATACCGTAGATGTTGGGATCGAGATCGAGGGGAACGGCCAGGCGGGTGTTGAGCCACGAGATGTCGAAGATGCGGATCCCTTCGGTGACTTCGTTGAGGTGCTGATAGAGTTTGAATTGGGAGAGCGAGGTCCACTCATTGTCGGCGAGCGCGGGGACCAAGTGGGCTATCGAGCGCCCCTTTTCGACCAAAACCTCCTGGGCCATGTCCCTCGTCACGCCCCACTGGTGGAGCTGCAGGAACATGGTCGTGCCACCGCCGGCTATCATGGCCGACAGGGCACCGGCGGGGGCGGCGCGTCGCCAATAGAGCGCCCCGATTATCGGGATGAAGAGCCCTGAGACCATGAAGGCGTATGAGTGGAGCATGAGGTCAAGGACGTTCTCCATCGTGCTCGCGAGCACCAGGGCGGCTATTCCGATTATGAGAGTCGTGAGCTGCGAGAGCCGGATGAAGTACTTGCTTTCGGGGGTGAGCTTCTTGAAGTACCCGATGATATCGGAGACCACGTTGCCCGAGGAGGCCATCAGGCAGCTATCGGCGGTCGACAACACCGCTGAGAAGTAGGCCGCCATGACGACGCCCATGAAGCCCACCGGGAGCACGGTGCGCAGCAGCATCGGGAGGCCGGTCTCCGGGTCGGTGTCGGCGATGTCCACGTACCCGAGATAGGCAAACATCCCTTGATCGGCCGCCACCCGGGCGAGCAGACCGAGGATGACCCCCATAAAGGCCATCACCGGGTACTCGAACAGGCCCGCCAGGTACCAGGCACGCTTGGCGGTGCGGACGTCGTGGCAGGCGTAGATGCGCTGGTAGAGTGTCATCCCGACAAACCAGATAGGGATGATGGTGACCCCCCAGTTGACGAGCTGATACCACTCGATGTTGAAGACGGAGAGCATCTCCGGCCTGACGGTTTCCTGGACCGCCGACCACCCGCCGACTGCGAAATAGGCAAATGGGATCCCGACGAAGGTCAACCCGAGCAGGAGGATCGCCCACTGGATGGTGTCGGTGTAGATGACGGCCTTCAGCCCGCCGAGGACGGTGTAGACCACGGCGACGATCCCCATGAGCAGCAGGGCGGTGTTGAGGTCGAGGTTCTCGAAGGTCCCGTTGGCGAGCTTGGCGCCGGCGAGGATCTGGGCGCTGGTGAACCCGGCGTAGCCGATGGCCGAGATGATCCCGGCGGTGAGCGCGACGCGCGCGCCGAAGTAGTGGCCGAAGACCTCCGGGAAAGTCAGGAAACGGGCGAACGCAGGGTTCCCTTTGACCTTGGGGATCAGAAAGACCGCCGCCAGCCAGGCGCCGACAAGGCCGGTGAACAACATCCACGAGCCGGCCAGCCCCATGATGAACCCGAGCCCGCCGAGCCCGATCGAGAACCCTCCACCGACGTCGGTGGCCACGACCGACAGTCCGATGTGGACGGGGCCCATATGTCGCCCGCCCACGTAGTAGTCGTCACCGCCGGTGTTTTTCCGAAAGAGCCAAAAGCCGAACGAGAGCATCCCAATGAGATAGACGATGATGATGGTGAGATCGACTGGATGCACGCTTAGTTCCTTTGCGTTGTGTGTCTTAGCCGTGCCGCGCGTGAGAGATGGGACCACGGAGAAGCATGACTGTCACAAAAATACTTATGATGAGGACCGACTGCTGTCAATCCTGCGTTTTCCTTGTCCTCACACCCATATTGGCGCTGGAGATCACGGTGCTTCAAGAGCTGCCGGCCGAAACCCATAATCGTCGGTTCGTTCTATGGCGAAACGCGTTGCTATTGAGGGGCAGCGTTGCAAGAATGCGCGCTTGGAGCCGACCCTCGGAGCGTGACGGGCCCATCAAGGATGTGGACGCCAGGAGCGGCGTCGTAATCGGACCGTTCGGGATCGCTTTAAACAGGTGGTCTGGCCCCATGGAGGTGGGCGCTCTCTTGAAGTTCCGGCGCCATCTCTCCTGCGACTTCGGCAATCTCGGAGGTTCGGCCATGCCCGATACAATCCTGCGTCACTGGCACATGCTGCGATTTATCCCCCGCGCGCCGCGCAAGGTGGCGGTGAGCCGGCTTGGAGAGATTCTCGAGGAGCGCGGGTTCACCGTCGACCGGCGCAGCATCCAGCGCGATCTCGTCAAACTCTCCAGTTTCTTCCCGCTCATTTGCGACGACCGGTCGAAGCCCTACGGCTGGTCCTGGTTGCGGGACTCCGATCCGTTTGATTTACCGGGGATGGACGCCCACGGCGCGCTCTCGTTCCGACTGGCGGCCGAACACCTGGCGCACCTGCTGCCCGCCACCACGCGCTCTTACCTGGAGCCGTACTTTCGCCGGGCGACGGGTGTCCTCGACCGACTCGACACCGAGAAGATGGGTGGCATTCTTGGCTCGTGGCCGGCGAAAGTGCGGGTCATCGCGGCGGGGCTGGCGCGCGTGGCGCCCCCGATCGACGCCGAAGTGAACGAGGCGGTCCAGTCGGCGCTCCTGCGCGAGCGGCGTCTGTGGGTCAGCTATCGGCGCCGCGGCGAGACCACGGCGCGCGAGTTCGATGTGAGCCCGCTGGCGCTCGTACACCGCGAGACGGTGGCCTATCTCGTGGCCACCGCGCGTGACTACGACGATATCATCCAGCTCGCGCTGCACCGCATCGACGAGGCCGAGATGCTGGATGAGCCGCGCCACGAGCGCTCCGGGTTCGACATAGACCAATACATTCAAGGCGGCGCGTTCGACTTTCCGGTGGGGGAAGAGGCCATCGTGCTGGAGGCCTGTTTCGCGCCGCAGGTCATACCGAGCATCGTGGAGGCGCCGCTGTCGGACGACCAATGCGCCTCCGCGCTCGAAGACGGGCGGTTGCACGTGGTCGCGACCGTGGCCGACACGAACCAACTCCGCGCATGGTTGAGGGGGTTCGGGCCGTATGTGGAGGTGCTGGCGCCGCCGGCGCTGCGTGAAGAGATGCGCGCCGCCGCGCGTGCCACCTTTGATCTTTACGACGACCGAAGAGGACGACACGATGATTGACTGGCGATGGCGGATGTTGGTGCCGGCTCTCCTGGCGCTCGCGGCCTGTGGGGAGATAGGCTCCGTTCAGGGCGACGCGGGACGTGATACGTCGGGATACGACACGGAGACAGTGCAGGCCGATCCCTCCGCCCCGGCGGAACTTCCGTTCGTGTTTACGCGTGAGCCCGCCGGCGCCCCCGTCACCGATGAGGAGCGCGCGGCGTTCACGGATCGCATGGCCGCCTTCTACGTGGAGCAAGACTATCTTGGGTGGCTTTTGCGCATGAGCCACGGTTTCCACGGCGCGGCCGACCCGCGGCGAGACTTCAAGCTCTGGTGGGAAGAGACCCACGCCGTCAAGGCGGGCGCGACGGTGACAATCGTCCACGACTCGCTCCCGGAGCACGGGGCGCACAATAGCCTGGTCGCCAACGCGAAGATCCTGAGCGCCGCGGCGGACGCCTACCGGTTCACGGGTGACCCGGTGGCGGCGACGCTCACGGCCCAATACTGCCAGGGGATCTCTTCCAGCATGCTCGGGATGGTCTACGACGAGGAGGATCCGCTGCCGCATTTGATGGCTCGCAGCGTGGTCATGCCGAACCACGAGTACACGACCCACGACGGCTATGAGAAGATAGTGGACGCCTCCAACTGGTTTTTCAGCTATGATCGCTGGAACTGTTCTCGCTTCCTGTACGCTCAAAACCCCTATTGGGGTCCGGTTTGGGTCACGAATACCCGCTCCAAAGACGACCTCGGCTACCTGTACTTCGCCGCCGCCGCGCTGTTGGACTTGGGTGCGGAGGAGGGGGCTTGCACGGTTCGAGACGCTTGCGCGGAGACGCTCGCGTTGGTCCGCGCCTTCGCACGGGACATCGTGGACAACGGCTACGAGATCCGCACCAAGGATGCGAACGGGGAGGTGTACACGCCGTCCAACACGACGGGGCCGCCGGAGGCCCGGACGGTCGATCTGGCCTCCTTCGTCTTCTGGGATGTGCTGTTCCCCGGGTCGGAGTGCAACCACATGCAGGCCACGGAGTTGATGGCCGATCCGGCCTCCGTCACCACGGTCTGCCCGCCGTTCGGGGGGCACCCGGATTATGAGCAGCTGGCCATCGAGAACAATCCGCCCAACGCGCATGTGCTGCGCTTCTTTCACATGAGCGTGGTGCGGCTGGCGCTCTTGGCGGGCGATCTAGGGCGGGCGGAGCGGGCGCTCGAAGGGCTCGAAGAGCGGTTCGAGCGCGACTATGCGCTGGACCGGACTGACGTCGGGATGGCGGAGGCGCGGTGGTTCGGTGAGATGGCGACGAACCGGCTCGCCGCCGCCGTGGTGGGTTATCCGCTCACGGCCGACGAGGTGCGCGAGATCCACGCGCTGTTTTTGTACGCCGCTAAGAGCTATGCCGCCTGGCCGCTTTGGAATCTCTGGGACGAGGCGGTGCCGGACGGCGAGCATCGCTGGCGCCCTCCGCACGCGGTGAAGGAGGACGGCACGCGGCGCTGGTGGGTGCCGCCCTACGACATGGGTCTTTTGTTCACCTACTGCGCCTCCCCGTTCAAGAACCCGGCGGGCGAGCCGCCCATCGACTGCGACCGGCTCAGAGCTGCGCTGGCCGAATAGGAGCCGCGCGGCTCTCATTCGGGCTCCTCAGAACGAACCGACGATTATGGACGGATCACGCCAGTTGACAGTGGAGGCGGGGTTGGGGCAACTTGAACATTCTATGTCCGGGACCGATGCCGCGCGCCCAAACGGATTGTCGCGACCGTAACGTCGGTCATTCAGGCGAGCCTGCCGAGATCCACTTGGGCCGCCTGCTTGAAAAGGATGGATTCGTGGTGGCCGCTAACGAACACATCCTCGTGATAGACGACGATCGCAAGCTCTGCGGGTTGATCCGGAGCTATCTGGAGTCGGTCGGATATCGGGTCTCACTCGTTTACACCGGCCCCGAAGGGCTCGAGCATGCCGCCACCGGGGACTATCATGCCGTGATTCTCGACGTGATGCTCCCCGGCATGGATGGGTTCGAGGTTTTACGGAACCTGCGTGGGCGCTGCGACGTACCGGTGCTCATGCTCACCTCCAGGGGTGATGAGACGGACCGTATCGTGGGCCTCGAGCTTGGCGCGGACGACTATCTCCCCAAAACCTTTTCAACGCGTGAGCTGCTCGCGCGTCTCAGGGCGGTCACCCGGCGCGCTCGGCGCGTTCCGCCGCGCGAGAGCGCCTCCCGCACGATCGTGGTCGAAGACCTGGTGATCGACCCCGATGCTCGGCTTTCGACTCTGGCCGGCACGCCGTTGGACTTGACGCCGACGGAGTTCGATCTGTTGTTTTCGCTGGCGAGCGCGAGCGGCCGAGTTCTCTCGCGCGAGCGACTCATTGCGCTTCTCGCGGGGCGCTACTCCGACGTCTTCGACCGCACAGTGGACGTGCATGTCTCATCGCTCAGGAGGAAGCTTGGCGACAACCCCCAAGCGCCTCGTTTCATTCGTACCGTACGGACGGTCGGCTACCAGTTTCTCTTGAAGCCGACCACGGGACAGTAGGAAGATTTGCGATTTTCGTTGTTTCACCGGCTGCTACTCTGTCTCATCGTCACCTTGTCGGTTATCGGAGGGGTCGTTGCGGGCTTTGTCGCTGTGCAGTCCCTCCTCCCGGCGGACTCGCCGTTGCGCCTGGACATCACCCCCCGCCTGCTCGTGATGGCCGGTCGCGTGGCCGGTGAGCTTTCCTCGTCGCCCGCCGCTGAGTGGGAAGCGGTCCTCGCGCGGTACTCCTCGGAAACCGGTCTGGAGCTGTCCCTCTACTCGAACGCCGGGCGGCGGCTCGCCGGGCGCGCCGATGAGCTTCCCCCTGAAGTGTTCGAGGTCTTGACGAGTTCTTCAAGAGGAACCCGGGGCGTGATAGCGGAGCTTGGCACGCAACCGGTACCCCCGCCCGTTTCCCAGCGGGCGCCGCACTCGCTGAACGGACCGCCGACGCGTGGGCTCGCCGGGGAGGGTGCGCAGGCGCTTGAGGCGCCGCTTTTCGCCCTGCGCACGAGCGGGTCCGGCGGATACTGGGCGGGCGTGCGAATGGCGGTGGTGGAGGCGCCGGGGAGTCCAGCGGTGCCCGCCACGCTGTTGGCCGTGTCCCGCGCGTTTGCAGGCCGGGGCATCCAGTGGCAGCCGCAGCCTTTCATCGCGCTGGTCATCAGCGTTGGGGGTGCCGTGGTGTTGCTCTGGCTCGGCATCGCGCGGCGGATAGCGCAGCCCATCCAGCGGATGACCGAGGTGGCGGTCGCGATTGCCGACGGGCGATTCGAGGCGCGTGTCGAGGCAGAGCGCGGTGATGAGTTGGGGCGGCTCGGACGTGCCATCAACGAAATGTCGGCGCGCCTCGACGGTCACATGCGCGCGCAAAAGCGCTTCCTCGGGGACGTCTCACACGAGCTGGCCTCCCCGATCGCCAGGATTCGCTTGGGGCTCGAGATTATCGCGAGTCGTTCGCGGGGCGCGCTGGTCGAAGAGCTACGGGATGTGCAGGAGGACGTCCAGTACATGTCCGAGCTGGTCGAGGAGCTCCTCGTTTTCGCGCGCGCGGAGGTGGCGCCCCACCAGGCCGACCTTGTGTCCTTCGAGGTTGATGGAGTGGTCGCGCGCGCTCTCAGGCGCGAAGCGGAGCAGGGCGCGGCGGTGGAGGCGCGGGTGCCCGCGGGTCTGAAAGTCATGGCCGACCAAGACCTTTTGGTCCGGGCGCTCGGAAACGTTTTGCGTAACGCTTTTCGCTATGCCGGAGACAAGGGGCCCATCGTGGTCGAGGCGCAGCGAGAAGGCGGGATGGTGCGGCTGGAGGTGCGGGATAGTGGCCCCGGTGTCGGCGAGGAAGTGCTGGGGCGCATCTTTGAACCGTTTTTCCGTCCCGAAGAGGCTCGTACTGCAGAGTCCGGCGGGGCGGGGCTTGGCCTCGCCATCGTGAAGAGCGTCGTCACTGCCTGCGGGGGGACTGTTCAGGCACGCAACCTCAGCCCCCAAGGGTTCGCGATTTCGATGTGGTTGCCTGCGTCTTCACAAAATCTTCACAAACCAGCGGTGATCTTAAATCCGCGTTAACATCGGTGCGATATAAGTGTATGGCGTGTTGCCGGCCTCCTACGCGGGCGAGCGAGTGGATGCTGCTCTCGGGAAACTCCACAGGGATGCGGCACTGAGGTCTCCGGCGGTGGATACTCAGGGGATTCGTGACGAATTTACCCTATTGTTGGACATAGGGGCGCCGACGCTTCTTTCGAGCGCAAACCTCTTTGGTGGGCCCGACACCTGTCAGGTGTCGGATCCGAGGGTGCATTCTTGCAACGCGAACACTCAACAGCAACGCGTTTCGCTACAACGAGCGCCCTTTTTCGCCGCGCGCGCTTTTTTTCGGCGATTCTTGCGATGATGCTCCTGGGCTGCGTCGAGCCCGCGGGGAGCGATTGGCCGAGCGCTGTCGCGGATGGCGGGTCATGCGAGAAAGATTGGGACTGTGCCTCCGGGATCTGCTTCGCCGCGGTCCGTGACGGGGTGGTGACGGGTTGGGATGAGGGGCTATGCACGCGGCCGTGTGATTCTGGTGGTGGCTGTGCGGAGGGGCTCGCGTGCGCCCCGCTCGATGGGGGGGCTTGGTGTCTCCCGGCGTGCCGCGCCAGCGCGGATTGTCGCGCAGGCTACGTGTGCAACGAGGCCTTTGGGGCGTGTCTGCCCGACTGCCGGTTGGATTTCGACTGCGGCCCGCTTCTCTCCTGTGGAGAGGAGGGGGTGTGCGTCGCTTCACCGGGGGAACTGAGAGCGCTCGGGGAACCGTGCGAGTGGGCGCTTGACTGCGCTTCAGGCATCTGCTTTGCGGAAACGCGGGATGGTCTTGCGACCGGCTGGCCGGGTGGCTTTTGCTCAGAACCTTGCGGTGCCGGCGGTATTTGTGGTGAGGGTATGACCTGTGCCCCGCTCGACGGTGTTGGCTGGTGTCTCTCCGCGTGCGCGGCCGACACCGATTGCCGTGAAGGCTATCTCTGTCAAGCGGGCTTCGAGGCTTGCATGCCGGACTGTCGCCTCGGGTTCGACTGCGGCGCCGTGCTCGTCTGCGGCGCTGATGGACGCTGCGACTTCGCTCCGCCGCCACTCGAAGCTCTGGGAGGCCCCTGTGACTCCGCGGTGGACTGTGAGACCGGCTGGTGTTTTTCGGCCACGGAAGATGGATCGCCCACCGGTTGGGTAGGGGGAATGTGTACCGTGCCGTGTGCCGCGGGGGCGTGTCCCGAGGGAGCGGTTTGCGCGGTGCTCGAAGGCGTCGGATACTGTCTGCCGTCGTGCACGCCGGCCGCATGGCCGTTGCCCGGCCTGCCGGAGCGAGGCGATTGCCGAACGGATTACGCATGTGATCCGGACTTTGAGGCGTGCCTGCCGAGCTGCAAGAACGAGGGATGGGATTGCGGCGCGCAGTACGTCTGTCGTGCGGACGGGGTCTGCACCTCGTTCGCTCCGGGGCGTCCTTAGTGCGAGTTTTTGAACGAGAGGTGGCGCGATGAGCGTGGAACAGCGACTCAAGGAGATCGCGTTGAGCGAGAGCGGATTCGTGTTCGACCCCGTCACGGGGCTCACGTTCAGCGTTAGTCCGACGGGCCTTTTCATCCTGGAGCGGCTCCGCGACGGCAAGGATGCAGACGGGGTGATCGAAGCGTTACGCGAGGAGTTCGACACGACCGACCGCAATGACCTGGTTCGCGATTTGAATGAATTCCTGCGTGCGCTCAAGGAACAGGGTATCCTGCCGCGCGACTCCGAGGTGTAACACGGTGGGCACGATGCGAGAGGATCTACATGTGGCGGTCACGGGGCTCAATGCCACGGACAATCCCGGGCCGGGTGTGTCGGTGATGCGCGCGCTACGCCACGCTCGCGACTTCAACGGCGAGCTTGTCGGCCTGGCGTACGACACCCTCGACCCCGGTCTCTACTGCGCCGATCTCGACCTCATGGCGGCTTTCCTCCTCCCATATCCCGACCAGGGCGCCGACGCCCTGCTGGCGAGACTTTCATACATCCACGAGCGGACGCGGATCGACGTGCTGATCCCGACCCTCGACTCTGAGTTGCCCGCCTTGATCTCGCTCGAGGACGACCTCCAGCGACTCGGCATTCGAACATTCTTGCCGACGCGGGCGCAGCTCGATCTCCGCGCGAAGACCCAGCTCATGGGCCTTGGGGAAAGCGCTGAGATCAATGTGCCGCGCGGCGAGACGGTGAACGACGCCGCCACGCTCTTCGAGATCCATCAGCGTGTCTCATACCCCCTCGTCATCAAAGGGATCTTCTATGGCGCTACCATCTGCCACACCGCGGATGAAGCCGTGGCGGCCTTTCATCGCACGGCCGCGATTTGGGGTCTGCCCGTCATCGCGCAGCAGTACTACGAGGGCGAAGAATACGATGTCGTGGCGGTGGGGGATGGCCGCGGCGGGCTCGTCGGCGCCGTCCCCATGCGAAAGACCACGTTCACCGACAAGGGCAAGGGCTGGGCCGGAGTGGCGGTCAAGGATCCCATGCTGCTGGAGCTTACACGACGGTTCATGGCGGCGACATCCTGGCGCGGGCCGTGCGAGGTCGAGATTCTGAAGACCCCGAAAGGGCGGTATCTTTTGCTCGAGATCAACCCTCGCTTCCCGGCCTGGACATACCTCTCGGTTGGCGCGGGGCAGAACCTCCCGTGGGCCGTGGCGCGGCTCGCGATGGGAGAACGTGTCGAGCCGTTCTCGGGGTTCAAGGCCGGCGCCATGTTCGTACGGATTGCGCTGGACCAGCTCGCTTCGATCGAGGACTTTGAGGCCCTTGCGACCTCAGGGGAGAAAGTTCGATGACTAAACCGCGGTACGAGCCGCCCACCATCGCGCGACATGCGAGAGGCATGATGAACAAGCTGGCGCGGGCGAAGTCCATCCAGCCGATGACGCACATCGACGGCGTCGCGGTGGAGGCACTCGTCGAGCGCTTTGGATCGCCGCTGTTCGTGTTCAGCGAGAAAACGCTCAAGGCGCGGCATTCGGATCTCCAGGGTGCTTTTGGGCGCCGGTGGCCGAAAGTCCAGACCGCCTGGTCCTACAAGACCAACTACCTCGACGCGATCTGCCGTGTCTTTCACCGCGCGGGCGCGTGGGCCGAAGTGGTGAGCGAGCTGGAGTACGACAAGGCGCGCCGGCTTGAAGTTCCCGGGTCGCGGATCCTGTTCAATGGACCGTTCAAGCCGGAGAACGCGCTCGCCAAGGCGTTTCGTGACGGGGCGCGCGTGCATCTCGACAATTTCGACGAGATCCAGCGCGCCGAGAAGGTCGCGCGCGAGATCGGCGTGCGCCCGAAGGTCACGATCCGCCTGAACATGACGGTAGCAGGTGTTCCACTCTGGGGGCGGTTCGGGTTCAACCTCGAAAATGGGCAGGCGTTGGATGCCGTGCGGCGCATCGTGACGGGCGGGATGCTGGACGTGGCGGGCCTGCACTGTCACCTCGGGACATTTATCCAGGACACCGAGGCGTATCGCGACGAAGCGCGTAATCTGGCGGTCTTTGCCAACGAGTTGAAGGCCGAGCTCGGGATCGAGGTAGACGCCATCGACATCGGGGGAGGCTTCGCGTCGCGCAATACGTTGCACGCCCAGTACCTCCCGGGGGAGCAGACGACCCCCTCCTTCGGACAGTACGCGGAGGCGGTCGCGGAGGGGCTCGATTCCCTGGTGGTGGAGCCGGGCCACGAGCCGACACTGTTTCTCGAGACCGGCCGGTCGCTCGTCGATGAGGCCGGCTATCTCATCGCGACAGTGCACGCCAACAAGCGACTGCCGGACGGGCGCAAGTCCCTCGTCATCGACGCCGGCGTCAACCTGTTGTTTACGGCCTTCTGGTACAAACACGATGTGGTGCCGGCGGCCGAGTTTCGGGGGACACCGGAAGCGACGGTCATCCACGGTCCACTTTGCATGAACATCGATACCATGCGGGAGCATCTGCTCTTTCCGCCGATGGAGACAGGCTCCCGGCTGGTCTTTCGCAGCGTGGGCGCCTACAACGTCACACAGTGGCTACAGTTCATCACGGCGCGGCCGGCGGTGGTGCTCGTGTCGACCAGCGGTGAGACCGCCCTCATCCGGCACGCGGAGACCCTCGACACCCTGGTGTCCCTGGAGGAGGTCCCCGAGTGGTTACGGTGACGGCAGAGCGTCCCCGAACCACGCGCCGGTTCGCGGTGGTCGAGCCGGTACTTTTCTCCTACTCGCAGGTGCTTTTCACACGTAATCGTCTGGTGGGGCTCGCGCTCTTGCTCGCGACACTCATCAAGCCCTTACTGGGGGCCATGGGCCTCCTCTCGGTGCTGGTCTCCTTCCTGATCGTCCGCGCGCTGCGCCTCAGCCCCGTGTTCGCCCGCGACGGTGTTTTCGGGTACAACCCGCTCCTGGTGGGACTCGCACTGGGCGCGTTCCTGGAACCTAGCCCCGCCACGGTCGCGCTGGTCGTGTTCGGGGCGGCGGCAGTGGTTTTCGTCCAGGCAGCGCTTGAATCGCTGCTGAGGGATTTGCTACGGCTCCCGGTATTGTCGCTACCGTTCGTACTCGTCACGCTGACTCTGCTGGCCGTGGTCCCGCTCGTGGCCGGTGTCGAGCCGGTCTCGTTCAACGAACCCTGGCAGATGGGGGGGCTCTGCTGGCTGCCAAGTTGGGGCGAATACTACCTCCGCACCCTGGGTGCCATCTTCTTCCAGCCCGAGCTGGTTTCCGGACTTTTGGTCATGGTGGCCCTGCTGCTCTTCAGCCGCATCGCCTTGCTCCTTTCATTCATTGGGGCCGCCGTCAGCTATGGCCTGCTCGTCTGGGTGTTCGGCTTTCCCACTCCGCTCGGTGGTCTAATTGTCGGGTGTAACATGGTCCTGACCGTCATTGCCCTGGGCGGCCTCTGGTTCGTGCCGGGGCGCAGCGCTTTCGCGTTGGCCACAGGCGGTAGCCTGATCGCCGGCGTCGTCACGGTGGCGACGATTGTAGTACTCGGCCGCCACGGGCTGCCCGCGCTGATCCTCCCGTTCAACCTGACGGTGGGCGTGACTCTCTTTGCCATGCGGCAGAGGGTGCGCGATGAAGCGCCGAAGTCGGTGGAGTTCGTCTCCGCCAGCCCGGAGGCGAGCCTCCACTACTGGCGTACCCGGAGTTTGCGGTTTGGCGCGCGGTTTCCCCTTCGTCTCCGTCTGCCGTTCCAGGGCGCCTGGACGGTCACGCAGGGTGTGGAGGGAGAGCACACGCACCGTGAGCAGTGGCGCCACGCGTGGGATTTCGAGGTTCTCGACAGCGCGGGAAGATCGCATGAGGGTGACGGGAGCCTCGTCGAGCAATATCACTGCTACAAACTGCCGGTCCTGGCGATAGCCGACGGGACGGTGGTGAACGCCGTGCGGAATGTGCCCGACAACCCGGTGGGCAATCGCAACCCACGCGATCCCTGGGGCAATCTGGTGCTCATCCAGCACGGTGGCGATCTCTTCTCGTTCGTCTGCCACCTCGCGCTCGACTCCGTACGGGTGGTCGAGGGACAGTTCGTTCGTAAGGGAATGGTGCTCGGGCTGTGCGGCAACAGCGGGCGCTCTTTCGTGCCGCATCTCCACGTTCATTTTCAGAGTACACCACGTATCGGCGCGCCGACTGTCGAGTCGGAGTTCCACGACGTGGTGGCGGGCAATCCACAGGCCGCTTTGTATCGCTTCCATGTGCCGGCCCTTGGCGATACGGTTCGAACCCTGCAACGCCAGGCGGATGTCGCGGAGCGGTTCTCCTTCCTCATCGGCGCGACCTGGCGGTTCGAAGTCACGCCCCCGAGGGGCAAGACCCGGATTGAGGAGGTGGTCTCGGGGGTTGACCTGTACAACAACCTGTACCTGGAGTCGAAGGGGTCGGGCGCGCGGCTGTTTTTCGAGAACCAGAACAACCAGTTCGTAACCTATGACCAACGTGGACCCCGAGACGGGGTGCCCGCTCTCCTGGCGTTGGCCGCGCCGCGTGTCCCCTACGAACAGCGCGACGAGCTGAGATGGGACGATGTCCTGCCGCGGCGTCATATCCGTTGGCCCCTGGTCGCGTCCATGCTCGATCTCGTCTCCCCGTTCTTGCCGGCCGACAATGTTCTCATGCAGTACCGCGCAGAGTGGGAGGGGGCCACGCTCGTGATCCGGGGCCAGGGGACGGCAGGGGCGGTTCCCATCGTGACAGAGGCCCATTTTGCCGGCGAAGAGGGCCCGAGCCGGATTTCCGTGTCGGTTGGCAAGGGGACCTTGCGCGCGCGGATCGTGCGCTTCGTGGCCCCTCCAGGCAGGGGTGACAGTGGCGACGGGAGCGGTTGATGGGGCGCCCGGTCACATGTGTCATCGCCGGCTTGGTGACCCTCCTGGTCATGGCGGCTTATGCCGTCGCCGCTCAACCGGGGCGCGGAGATCCCTGCGGCGCGGCGCTCGAGAAGGCCGGCGGCGAGGCTGCCGGAGGGCGGTTCGGCGTGGCGGCGGCGAGGCTGGCCGCCGTGAGCGGGGAGTGCCCGGAGGACTACACGCTGCACCTCACGCTCGGCTACTATCATCTTCGAGCGGGGGAGTTTTCGGAGGCCGAAGCGAGCTACCGCGTCGCGGCCACCGTCTCCGGCGGTAGCTTTACGGCCCGGCTGGGGGTGGGCGACTCGCTCGCGGGGCAGGGGCGCGCGGCGGCGGCCGCGGAGCTGTACCGAGCGCTGCGTGAGGAGCGCCCGTGGTCCGTGAAGGCGCGGCTGCGGTGGGCGTACAACCGGTTTCAGGCGGGGGATCATGCCGTGGCGCGAGCCGAGTACGAGGCGATCCACGAGCGCGCCCCGGACAACGTCGACGCGCTCCTGGGACTCGGCTTCTGTGCGTTGCGGGAAGGCCGCCGCGCCGCGGCGCGGACCTTGTTCCGGCGGGCCGCCGCGCTGGCCCCGGAAGACGAGCGCGCGCGGGAGGGGCTTGACGCCGCGCGGACCCTGACGAGCGTCTTTCCGTGGCTCGTTTTGGCCGGTGCGCTCCATGATGGGCACCCATGGCGGGAATGGTACGGCGCCGGAACGCTCGGACTGCGCCTCGGTTTCGAGGAGCGGTTCCTTGTGGAGTCGGCGTATCGCTACTTGCACGTCGGTGGGCGCGAGCCGACCGTGGGGCCGGCGTCCGGCGCGCCGTGGTCGGAGACCCCGCGCCGGGAGCGCATGGCCATCGGCCAACACGAGCTTCACCTCGCCGGAGGCTTTGACGGGCCCGTCTGGGGGTTCACGGGGCACGGTGCCTACCTGTTTGACCGGCGGTGCGATGGAGAGAACTCCGCGGGGCCTGCCGCACACGCCGGGATGGCGGCCCTGGCCGGACGCTTCCGGCACTGGGCTGACTTTCAGCTTTCGGCCGGCTGGTCTTTTCATGACGACTTTGATGTCGCGCAGATGCAGGTGGGGATCCGGCTTCCGCTCTTGTCCTGGTTAGATCTTCTTGGAATGTTCGAAGGGCAGGTCGCCGATGGGCGATTTTGGTCGAGCGGCGGCGCTGAGTTGGGGTTCTCGGGGACAGGCTGGGCTCTCGCGCTCGGTGGGCGGGTGGGCACCCGATGTCGCCCCGTGGAGCTTGACCGTGGCGTCATCTACAACACCGTGGATCGCCCGAGTGGGAGCGCGTGGGCGCGGTTGTCGGCCGACGTGGGGCGGGGGTTCGTCCTGTTGGCGTCATACGAGTTCGACCGGCTTCTCACGCCCGCGAGAGAGGGTGACGGAGGATACCGGACCGGTCATGTTCATGGACTGGTTTTGGGCTTTGGGTTTCGGGTGCGATAAGTGCTGAAGGAGGCAATGATGGATGCGAAATGGAGGATGACTTGGCGGGCAGGCTTGATGCTCATCATAGTGTGCCGCGTGCCGTTGGCCTGGGGCGATACTTCGGGGAGCGTATCGGAGCACTACCAAAAGTCCTATCTGGCCGAAGCGCGTGGCGATTACAGCTCTGCGCTGTCTTCGATGGCGGAGATCCGCGCGCTCGGACATGTCGACTACGTCACCCATCTTCGCACGGGTTGGCTCCAGTATCTGAGTGAAAAGTACGACGAAGCGATCAAATCCTATCGAGCCGCGCTGAGTCTGGAGTCCGACGCCATCGAGCCGCGGCTTGGGCTGATGCTTTCGCTCATGGCCGCGCGCCAGTGGGGTGAGGCCCTCACGCTGGGCGAGCAGGTCCTCAAAAAGGCGCCTGGGGACTTCACCGCCCAGAGCCGCATCGCGTTTATCCACTACCAGCAGGGTCAATACGAGGAGGCCGAGTCCTGGTACAGGCGGGCGCTCGCCGGCTATCCATCCAATGTGGAGATGCGCGCCGGCCTGGGGTGGAGTCTCCTGCGGCAGGAGAAGCAAGAGGACGCTCGCAAGGAGTTCGAGCGTGTGTTGCAGGTCGCTCCGAACCACGCCTCCGCGCGCGAGGGATTGGGCAAGCGCCCCTGATCCCCCTGTGGCGGCGTTCGCATGACCGCTACGGGCAATCCGCGGCGCCAGCTTCACCGAGTCTTCACAAAACTCCCTCCGGTTTTCATACATTCTTAATACACCAGGGGCGATAATACGCTGCGGGGCCGGTTCGTCATGTGCCGGGCCGTGTTAACCGACATGGATCACACTGCTTGAGAATCGATTGGAGGCGAGCATGCAGTCGTCGCGAGGTAGGTCGGGCATCCGGGGCTGTTTTCTCACGTTACTGTGCCTTTGTGCCGTGCCTGTGCCGGGCGGGTGCGTACCGGATTTCGAGCCGGTAAGCGACCTCGCGCCGTTGGAGGTGGTGGGTACCACGCCTTTCGACGGGGAGACGGGGGTGCCTCTCGAGGCCGTCGTGCGGGTGACGTTTTCAAAGCCTCTCTTGCCATCAAGCGTCACGCCGCAGTCGTTGCGAGTGGAGGCCCTCGGGGGCGATCCCGTGTCTGGGGAGCTCTCGCTGTCCGAGGATCTCATGGAGGTGACGTTCACGCCCTCGGTCGACTGGTTCGAGGGCGTTTTCTATCAGGTGGTGGTGACACGCGGCCTCCAGGATGAGGAGGGGCAGCCGCTGTGGCTTGAAGGGGTGGACCGGGCGCAGATTGTTCATTTTCGTGCGTTCGCGTCCATTCCGTACGTGGTTTCGATAAGCCCGGAGGACGGTGCGTTTGGGGTTTCGTCGTCGCTCGACCGCGTCTCGGTGGTGTTCTCGGAGCCGATGGACCCTGAGAGTTTGCATGCGGGCAGCTTCTTTCTCTACGACGTGCAGGGTGACGTGTTTTATGACGCAGCCGAATTGCGGGCCGATTTCGTGCTTCACGAGCCCCTGGTCCCGCACCGGACGTATCGGGGACTCGTGACCACGACTGTTTGCGACGAGGCGGGCTTGCCGCTCGACGCGCCGGTCCCGTTTTCGTTTCATGTGCTGCCGGATGCCGGTGAGGACAGCGACTTCTCGGACGAGGAAGACGCGGCTTGAGCGTCCGTAAGGAGGGATGAGCATGGTTAGCCTACGCAGGATCTCCTTGTTGTTATTCGCTCTGGTCGTGCTGGCGGGTCTTCCGGCGCGCGACGCGCATGGGGCTGACGGCGAGGCGTCACTGAAGTACGTCAGCGCCGCTGTGAAGATGGATTTGTTGGTGCCGACGAGTCACGTGAACTCGACGTTCGCGATACACCTCGGTCTCCGCTACCTCCTTCCGTGGTGGAACCCCAATCTGTCGTTCGGTTTCGACCTTGGCTACTACCCGATGTGGGGCGAGGGTCAGAACATGGACGCGCAGATCGGGCTCTACGACTACTCCTGGCGGCTGCATCTCATGCCCTTGAGTATCGGGCCGCAGGTGGACATTCCCACTGGTATTCCGTGGCTCGTTCCGTTTGGTGAGGTTGGCTATACGGCCATTTTCGCGTGGTCGCGGGGCAAGAGTTTCGGCACTACCACGAAGCAGTCGGATGTGGCGCACGGTTACTACCTCGGTGGTGGGGTGGAGTTCCGTTTCGGTCGCTTTGGGGGGGTGCTTGGTCAGTACCGGTACACGGGCACTTTCCTGGACTTCGGTTATCCCCAGTACAACTTGGAGCCTGGGGACATAGGCGGTCACTCCGTGCGTGTGGGGTATCGCTACATTTTCTGAGTGACGGGATCGCGACGTGAAGATATTTGCGATGCTTCGAACGGTTAGTTTCCATAGGGAGGGGGATATGAGTACATCGTCCAGAGTCGTGCGGACAGTCATCTTGGTGGCTTGGTCGTTGTCGCTCTTCGCGTGCAGCGAGCAGGACTTCGTGGTTTCGGTGGACCGGCCCCTCAGGGTGCTCCACCTGTCTCCGGCGGACGGTGCGACGGCGGTGTCGCTGCATCTTCCCGTGACTGTGTCGTTTTCGGAGGCGGTGGTGCCGGAGTCCTTGACTGTGGAGGACGCTTTCTTCGTCGAGAACGTCACGGACCCTGAGAATCCGAGTCGGGTTGCGGGCAGCATCGCTTACGACGAGGAGACACGCACGGCGATGTTTACGCCGGATGCGCCGTGGGGTTACTCGTCAACGTATTCGATTTCTCTCACGACCGCCATCGAGAAGGCCGACACGAAGCACTCGTTTGGGGGACAGTTGGCGATCGCGGTGGAGGCGACGTTCCGCACCGTGGATCCGGATGAGCTGACGGTGGTCCACACCCATCCCGGGGCGGGGAGCTGGAAGGTCTCGGTGGCGCAACCGGTGCGGGTCGTATTCTCGCACCCCATCGACACGAGCTCCGTTACATACGGTGGTTCTTTCGTCGTCGAAGACGTTACGGACGTCGCCAACCCGGTGGAAGTGGAGCCGGACGACTCCGGTCTCGTCTGGAGTGCCGACGACAAGATCGTGACCTTCACGCCGGCTGCAGCTTACGGCTACACGCGGAACCTGCGTGTCACTGTGACACAGGCGGTGCGTACCCCAATCGCGACTCCTTCCGGCGGCTTTCTGCAGACTGAGGTGACGATCCCGTTCGCCACAATCGATCCGCCGCCCCTCGCGCTCGTCAACGCGGTCCCGGGCGCGGACGTGACGGCGGCGCCGCGGGAGACGAGCCCCAACTCTGGAATCGCGGCCCCCATCGTGCTGACCTTCAGCGAAGGCGTCCAGCAGTCGCTCATCGACACGAACGGCGACGGCATCCTGGATGGCGAGGACGAGGGCGTGATCCTCGTCGAGGACGTCAGCGAGGATCTCGCCGAGCCGGTCGTGGTCCCCTGTCATATCGAGTGGCTGAATCTTGATGGGGAGCCTGCGTCCGATGCGCCTCCGGCGGATCAGCCGTACGAATCCTACCTCGTGGGGAAAGACGTCACCCTGGTGTTGACACCGGTCGAGATCCCCGACTACTCCCGCTTGCTGCGAGTGACCATAGTGGGCGACAGCGATCCGGCAGAGTATCCGCTCTCCGACGTGGTGCTGTCGGACCGCGCGACGAATCGCGGCGGGCAACTCCCCGATACCATCGTCTACCGCTTCCGCGTACAGGATCCGCCGGCGCTCGGCGTGGTCTCGGTGGTTTCGGGCAGCGGCCATCTACCGCTGCGCCGCCAGATCGAAGGGGTCTCGGACTCCATCGTGATCGAATTCACCGAGGGCGTGCATCGCAGCGGCGAGGACGATCTCGCTGCGTTGGGGCTCGTCACCTTTGAGGACGTGACGGGGTTGAGCGATCCGCTGAGCGACCCGGCGCATGAGTCCATTGCGGGTTCGTTCGCCTGGAACGCGGCCGACGCGCCGCCGGGCACGGATCTCATCGGCGAGGACAATGAGCTGGTATTTACGCCGGACGCGCCGCTTGGTTACGGGACACGCATCCGCGTGACCCTGCACGGCGCCCCGGCGCCGTCTCTGACGGGGCTCCGCAGCGACCGGGCGACGTTCCGCGACGGTCAGCTTCCCGAGGTGAAGAAGTACCTCTTCGATGTGGAGACGATCCCCGACTTGACAGTACTCACGACACAGCCTGGCGATGGGGTTGCCGGAGTCGGGCTCAACCCGTTGGTAACCGTGCGCTTCTCCGAGGCGGTGGCTTGCGAATCGCTGGACCTCACGCCCGAGAGCGGTTCGTTCCTCGTGTTTTTCGCGGCGACGGACCCGGAAACGCCGGAGGCGCCCGTCGCGGGTGGGTTCGACCCGGCGTGCGAGGAGGGCGATACGGTGGTGACGTTCGTGCCGGCGCCGGACCTCAAGTACAGCCGTGACGTGCAGGTGGCGCTGAGCGAGGCGGTGATGAGTGTCCGGGCGCGCGACATCAATCCTCACTACGACCCGCTCCAGGGGCATCTGCGAGGAGCCTACGAGTTTGGGTTCAGCACGCTCGACCCGCCGCCGCTCGCGGTTCAGTCGGTGAAGGGCGCAGCAGGCTCAGTGTCGCTGCTGCGCGATGTCGACGGAGATCCTGCGACGGTGGATCCGGAGTCCATCGTGATTCGCTTCTCCGAGGGTGTGTGCCGCTACACCGATGAGGAGACGGGTGAGATTGATCCGGCCGCGATCCTGGAGCGTCTGTTGATCGAGGATATCACCGGTCTCGACGAAGCCGCCCTGGCGGCGGGCGAGAGCCACGGCGTGGTCGAGGGGAGCTTCGCCTGGAACGCGGGCGACCTCGATTGGGCCGACGAGAACGCGCTCATCGGCGCCGACGACACAGTGGTCTTCACCTCGGCCACCTGGTGGCAATGGGGGATGCGAGTGCGCGTGACGCTCAAGGGCGCGCAGGACAACCCGGTCTGGCTGGAGTCGGATCGCGCCACGGCACGTGGCGGACAGCTCCCCATGGACGAGTCGCACTACTTCCGTGTCGAGACGCTCCCTGATCTGACTCTCGTGAAGGCGACTCCGAGCGCGGAGGCGCAAAACATCCCCATTGATCAGTCCATCGAGCTCGTGTTTTCGGAAGGGGTGGATTGTGCGAGCGTCGAGGAGGGTCTTCTCGTGAGTTTCGCCGCGACCGATCCGGAGGCGCCTGGCACGCCGGTTCATGGCGCGCTCACATGCACGGACGCCGAAGAGACGGTCGTCTTTACGCCGACCGAACACATCAAGTACAGCCGGGACGTGGTCGTTGAGCTAACCGATGAGGTGAGGAGCTTCCGCGCGGCCGATGATCCGGCGCATCCCGAAGCCGACCCGCTGCAGGGACATTTGCGCCACGGCTGGGCTGGTGGCTACAGCACGGTCAACCCGCCGCTCCTCGGTGTGGTGTCGGTTTCGAGCGAGAGCGGGGAGTCGTTGCTACTGCGCGGGGATGCCATCGTGGCAGTGTTCACGGAGGGTGTCGCGCAGGCGAGCGCGTCTCTTGGCGAGACGGTCGTTATCGAGGATGTGACAGGGCTCGAGTCGCCGTTGACGGATCCGTCGCATGGTTCAATCGCCGGTAGTCTCGAGTGGAACAGCGACGATGCGCCGGTGGGCGATGACCTCATCGGTGATGACGATGTGCTGCGTTTCGTCCCGGATGAGCTTTTGCCCTACGGGACCTGGCTGCGCGTGACGCTCAAGGGGTCGCCCGACTCGGCGGATCCGGGGCTGCACTCGGACCGCGCCACCGTGCGTGGCGGTCAACTCCCGCGGGACGTGGTCCTGATTTTCCGCGTGGAGCGCTTGCCGGAGCTTTTTGTGCGTGGGACGAGCCCGGGCCATCTTTCGACCGAGGTGTCGCAAATGACGCAAAGCATCTCCGTTACATTCTCGGCGGCGCCTTCGTGCGCGACTATCACGAGCGATAACCTCGTGGTGTCTTACGACACAGGGGTGTTTACGGAGGATCCGCTGGATCCGAGCGGGACGACCATCGCTGGTAGCTGGTCCTGTGAGGATGGTTCGGCGACGGTGGTATTCACCGCGACAGAGCCGTTTGGTTGGGGGCGCTACATTCTCGTCTCGTTGGGCGAAGAGATTCGCGACGTACGCGCCGAGGATGGGGCTGCGAACGCGAACGATGCGGACCAGGGCCATCTCATTCCGGCCTATCAGTTTGGGTTCAGCACTGAGCGCATTCGACTCTTGCAGATAATCTCCACGAACGCGGCGGGTTCGGTCTCCTTCGAGCGGATTCGGCGGATCGTGGTGGCGTTCGACCGTGAGGTGGACTGTGCGCGCATCACGCCGGAGACGTTCTTTGTCAATCGCGGCCTCGAGGCCGACTACGAGGGGCGTCTTGAGGCGGAGGTGTTCTGTGATGGTGACACGGCGGCGACCGTTGAGATAGCGGCGGTGGACGACACCGAGGAAGATCGCTGCGACGGAATAGGACTGTGCTACGACACCGAATACACGTTTGTGCTCGCGGGCGGTTCCGAGGGCATCTGCGTGCCTGAGAAGGATGAGCGCGACGTGACGGATGACGGTTGTTTGCCTTCGCCGGAAGTGACGTTCAACTTCCGCACGGAAGGGCGGCCGGAACTCACGGCGACGCTTTACCCCGCGGCCAACACGGAGGGTGTCTCGACGCTGATCCAGCCGTATGTGACGTTCAGCAACAGTATTCGGCAGGCGACGGTGGAGGAGGATATACCGCCGACCAACCCGCTGTACCCGGAGCCGGACGGAGTGGAGCCGAACATCTGCCTAATCGAGGGGCGCGATCTGACGGACTGTTCTTTGCCCGAGGCGGTTGATGTTGAGTATGTGTTCTCGGACGCCGACCGGGTCGTGACGCTGCAGCCGCTCGAGTCGTTGAATCCTGACACCTGGTACACGTTTGTCGTGTCGCGCGACATCGAGGATGTCAACGGGATGCGTCTCCTGAGCTTCTATTCGTCGAGTTTCAAGACGACGCCGGGCGGGTTGCTGGGTGATCTCACGGTGCACAACCGCGAGGACGTGAACGACCTTTACTTGCGGGCGCGGTTCACCGATGAGGTGGACGTGTCTCTCGTGAACGAGAACACGTTCTACCTCACTTACGAGGACGAGCTTGGGGCGACAAGGCTCATTCCGGCGACGGTGTCGGTTGGGAGCCAGGATCCCGCTCAGGAGTGCGACCCGTCGGAGACGGGGAGCCTCCACTGCGACGCGGCGACGCTCGTCCCGGACCTCATGGCGTTGTTCACCTGTGGTTCTCTCACGGCCGAGCTTGTCGGCACGGACGGCGCATTGACGTCGGGCACGCGCAACTTCGCCACGGCGTCCTACGTTTTTACGGCGAATGACGTGGGCAAGTACGTATTCCTCGCGAGCGACTCCTACGCTGCGAACAACGGCAGCTTCCGCATCGACGATGTGTCGGGTGGTTTGGCGGTGCTCGCGGGCAGCGGGTTCGCCACGGAGGAGAACCTTTCTTGGAGCCTGACGCTCACCTCGAACGCGCTGCCGCTCAACACGGTGTTCACGGCACACCTCTCGACGGCCATCACGAGCGCCGACGGTACTGAGAACGTCTGGCCGTCGGCGGGTGACCGTCAGTACCTCATGAACTTCACGACCGGCGGCGACACGCTTGTCGCGGGGGTGAGTTACACGAACCCGTTGCTCGGGCCGAACAAGCTCGGGGGCGCCGACGAGGTGCCGGTGAACTCTTGGTTCGACGTTGCGCTGACGGGCGCGGTTGATGCCGCCAGCGTAAGCGAGGCCACGGTGTACCTGGCCGACGGCCGTGGCGCTGACGGGCGGGTGATCGAGGGCACGGCCCAGTTCGAGGTGGACGCGCCGGGGATTTTCTCGGCGCCGCGCGACCTCGGCAAGCGGATCGCCATCTCCGGCTCGCAGCATGGCAACGACGGTGAGTACCAGATTGTCACGGTGGTCGACGACCGTACGGTCACGCTCGCCGGGGGCGGGCTGTTTGCGGCGGCCGAGGGCGATCTGTTCTGGGAGCGGCGTCTTTCGGAGAGCGTGCACTACGAACTCGAGGTCACCTCCGGGGGCCGGGGTGTTCGGGTGCGTCCGCTCATGTTGCTCAACCGGCATGCGGACTACCGCGGCCGCTACGCGGCGGTGACGGCAGGCGGCGACACTGTTGCCGTGAGTCTTGCGAACTCCAACTTCCGGTTCCGGGAGGATCGCGACCTCGGTCGCATCATCACCTTGACCGGCGTGCCGCTTGCGAGTAACCGCGCCGCGCGGATCGTCGCGGTGGACGAGGGGGCGAATAGCGTGACGGTTGACGGTCCGGCGTTCGATGCCTCCGGGACGAACTTGTCCTGGTCGCTGTCGGATGACCGCGACTATCACGAGCTGGTGCTTGTTGGACGTAGTGTGTCTTCGCCCGCCGACTATCTCCGGGATACCCTGGGTAACCCGCTGGCCGGCAACCGGCGCTTCCGGTTCGTGACTAGCCCGGAGACGCTCGTGGTTGTGGTCCCGCTGGGGGGGCTTCAGACGCTCATGAACCCGGGCGTCCTGTTCTCGCGGACGGTGCGCTTCGACAGCGTGACGAACGAGACGGCGTACTTCATGCAAGGCACGACGAAGGTGGAAGCGTTGCCGAGCTTCATCGTCTCGCGGCCCGACACCGTGACCTTGTTCCCGGTGCCGGCGCTCCGCGACGGGATCAATGCGCGCGTAAACATTACGAGTGACGTGATAGACTTCCGGGGCAACCCGGTGAACGCCACCGAGCACAACTTGGGCATTGTCGGCGGCGCGCCTGCGTCGGCGGCCATCGCGCCGGACAGAGCTCCGAGTGTCACGCCGGGGGGCGGCTCGATTGCAGGGAAGGAGAGCTTCCGTTTGGTTTGGACAGACGCCGGCAACAACCGCACGCGTATGATGCCGAATTCCATCAACCATGAGTCGGTGCGGCTCCTCCAGGAGGTGTCGACAGGCGGCGGCGGATCGGTCAGCGCCGGGAGCGACATCTTCTCAGTGACGGCGGCGAATCCGTTCCAAGTGGGGCGCGACGAAGGGCGGCTCCTTCGGGTGACCGTATCCGGGCAGGGCCAGAACGGGTACTACGTGATCGAGGCGGTATTGAGCAGCTCCGCGGTGCGTCTCGCGGCGGAGTTCGCGTCGAGCGAGACCGGGCTCGGCTGGGAGCTGTTGGTGCCGATTCGCTACGGGGTGGATTACTTCGCGGACGCCGGTGGCGGCACCTCAGTGGACCTCATCCCGGTGGACCGCATGCTGGCCGGGAAGCCAACGCGGCTCATCGTGGACACGACGAAGATCACTAACATGTACACGTTCGCCTATACCGTGACGAACACGTACAGCTATACGGTGGAGACCACCGCGCCGACTCTCGAGGGCGTCTACGGCGACGCCCTGGCGGACGCAATGGTGTCTCTCGACGGTCGCACGGATGTTTTGCCGAAAACGGCGCTGACTCTCTTGTTCAGCGAGGGGATTGCGGAGGAGTCGGTTACCGCGGCGAGCATCACCCTGGAGGACAACGACGGGGAGCATGTGCGCGGCACCTTCGAGGTGGAAAACAACCGCGTCGTGTTCACGCCGGCGGCGCCGCTCCTCAGTCCCCTGAGTCCGTACACGCTGACGGCGACCACCGCGGTGACGGACGCCGCGGGCAACCCGATGGCCGCGGCCGCCATGACGTCGTTCTCCATCGACTCAACCGCGCCCTCGGTATTGATGACGATGCCCTCCGATGGGGCCTCCGGAGTGAGTGTGGGCGCTGTCATTACGGTCGAGTTCGACAAGGCGATGGAACCACTGTCGCTCTTTGGCTCGACTGTGTGGCGCGAGGGCACGTTCACGGTGGGCTACGAGCCGCCGCTGGAGTGCAACGCGAACGTGCGCGACGAGCTGTTTGGCTGCGTCTCGCTCGACGCGCGGGGACGACGGATGACCTTCGTGCCGCAGCACCCGAACCACCTCATCGACGAGATGGTGTTCACCGGGACGGTGCGCGAATTCGTCACCGACCTCGGGGGCAACCCGTTGCCGGGTGGCGACTACATCTTCGACTTTGACACGGTGGGTGGCGACTCGTATGGCCCGGTGGCGTTGTGCGCCGCCGTGCCGCTCACGGTGGCGGACCACACGGTGGACATCCACCTGAACGAGCCGGTGGATCCCGCCTCGCTCCACAGCGATACGCTGTGGGTGTATGAGGTTGAGGATGGAACGAGGGTGCCGGGTGTGGTGAGCCTCGAGGGCGGCGGAACCATCGTCCGCTTCACGGCGGATGACGACTTCACGCCGGACGTCTTCTACGGCGCTATCCTATTCGCGGACCTCGCGGACCTCGACGGCGACGCGCAGTACGAGCCGCTCCACGTCTTCTTCGAAGTGGCCCCGTAGCATCACCCGGCGCGCCGCTCATGCGGCGCGCCGGGCTCTCTCCGCCCACGCGTTTTTTGCTTTCGTTCAGTTGGATTGAAGGGGTTACCGGGTCGAATCGGTCTCGACCACCGCGAGCGGAGTCCCATCGAGCGCGATCGCCTCGATGCGCAGCCGATCACACTCGGCGGTCACGAGAGTATAGTGCTTCTCGTAGATCGTGAGCCAGGGGTCGGGGAGCCCGTCGAAGGGGTCACAGGGGATGTCGGGATTACCGCCCGCCCCGCCAGTCGTGACGAGCAGCACGTCGTCCCGCTCGCCTTGTTCGAAGCCGTGGACGTGGCCGCTGAAGATGGCGTGCACGCCCAGCTCGGCTGCGAGCGGGACGAGGACCTGGCGCAACGACACTTCGCCCCGGTAGTGGTCGCACCTGCCCCACCCCTGGGCGTACGGCGGCTCGTGGATGAGGAGGAACCGCCAACGGGCCAGGCGGGCTTCCGGGCTCGTGAGCTGCTCGCGCAGCCAGGCGACCTGGGGGGTGGGATAGCCCCCGCCGATGGCGGAGAGGTGGAACTCATAGAGATGCAGGGCGGCGAACCAGACGTTGCCCTGGCGCGCGGCGTAGAACAGACCAGGCTCGTGGGGCGGTGGCGCCGCTCCCGGCACCACGAACGAACGGAAATAACTCTCGTGCAGACGCTCGTGGTTGCCGATGACCGGCCAGAAGGGGACGAGATGGCCGAGCGCGCGCAGCCCCTCGAAGAAGGAGTCCCACTGATCCTCCTCCGGTTCGTTGACAAGGTCGCCGACGCCGATGGCACCGTGCACGCCGGCGGCGAGGGCCGCCTCGGAGATGGCGCGCATGCTCGTCTCGTTCGCGTGAGCGTCGGCGAACACGAGTAGCCGCATGGGGCGCTCGTGCGGCGCCGCGCTCTCGAAGCGGAACGGCCCCGCCACGAGGAGCGCTGGCTCCGGCTCGCCCTCCTCGGAGGAAAGCATCACGCGCACCCGGTAATCGACGGGCGACTCGGGCGGTAGATCCGTCAGCCGCACGACGAATTGTCCGTGTTCGTCGGCTGCCGTACATGCTTCGTGCGTCGAGTGATCCACCTCATAAACGACACACCCCTGCGCCTTGGGCGAAGGCCCGCCCATATGCCAGACGATAACGGCTGAGTCATCGAGCACGGACTGCAGGTAGGGGCCGCGGCGGAAGGTTTGGTCGGGTCGGACAACATGCTCGCGCGGGGTGAATATGCCCTCGCACACCGGCTCGATGAGCGGCTCCTCCGCGTCTCCGGTGGTCTCCGGCGGGCCGACGAGATCCGGCGGCGGAGGGGAGAGTTCGGGTGGGGCCACGTCGCCGCTCGGCGACGACGTGTCGGGCCTTGGTGACGCTGTATCACTCGCCACGGCGTCGGGGGCGGGAGGATTATCCGCGTCTGCGGAAAGTGAAGCGCTCTCATTCGCGCACCCGATCGCGAGCGCGAGGAGAGCGAGTGACGGGACTCGACGAAGTTGCAAGCTGTTTAACACCGCAAAAGCCTCCTCGCCTCGATCAATCCCTGGCTCCGGCCCTAAGTGCGCAGCGGCACTTGGCAGCGGCAACAGCAAGGAGGATCAGGAGCCACGGGAGCGGAGCAACGGGCCTCTCCGGCGCGCTCCCGTGAGCGCAGTTGCTCGATCCGCTTCGCGCGGGCGGCATTTCTCTCGCGTCGCCGGGGTACGTGTCAAGTGGCTCCTCGATGTCACCGGCGAAGACGGGTGACAGTCCGGGCGGAGATTCTCGGGGGATTGCCGCCGCTGCTTCCTTTGACCGCACTGAGGAAGCGGCCTCGCGCGACCGCTGCGACGGTGCCTCGTGGTGCGCGCCGTGCTCGATTGCTTCCTTCGCCGGCCCGAGGAAATCGGGCGGTGGCAGGCGGGTGCCCGGGTAGCGGCGCGTGAGGCTGAGCAGTGGGTCGCCGAAGACCACCATCATCCATTGGTGGCGGGGGATGGCGCGATAAGCCGCCTCGGCCCAGGAGACGCCGTCGGCCACGAAGGCTTCGAAGAGTACGTCGCCTTCGATGAAACCCTGGATCGTGGGTTCTGCGACGGCGCCCGCCGTGGCGGTGATACCGCGCCAAATGGCCCCTGCCGTCCAGGCGCCGTGGGAGGGGTGGCGGTAGTTGAGTGCCGAGAAGGAGTCGATGTGGACCCCGACGGCGCCCGGCAGCCACTCGAAGGCGTCGTTGTAGTTGTACAGGCTGTACCAGCCGAGATAGAAGCGCGCGGTGGGACAGAATGCGAGCGCGGGAGGGGTGCCGAACTCCTCGTCGTGCTCGTCGAGCACGGTCGGCCAACCCGCGGCCGCGACGATGTCGTGGGCGTCTCGAATCTGGCGGTTGCCGATGTGTCCCGCGCCGGAGATCACGATCTCGTGCAGCGGGTTCAGGCCGTTGGGCTCGAGGTCGAAGTATCCGATGCCGGAGGTCATCCCGTCTTGGAGCTCGGCCATCGCCGCGCGGTCCACGAGCGCGGCGGCGGACTCGGCCGTGGGGCCGTCGAGGCGGGTGACTAAGTAGCCGCGGTAGCCGTTCTCCCGCAGGAACGAGTCGGTCTTGCGGTGGTAGGGGTTGTGAGCCGCGGGCAGCTCGTGTCGCAAGTCGGTGAGGAATGAGTCCAAGGCGCGCACCTCCCCGTCGGGGAGGCGCAACATGGCGGGCACGTCCCAGGTGGGGACCAAAAATAGCACCCGCTCTTCGATGCCGCGCGACACAAGACACTCGGCCAGGGGTGCGCGCAGCACCTCCTCGAACGTCTCGAGCGTGATGGTGTATTCGGTGGGGAGAGGCAGCGCGCAGATGTTCTCGGGCGGCAGTCGGCGCACGAACTTATAGCGCAGTGCGATTCGCAGAGAGGCGGCGGAGTCGGCGTTGGCGACAACGGCGACGTTCGCCGGTCCGGGGTAGGAGGCGGGAGAGTGAACCGCGCCGGAGGTCGCCTCCGCGGGGGACAACATTACGCCCAGCAGGAGTGGGAGCAGTAAACCGAACCGACTGTTCAACATAGCGCTACTCACCGCCTCCCCCCCCGAAAGACCGTGCGTGCCATTGCGTTTGGGAGTGAGTGCAGTCTCCCAGGGGAGCCTTGACGGTGTCCAGGGTAACACCATAATCGTCGGCCCATCCAGGGATTCGCGCACCCTCAATCCTCCACCGCGTCCGTGGACCGAGGGGAGTGAGGCGGGTGCAAGTGCAAGGAAACAAGCCAAATCGAGCGCAGTCGTAGCAGCGCTACGTCGAGCATCGATTTGGTGAAGGTG
>PWKZ01000266.1 GCA_003559575.1 Bradymonadales bacterium | reverse complement strand
GTCAGCTTCACCGATTTTTTTGCTCGACGTAGCGCTGCTACGACTGCGCTCAAATCGGCTTGCTTCCTTGCAGCTCACCCCGTTTCGACGCGCTCGGTGCTCGGTTTGATGGGGAATTAGGGCTCTACCAGTCTGTTCTGCCAGTGGTTTTGCATTCACAGTTTGTGCCGGGACACGGGTGACGTTTTGGACCGAACAAGACGGATCTGGGGCGCGGAGCGCTGGGACAGGGTTAGACCCCGGCTGCGCCGCTGTCGGGGGTCAGCTTCGGCCGTTTTGAGCATCTTGCCTCTTGAGGTGGCGGTGCTCTTCAGTGAAGATGTTTGTGAGGAGGCCGCTTGAGCGAGACAGCCAACATCGGTGGGATGTTTTTGGCGGGTGCCCGGGAGATCGCGGACCCGCGGGAGTTGCTGCGGATGCGGGTCGGCCCCAAGTGGCAGGCCATCTCATGGTCCGAGGCGGCGCTGGCGGTGCGGGAGATGGCGTTGGGGCTGCTCGAGCGCGGGATCGAAGAGGGCGACACTTTGGCGATGGTCTCTGTTCCGACTCCGACCAGCGCGCTGTTCGGGCTGGCGGTCACCGCGCTGCGAGCGCGGCTTCTGTGTCTGCCGCTCGGGCTGGCGGAGGGGCAGCTCGCGGCACTCCTTGTGAGCAACGGTGTGCGGGCGCTGATGCTCCCCGGCGCGCGGCAGGCCGCGGCGTTGGAAGCGACCCCGGAGATACTCTCCGGCGTGGCCGCAGCCTTTGTGGCCGATCCCGAGTTCAAGCCCACCCATCGGCGCTTCGCGCGGCTCGCCGACGTGCGCAACGAGGGCCGCGCGAGCCGGCTTGACAGACTGCTCGGCGAGCGCCTCGCGCGGGCCGATCTCGACGATCCGGCGCTCATCGTACTACCGCGGCGGCGGACTCTCGAGGTGGTTACTCTGACACACGCGGATCTCGTCGCGGCAACAGAGGCGGCGGTCGAGGGGCTGCGTTTCACGTCTGACGATGTGGTGCTTCTGGGCCACTCAATGGCCGAGGCCGGCGCTTGGAGCGCGGGGTTGCTGGCGACTATCCATGCGCGCGGCCGGCTCGCGTTCTTCGAGGAGGGGGAGCCTCTGTCCGAATTGGCTGCGGCCGCGCCGACGGTTGTGCTGGGGCCTCCGTCTTTGGCCGCGCGGCTGCGCGCGGGGCTCTGCTCCGTTGGGGAGGCGGGCCCTTCAAAAAGCGGTTTGGCCCAGGGGCTCGGTTTGGCCGAAGCTTGCGCGCGCGGGCGCCGCGTCGCAGCGGGAGGCGGCCCTCCTGTGGAGCCCAAGCCGCCCATCACCGCGCGGGCGCGCCTGGCCTTCACCAAACGGCGAATTTGCTCCAAGGCGCACCAATGCTTGGGGGGACACTTGAGACGAGTGGTGGTCTCGGGTGGAGCGCCCTGTCCGGCCACGGTGACTTTTTTTGCGCTGCTTGGAGTCGAGGTGTGGTCGGCTTACGGGTTGGCCGAGACGGCTGGACCGTTTGCCTTCGGGACCGCGCGCTGCGGGTGGCCCGATTCGGGGCCTTTGACCCATGTGGCCGCCGGGTTCAAGCTGCGTTTGTCGGCCGAGGGTGAGGTGGAAGTCCACGCCCCGCCCGGGCGCACTTCACTCGCTCCTTCGATCTCCGAGAGCTTCTGGCGGCGGACCGGCGATTTGGGACGAATGGATGAAGAGGGCGGCGAGTCGGTGGTGAGCATCCTTGGAGCGCGCGATGAGCTTCTCGAGCATAACGGGGCAGTGCTGTCCCTCCCTCGTCTGGAGTTATTGCTCGAGGCTGAACCGTTGGTGGAGCGTGCGTGGGTCTACCCTGGACCGCGGCAGACGCTCCTGGCCGCCATCGTGGTCGACGGCGTCCGGCTGCGCGATTGGCAGCAGCGAAACTCAAGGTCGTTGCTGACTCCACAAGAGGCCGCCCTCGACAGCCGCCACCAAGAGTTGTTCGGCGCTTGTCTGGCGCGCGCCAACGCCTGGCTGCCTCCGGCGCACAGGATCGACGGGCTACTCGTGGCGCCCTGCTCATGGTCGGCGGAAAACGGCTACACGAGCCCCCGGGGCGCCTTGCAGCGCTCGCGGCTCGGCGAGCTTCAACAGACCCTGGTGTCAGTGCGAGACTAACACTATCGCCCTGGTGACGCCGCGGAAGATCATCTCCAGCCAAGTGATTTCAGGAGCTTGGCTAAACGATCTCGCGCCGGAATGACTTGACCACCATGCGAGGAAGATCGCTCTCGTTCTTGTAGCTTTGAATCATCGATGGCCCCATCCCCTTCACCCGGAAGTGTTGCCAGCGCGTTTCCAAGGGGGCTCGACCGTGCTTCCTGGTGGCCTCCTCAATCTCCTCTTCTCGTTTGCCTGAGGTGACCAAAAGCTCTTCGAAGACGGCACGGAAGGCCAACAAGTACGCTGTCTGCCGCCGCAGATCGGACTCGAGCCTTTTGAGGCCCTGGCGCCGGCCCAAGATTATCTCGTTGAAGTACAGGATGGCGCCGTCAAAGATGCTCCCCTCCGTGGATTTGGTGAGCTTGCGAAACGCCCCGGTGGCTTTGTAGCGCGACAGATCGCGCTCCAGACGGGCAATAGTCCCCGGCGGGAAATCGGGGTTATTGGGAGACTCTTGGCCCGCCAGATAGTCGAGATCGAGATTGATCTGGTGGAGCGCGGCGATTTTCGGTTTTTTGATGAACTTGGAGAGGATCAGGCGCCCCTCGGTCCAGAGGTTTCCTCCCGTGATTATTTTTTCGGAGTCGTCGATGTCGAGGCCGAATGCTCGTCTCCGGGCTTCAAACTCGTTGCCCCACTGGACCATGCGGTCCTCTAATGCCTGAGCGAAATAGAGGTTCTTGAAACCAGCACCGTAAATCCGCTCGGGCACTGAGAAGCCGGACTCGTCCCCGTTAGCGCGCTCCATGTCGCGGGTGTTGTGCAGCCGGTCGAGGATCTTGCCGAGTATCTCGCGCAGCGTGTTGCGCTGCATTTCTTCGCCGCCGTCGTAGTTGCCGAACGGCGTGTCGTAGAACTTGTCGACCCGCTCACAATACTCATCAAGCAGCATGTCGGCGCCGACGAACTCTTTGTCGAGCTCTCGCAGGAGAGTCTCGCGCGAGATGAGGTCGGGCTGCTCGCGTTTCGGGTAGAAGAAGCGCTGGAGATACTCGTAGTAGCTGAGATCACGAGTCCGTGAGAGGCGCGCGATTACCTCCATGATGGAGTTTAGCATCTGATAATAGCGCTCAGGGTGCGGAAACTTGCGCACATGATCGTAGAGGCGCAGGGCGGTGGAGTAGTAGATCTGCGCCGCCCGGTCGTTGTAGGCCTCTTGATGTTGGATAAGGATCGCTTGGCGAACTTCGGCGGGCACGGCTTTGATCGGCCCACCGGCCCATTGCCCTCCATCCTTTGCGGAAAGCTCGCGCCTGAGCAGATCTTGGGTCCAGGAGTCGAGCCGCTCCTCCAGCACATCATGGAGCAGAGTGCCGATTATCGTGACCGCATTTTGACCATTGCCGGCCGCGCCCCGCGCCGCCGCGATGGGGTGCATGGCGGCGGGCTGGCCGTTGCGGCGCGTCACACCCCGCATGACGCTCATGATGTAATCGAGCGAAAAGCGGAGGAGCGTTTTCAGGTAGCCGCCGTGGTCTTCGTCGTTGCCGCAGAGCAGATGCGAGCACAGATCCTCGATGAGCCAGCGATGCTGGTGGTCGAGGCAGAAGTATTCATTGAGAAGCTCGATTTGACGGTGGGGTGGCAGCTCTTGGATTCCCTCGGTCCGCCGACAGCACTCCGCGTGCCACTCCTTGGTGTCGCGCGGTTGCTTCTCGTAGTTGTCGCCGACGGCCATCAGGCGATGGAAGAACTTTGCGTTGTGTTCGCGGAGCTGATCGACGCGCTGTTGCTCTTCCTGCAAACACTCGATCAAGGTGGGTTGGCCGCCACGCTCACCGAGGTCGATTCGTAGCTCATCGTAGCGCACCCGATGCAAGTCGCCGACGTGATCGAGAAAAGTTATTTCACGGTCTTCGAGTTGTTCCCACATTCACCCCCCAGTCGCGCGCATGCCTCTCTCGAGGCGCACTTTTCAGTATTCTCACCGAGAATCGGCGTGTCAAATTGGATCATAATCCTCAATCCTCCCCTCGGTCCACGGACGCGGTGGAGGATTGAGGGTGGAGGTTGACGGGAGCGGACTCTTGGGCGCGGAGCGCCGACACAAGGTCAGCCCCCTGGCTTTCGAAGCTGCCGGGGGCTGAGGACTAAGTGGAGGCGCCGGCGATTATGGGGCGCAAAACAGGTCAGCGCTCGAGGATGAAGAGTTCGACGCGGCGGTTCTTCGCGCGGCCCTCCTCGTCTTCATTGCTGGCAATCGGCTTCTCTTCGCCGAAGCCGCGTGCCTCCAGCCGCTCCCGCTCGATGTCGGCTCCGACTAGGTAGTCGACCACTGCCTGGGCGCGCCGCTGTGAGAGACCAAGGTTGTACCGGGGGGTGCCCGTGTTGCACGTGTGTCCCCGGATCTCGAGCTTCTTGATCTCAGGGTGTTCCCGCAGCGCGTCGGCGACCTGGTTCAGGATGTCGTAGGACTCCGGCAAGATGACCGCCTCATCCAACTCGAAGTGGATCATCTCGCGGATCACGATCTCTTTCTCCTCGACTGTCACCGGCGGCGGGCAGCCGTCGGGGGCAATCCCGGGCTCGTCGGGGCAGAGGTCGACGCCGGTACAGATGTGGGCGAACTCTTCCTGTAACCCCGCCTCGGAGACCCAAGGATCACAGAAGCCGTCGCCGTCACGGTCGGGATCGGGGCAGCCGTGGGGTTTGATGCCGGGCGTGTCGGGGCAGAGGTCGACGCCGGTGCAGATGTGGGCGAACTCATCCTGATAGCCTTCCTCGGAGACCCAGGGGTCACAGACGCCGTCGCCGTCGCGGTCGGGATCGGGGCAGCCGTGGGGTTTGATGCCGGGCGTGTCGGGGCAGAGGTCGACGCCGGTGCAGACATCGGCAAACTCGTGCGCGAGACCATGCTCCACGACCCAGGGGTCGCAGACGCCGTCGCCGTCGCGGTCGGGATCGGGGCAGCCGTCGGGGCCGTCACCCCACAAGTCGGGGCAGCGGTCGAGGTGATCCGGGACCCCGTCGCCATCCCGGTCGCGCCAGATGATGCGTGGTGCGTAAGTGACGCCCGCGAACACGCGGTAGAGCGGCGACCCCCATGAGGAGAGCATCCCCGCGCCGGCGCCGGCCAGCACGCCGAGGCCGTAGTCGGTCACGTACCGCAGCGCGAGCCGTCCCTCCAGGTAGTCGGTGTTGGAGCTTTGAAAGAATTGCCCTTGGGCGGTCATCACCTCAAGCTCGCCCAGTGCTTCCAGGTTGTGCTCGATGATGGGTACCCCGACCGCCGCCGCCATGTAGAACTCGGGTTCGGTGGTCAGCCAGCGCAGCTCTCGCTTGTCGCGCCATTTGTAGCCGATGTTGAGCGCGGCCCGATAGCCCTTGATGTTCACATCGACAATCACGCGCGGGAAGACGGTCACCCCGTCCTCGGTGGCGAGCGCGCTCGAGCGCCCGGTCGGGGCGGTGATGTCCATCGCCAGCGCCACCCCGACTTTGGATTTGGTGGCGTCCAGGATGCGCACCTTGGGGCTCAGCCGCAGGTCGCCCCAGGTGAATCCTTCGATATTGCCGCGCTCGATGGCTCCGGTCGTTCCTCCGAAGCCTGTATCGGTGCTGCCTGCGATGTTGGCGAAGTGCAGCGGGAACCCGATCCCGAAGCTCAAGTAGTTGAGGAACGACATCGACACCAGCAGATCGCCGGTGAGGCGACCAGTGAGTAGGCGATCCTTTTTCCCCGTCACGTCCTCGAAGATCATCGTGTTGGCCGACCAGTTGAGGATCAACCCGACATTGTAGTCCAGGGTGTCCTGGACTCGTGATGACATCACATTGATGAAGTCGTATGCGTGTGGTGACGGATTGAAGCGTTGTTCGTCGACGTTGAGTTGATCGAGCGCCCAACCTGTCCGAGGAGCTACTGCAGCCAGTCCGATCGCCAGTACTATGAGCAGTCGTTTCGTTGCGCTGTGGACCATTGCGAGACCCTCCATCAAACTATCCATCAGGCCTGAAAGGGCAATTTGCCAGGTGACACGAGATCCAGCATAGCACAAAACCGTCGCACGGCATACGATTTTATATGGCTCATGGCACAGTCAGCGAAGGACACATGAGGCAGGCTATCCTAAAAGCGCGCTCACCGATCGGCCCTGGTTGACGTGCTTGATTACCGAAGCGAAGAGGTGCGCGACACTCACCTCTTCGTACCACGCGCGATCAGCCAGGCGCTGTCCCCAGACGACCGAATCGGTGGCGATCAGTTTCTTGATGATGCCGGTCTCGTACGCCTTGTCGAGGCGTTCGACGGCCTTGTCGCTCAAGATGGCGTGTGTGCAACAGATGTAAACGTCGTTGGCGCCGCGCTCGCGGATGGTTTGGAGTGTGCGCATCAGGCTGCCGCCCGTGTCGATCATGTCGTCGACCACCAGCACGTTGTGTCCCTCGACTTTGCCGACCAGTCGTACCTCCTTGACTATATTCGGCTGATCGTAATCGCGGACCTTGTCGATCAGCGAAAATGCGGTGCGGAAATGTTTGGCATAGGTGCGCGCCCGCTCGGCGCCGCCGGCGTCTGGAGAGACAATCACGAAGTCGGTCAGATCGTAGTTTTTCTTGAGGTGGTCGACGATGACGCGGTAGGGCCTCAGGTTTTCGAACTTGGCCAGTCGAAACGCGCCCGCCACCGCCTCGGCATGGACATCCAGAGTCAACACCCGGTCGGCGCCGGAGCTTTCGATGAAGTTGGCTACCTGAGCCGCCGTAATTCCTTCGCGGCCCCGTTTGCGTTCCTGGCGCGAGTAGGGATAAAGCGGCACCACCGCGGTGACCCACTCGGCGTCTGACTGGTGCGCGGCGTTGACGGCGGTCAGCAACGCCATCAGCTCGTCGTTGATCGAACGGTTGGAGTTCGGATCGTGGAAGTTCTGGACCACATAGACATCGTCGCCGCGGACATTTTCCTGGATCTGCGTCTTCACCTCGCCGCTGGCGAACCAGACCTCATCGCGTTTTCGGAGTTGGATCGTCTCGATCTCGGACTCCACCAGGTCATTCGCGAGCCCGTCTCGCTCTGCCGTGCTTCTTATCTTCTCATGGAGCGCGGCGATTACCCGGTCGCCAAAGACCTTGCCGGAGTCACAGGCGATTACACTCAGTCGGCCACGATCCATCTCGCTAATCCTTTCTCCGCGGGTTGAGGGTTGGGTGACAACGAATCCCCCAGGGGCAACCGCCCCGAATCTGACCAAAGAGACGATATCCTTGTCAACCGGCGGACGGTACCTCAATCATCCACCGCGTCCGTGGGTCCATAATCGTCGGTTCGTTCTGAGGAGCGAGCGCGCGGATCCGCGCGCGAATACCAGGATGGGCCGACGATTATGGGGGGAGTGAGGGGTAGTTGATTACCGAGAGGTGGCTTGGGTACTCTCTCGCTTAGGATGGAGGGACGAGTATCACATCGGGGCGTCTTCCGACGCCCCCTCAGATTCTCCCCGTTGGTGTTTGCGGCGCTGTTCGCGTTGGCGGCGCTTCTTGGGGGGTGCCTCGAAGGGCGCGAGGGATGCGAGATCGCGGTGTGCCCCGAGGGCTACCTCCGCGATCCCGTCACGGGGGTCTGCGTGCTCATCGAGTACGAGCCCGATGGCGTTGGGGCCAAGGGGGCCTGGGTGTCCCTGGCGGTGCGCCGCGACGGCGTGCCGCTGGTGGCGACCTACGACGTCGTCCATGGCGCGGTGGCGGTGGGGTGGCCGGGGCCCGACGGCGAGATCCGTTACCACTACCCGGTGGGGGCCGGGGCACCGCCGGCCGAGGGGGGGCCGCCCCATGACAATCACGGACAGTACGTCTCGTTGGCGCTAGGACCCGACGATCTCCCCGCCATCGCCTATTATAACCACGACCGGCGGGCGCTCGAGTTCGCCCGCTTTGACGGTGCGGTTTGGCACCGTGAGACCGTTCCCACCGGACACGGCGATCAAGGTCGCTTTAGCTCCCTGGCGTTCGACTCCCGGGGGCGGGCGCACATCGCCTATTATGACGCCACCCTGGGCGTGCTCGGTTATGCCGTCCGAGAGGACACCGACTGGCGGACCGAGATCGTGCCCCCCGCGCTCGTACTCGAGGCGCAACGGCGCGCGACCGAGGAACCCCCCGGTTGGCGGTCGGATGGGAGCAGTGGTCCGCGTATGTTCGACTACGGACGCCACGCCTCTTTGAGCCTGGCTCTCGGTCATCCGGTGGTTGCTTTTTACGAAGCGGTGGGCGGTGATCTGTTGCTCGCGGTTCGGGACGAGAGCGGCTGGCGCGTGCAATTCGTGGACGGTCGCGATCCGGTTACGGGCGAGGGGCAGAACGACGTGGGACGCCATGCCTCTTTGGCGGTCGACGGCTACGGCGATGTCTCGATCGCATACTACGACGCCACCGAGGGCGCGTTGCGTTTCGCGCGCAGCGCGCGAGGGGTGATGACCATCGAGGTGGTCGACGACGGTGCCATCGCAATCGACGGCAGCCGTCGGCCCCACTGTGGCCGCCACCTGGTCGGCCAGCGCGCGGCGCTGATTTACGATCAGGCGCACCGCCCCGGCATCACCTACCTGGATGCGACTGAACTGACCTTGCGCTTCGCGCGGCGAGAGGCCGATGGATCATGGCGGCGACTCGTTTTGGACGAGACTCCGGGGGCGGGTGTTTGGCTCGATCACGCCGTCTCCGGTGAGAGATCCCTGGTCGTTTATGCGCAGGTGGATCTCCTGAGCTCGCGGCCGGTGGAGCTGCGTGTATTGGATCTCAACCCCGCGTCATCCACGGGGGAGGCGGAGAGGGAGAGCGAGACCGTCAGGCGAGCCTCGACCGCCACGGACACCGATCCCTCGGCGGTGGTGATGACCGGTGGGTGGTGGCCGCTCGCCGATCACGAGCTGGATGCCGACCGGTTTGTCTCTGCCGCGCTGCTCGAGGTGTTGAGTCCCTTGGGCCAAGAGATGGTCGCCGAGCGGATCTTTGAAACAGTCGCGGCACGCTATTCGCGAGGCCTGCGGTCCGAGATCATCGCGCGCCCCGGCGGGCAGCCGGGGGGAGCGATGTCCGTCATCGGGCCGGGGGTGGTCGAGTCTTACCCCCAACGGCTTCGGGTCGAAAAGAGCGAGTCGGGCGCAGTCGAGGTGCTCCTTGAACTCGACGACGTCACGGCCTCGCTTTTGGTCGCGCTGTCGCGCGCCACGGGGGAGGATCTCACGTGTCAGGTGGAGTTGGCCCTCGAGGGAGCGGTCTATCGATTCCCGGTCGTCGCAGAGGGCACGGCGACATCCCAGCCGGAATTCGAGACCGACCTCGTGGGGCGCGACGGCAGTTTGACTCTCGAAGGGGCTGAATTCGAACTCGACGAGTGTTACTTCGTGTTTGACGAGAGCTACGAGCAGGTGGTGCTGGCGACGGCGCGCGCGGTGCTCCTCGAGACGCTCGAGGGAGAGCGGGCGAGCGAACTCGCGCCGCGCGTGGCGGTCGCCCTGGCGCCGCGGTTCGAGTTCGCCGGCAAGCTTCCGGTGCGTTGGCGGAGAGCCGAGTTCGCGTCGGAGTCCGTTCAGGTGGTGCCCTCTTTTGACATGATGAGCACGCCGGGGTTCTGGTTTTCGTGGGTCGCCGCCGAGCGGGCCGCCGGCAAAGACGGTGCTCGGGGAGCCCACCTCCTTGGGGCTTATGATGTGGGCTTCGCACACACTGGGAGCACGTGCGTCGAGCCGGCGCCGGAGGAACCGACCCTCGGCTCACCGTACGCGGTGGTATACGAGCTGCCGGCCCTGGCCCCCGGCGGGGCGGCCTGGGATGAGGCGTTGGTCTTCTCGCGCGAAGTGCTCTCCCGGGCGGTGTCGAGCGCGGTACAGGCGGGGCTGCCGGTCGGCGGCGTCGCTCTCGTCGACAAAGACTCACATTGCCCTCAGGAGGTCGCCACGCTCTCGCACTCGGTCATTGCCGCGCTGTGGCCCGCCGATACCCCCGATGAGTTCTGGCGCGATCTCGAGCGCGAGGTCGTGGTTCGTCTCCGTGCGCACTCTCACGACGACCTGCCGGCGGTGCGGCTCCCTGTCCCGGAGCCGGCCCCGGCAACTGAAAGCGACCCCGTCGCGCCGCTCTTCCTCGAGGTCGCAGCGCTGGACATCGACGTTTATGGAACGGTGGCCGACAAGGAGCTCTGTCTACTGAGGATCGAGCTGTCCGAGGTCGCGCTGACACTCGTGCCGACAGTTGACGCGGCCGGTGCTCTGAGGCTCGCGGTCGCCGCGCTGACGGCCGACACCGTCTCCACCCGAGGGGGGCTGCTCTACTCGGGGGGTGTCGATCCGGTCTTGGCCGAGGATCTGTTGGGTCGCGTCTTCGAGTCCCTCCCGTTGCTGCCTCTGGTGCGCGCGAGCGCGTCGCCGCCCGCGCTCTTGGGGGCGCTGTGGCTCGACCACGAGCGCTACGCGCTTCTTTTGAGCCATCCCTGATCCTCAATCCTCCACCCTTTTCCGGGATTCGGGAATCGATTCGGGCACAATTGCGGCGTCACCTTCACCAAATCGATGCTCGACGTAGCGCTGCTACGCCTCCGCTCGATTTGGATTGTTTCCTTGCACTTGCACCCGCCT
>PWKZ01000274.1 GCA_003559575.1 Bradymonadales bacterium | reverse complement strand
TCGGGTGATTTTGCGGCGTCACCTTCACCAAATCGATGCTCGACGTAGGCGCTGCGTTGGACTGCGCTCGATTTGGCTTGTTTCCTTGCACTTGCACCCGCCTCACTCCCCTCGGTCCACGAACGCGGTGGAGGATTGAGGATCCACCCTTTTCCGGGACGCGGTGGAGGATTGAGGATGTAGCGATAGCGCGTGGTCCTCGTGCGCTCGGTGCAAGTAATTACTTGCGCGGTTCACTACTTTGCCGTCTCTCTATGCCTCGCGGCAAGATTCCCCGAAAAAAGACCAGACGACAGGTCCCTGGAAAATGGTCATGGCGTCATAGAGCCCCGGCGCTGCCTGACGACGGCCAGAGAAGAGGCTGTTCGCCTCCCACATTGGGCAATGTAGAGTTACCCGGTGTCGGCGTCGAGCCCCGCTAATCCTCCCACGGCATCTCGTCGATGATCGCGAAGAGCGCTTGGTATTCCTCGTGATCGATGGCGTCCTGACGCAGGTACTCGGCGACCCCCGCGAGGCCCCGGCGCGAGAGCTCACCCGGGACCTCCACGTCCACCAACGACGGCCCCGCCACCTGGAAGTGCCAGTCCTCGCCCAGGTCGTCGCCGAAGCGCACGCGGAGGAAGCCGTCATCCTCCAAGCCGAAGCGGGTGTCGCCGTGGAACAGGAGCCCCATCTCACCTTCGCGCGGTGCACTCGGCTCGAAGCTCGTCAGCTCGAACGTCCGCGCCGCGTGCTCCGGCCGCAGCCAGAACGCGTATCCGTAAGGCTCTCCGGCGTCCTCGGCCGGCTGCAACCAGACGTGAACGAGCCGCTCACCGTCGCCAAGCGGCGTCGTGCCGAAGTACCACGAGTCGAGAATGTCGCACAGGAGCCCGCTGCCCCACATGTGGTCCACATAGCCGTCGCCCTCGATCGCGGTCTCGGGCAACAACACCGTTCCGTCGCGTTGTTCGACGCGGAAAGAGCCCTCCGTCCGGGGCAGACCGATGGGGAACTGCCAGTCGTGGTCCGCGCCCCCAACGAGACCATGGTACAGTCCCTCTCCCGCCACCGCGAACCCGGGCGCCGCGGCCCGAAACGTGAGGTGGGCGATGAGGCGTGCATAGTTCGTCATGTCGGGGGCGTCGATGGATACGTGGAACACGTGGCGTCCCTCCTCCTCGCGCAGAACGAAGGAGCTATCACCGATGCGTCCGCGCGGTTCGTCCCGCGGGAAGTCGGTGTCCCCATCGGGCCAACGGCGGACGTTCGAGAAGACCTTTTGGCCGTCCACCGCGACGTTGATCTGAAGCAGCCAATGATCGGACGGCGCCGGCGGTGGGGCGCTCTCCGGGTCGACGCGCCAGGCGCGCACCGCGTTGCGATAGTGCGAGTCGAACAGATTGGCCGGCATGAAGATGGCGGAGAGGGAGATGTCGCGTGCGAAGCTCTCGGCGTAAAAGTTCCACCACTCGTAGGAGCCCGGACTCTCGCAAATGCGGGTGATGGAGTCGGCCGGCGTCGTCTCTCGCAAGAGCGCCGCGGTGTTGTCGTTCGGCGGCGGGAGTGGCAGATCCGTGGCAGAGGCACATGCGAACAAAAAACCACAGACGAAGAGTAGCGAGATGGGTGCGAATCGCAAAGGTTAATCCTCCTCTTGCAAGCTCGTCACGCGCTCAGAACCCCACATGGCACTGGCGGCAATCCCAGAAGCCGTCACTCGTCGGGCTGTCGTGGCAGTAGCGGCAGCCCTGCTTGTCGCTCGGTGATTGCGATGTGTGCATCACCTCCTTCAGCTTCGGCACGAAAACCCCGAGGCGTTGGTCGAACGCCCCCTCGAGTCGTGAGTGGCAGTCGGTGCAGCCACGGCCTCTGGCATCGGGGTTGTCGTGATGGCACTGCGTGCAGGATTGGTTGTAGTGCCCACCTGCGGTCAAGTCGTGGAGGAAGTGCTTCGCCAATGTGCCTTCGTAGGGGTCGGCCGCCTCCGCCCCGTTGTCGGCATCTGGACTGCGCGGGACGTCCTCCGACCGGACGGCGTCCGGCCCGGGCGCCGCATCGGCGCCGGGCGGTGCGCCCGGCTCTTCCGGCGAGCTTGACGTAGCGCGGGAACGACAGCCGAAAACCAGCGCGGAAGCCAGCGCGAGCGCCAGGACCCTCCACCGCCCGAATGATCGCGTCATGACATCTCCTCCGGCGAATCTCCGGCCGTTCGGCCGGCCTTGCCCTTTGCACACACTACTGCTGCCGGCGAGCGTCGCGGGTGCATTTGTCTCGTTGCGTCTGCGGTCGCGAGGTAATCGCGCAGCGTAACGAGCCCGCGATCCAGCGCGACGGGATCGAGGTGGAGCGTCACCAACGCTTCGAGCGCCACAGGAAACGAGTCGGCCGCCCCGTCGGCTGGGATGACCTTGAGATAGGCTCGGCAAGCCCCGCAGAAGTCGAGTCGAGGCCCTTCCGTGCCGGGGCAAAAAAAGTACCTCGCGTCGCCCGCGGCGCTGCTGCCGCAAGCCGGGCACGCGAGCGCGGACGGTGCCCAGGCGGTATCACAGAAGCCGCAGTGGAGCCACCGCGTCGGCGTCGCCGAGGTGCTGCTCGCCGGGGTGCCGCCGACCGCGCGGCACGAAGCCAGGATCGCCACCCCGCCACAAACGGGGCAGCGCCCCCCCGCGGCGCGCACAGATCCGCTGCCGGGCCACCACGCGGCCGCGACTCGATGCCAGTGCGGTAGCAACACAGTTCGCGCGAGGGTGTTGAGGGCGTCGGGCGCGACACCCAGCACGGCGGCGCACTTTGCGACTTCGTCGCCCTCATCGTCGGGGCGGAGCGTGGCGAGCCACTCGCGCGGCACGAAGTCGCCTCGGGCCTCAGCCCTCGCCGCAGCATCCAAAACGTCGACGAAGGGGAGCCGGTGCTCTCGCACGAGAGAGTCAAGAGCGCGCCACAGCCGTTCGAGCGACCGCGCGGCGATCCCGGAAGAGAGACGCTGCCGCAGTGGCGTCGCTGTCTCTCTCGCGCACGCCCAATCTCGCGCAGAGATGGTCGCGGGCGCGACGTCGACCTGCCGGCGCCAGAGGATCTGCGCGCGAAAAAGTGGCAGATGAATCGCGATGAGATCGGCATACACCGGATTTCCCGCGGCGAGGCAGGCGGCACGGCGCTCCAGCGCCGTGATGGTGGCGGCCGTCATCGTTCCACCCCTGTCTTGTAGCGACTCTCGCGATCAGCGAGGAGCAAGATGAGCCGCGTCTCGTGGAGATCGAGCGCCGCCGCGTTGGGGTAGCGGAGTCGCAAGGCGCTCAAGCGCTCTCGGGCGAGCGCCAATATCTCGTCGCGCGGGCCGTGGACGTTGGCGCCCGTGGGGCAGGCCTTGTCGCAGGCGGGTTGTTCGCCCCGATGGAGGCGATCGACGCACATCGTGCATTTGAAGAGAGCGCCGCCGGGGCCGCGGCGCGGGATGTGGTAGGGGCAGGCGCGCAGGATCGCGGCAAAGTCCTCGTCCCGGCTGTGCTCGGTGAACAGCACGGCACCGGTCTCCTCGTCGACCACGACGGCACGCTTGTCGCGCGCCTTCTGGCGGCACGGCGCATCAACGCAGTGACGGCAGGAGCTGCGACAAAAATGCCAGAACAGCGAGCCGTCCGCCCGCTCCCCTTCGCGGAAGTGGATGAGGAGCCACTGCGTCGCCGAGAGGTCGTGGGGGTGCTCGTAGCCGCCGCGGTTTTCGGGCGTGGGTGATTCGGCCCCGAGCCCGTTCCACTGCTTGCAGGCCACCTGGCAACTCCGGCAAGCGATACAGCGCGACGCGTCGAAGAGCGTGGCCCTTCCTCCGTGGCTCATGACCCATCCTCCTCGACCTTCGCGATGGCCACCAGGAACGCCTTGAACTCGGGAATGCGCGTGTTGGGATCGCCCACGTTGGGCGTGAGCAGGTTCACGGCCGCGAGGCGCACCGCGGGCGCGCCGGGCGCGAGCCAGCCGTAGTGGATGGGCAAGCCGACCTGGTGGACGGTCGCGCCCATCACCGTGAGCGGTTTCAGACGTCTCGTCACGATGGCGATGGCCTTGAGCGCTCCGCGCGCACTCTGGACGCGCACCCGATCGCCGCTCACGATGTCGTGGTGCGCCGCCAGCATGGGGTCGAGCTCCACGAAGAGGTCGGGGTGCAATTCGTTGAGCCAGGCCTTGGGCCGTGTCATGGCGCCGGACTGCCAGTGCTCACCCACCCGGTAGGTCGTGCAGATGACGGGAAACGCCGGGTCGCCTGGCGCCGCCACCGGATTGCCCGACTCGGCCGGGGAGACGTGAGCGACCGGGTTCGCGCGCTGGCGGTGACCCATTGGGTTATCCGCGAGGGGCGACTCGACGGGCTCGTAGTGCTCCGGGAGCGGGCCGTCCCGAAGGTAGTCCTTGCCGAACAAGCCCGCCACGCCGTCCGGGTGCATGATGAACGGCAGGCACGCGGCGTCGTTGGGGTGCCCGTCCCGGTCCACGAGAGGCGGCTGACCGCCGTCGGGCGTGTCGCCTACCCAGGCGGTGCCGTCCCACTGGATGACGGGGCGCGCGGGGTCGAACGGCTGCCCGCGCAGGTCCACCCCCGCTCGGTTGTAGAGGATGCGGCGGTTCAGGGGCCACGCCCAGGCCCATTCGGAGTTGAGCCCGATGCCGGAGGCTTCGCGCGTGCGACGGCGCATCCGGTTGCCGGTGATGGGGTCGGGCGCGGGAAACGAGCCGCAATAGAGCCAGTTGCCCGAAGATGTCGTGCCGTCGTCTTGGAGCGCCGTGAAGTCCGGCACGAGGTCGCCCTCCCGATAGTCCACGCCGGCGACGCGGACGTCGCCGGTGAAGTAACCGTTGATCTCCTTGGCGATGCGTTCTGCCGCGGGCGCGCGGCCGTCGAAGTAGTCCCACTTGAGGTGCAAGATGGGCTCGGCCGCCGCGCCTCCCTCCGCGACGTACAGCGCGCGGACGGATTCAAACAGCGCGTTCATGATGTCGAGATCGGCGCACGCGTCGCCTGGGGGCGGGACGGCCTCATAGCGCCACTGGGCCCAGCGGCCGGAGTTGGTGACGCTGCCCTCCTTCTCGAACGCCACGGCTGCCGGTAGCGCGAACACCTCGGTGGCGACCGCGCTCGGGTCGACACCGGGGCCGCGCCAGAACTCGGCGGTCTCGGTGGAGAAGGGATTGACGGTGACGAGCCAGTCGAGCCGGCCGAGCGCGTCGCGCACTCTGCTCGCGTGGGCCGAGCTGTTGGCCGGGTTCTGGCCCCACGCGAAGAGACCCTGGAGACGGCCCTCGTACATCTCGTCAAAGATCGTCTGCCAGGCGTAGCTCTCCTCCGAGTCGAGCTTGGGCAACCAGTCGTACGCGAAATCGTTTTCCGGCGTGGCGGCGTCGCCAAACATACTCTTCAGGTAGCTCGTCATGTACTTGGGGGTGTTCCGCCACCAGTTGGCGCTCCGCGGCTCGACGGTCGTGGGGGTCCAGCGCTCGTTGTAGTCGGCGATGGTCTGCTGGTCGACCTGCGGCGTCTTCAGGTAGCCCGGTAAGACATGGAAGAGCAGCCCGTGATCGGTGGAGCCCTGCACGTTGGACTCGCCGCGCAGCGCGTTGATACCGCCGCCGGCCAGCCCCATGTTGCCGAGCAGCATTTGGATCATTGACATCGCGCGGATGTTCTGAGCACCCACCGTGTGCTGCGTCCAGCCCATGGCGTACAGGATGGTGCCCGCGCGCCCCGGCCCCACTGAGCCCTGGACGAAGGCCTCGTAGACCGCCTGCAGGATTTCCGGCGGCGTGCCGGTGGCGCCGGCGACGGTCGTGATGTCATAGCGCGCGAAGTGACGGCGGACCTCCTGGTAGACACAGCGGGGGTGCTGGAGGGTCGGATCCTTGCGGATAACTCCGTCTTCATCGAGCGCCATCGCCCACGCGTCGCTGTCGTAGCGGTTCGTCTCCGGGTCATAGCCGGAAAAGAGACCCTCGGCCGGGTCGAAGGCGAAGCCGTCGGCCACGAGGTGGCTCGCGTTGGTGTAATGAAGGACGTAGTCCTGGTGAATGTGCTCGCCTTCGAGGATGTAGTGAAGCATGCCGCCCAGGAACGCGATGTCGCTGCCGCAGCGCAGAGGCGCGAAGAGGTCGGCCTGCGCCGAGGTGCGGGTGAAACGGGGATCGACGTGGATGACGTTCGCCCCCCGCGCGCGCGCCTCGCTGACCCAGCGAAAGGAGACGGGGTGGTTCTCGGCCGGATTGGCACCCATGATGAGCACCACGTCGGCGTTCTTCAAATCGATCCAGTGGTTCGTCATGGCCCCACGACCGAACGATGCCGCCAAACTGGCGACGGTGGTGGAGTGTCAATTGCGGGCCTGGTGTTCGATGTAGACGAGCCCGAGCGAGCGCTGGAGCTTCTGGTAGAGCCAGCATTCCTCGTTGTCGAGCGCTGCGCTGCCGAGAGAGGCGATGGCGCGGGTGCGGTTCACGCGCCGCCCATGCGGGTCGTCCACCTCGAACGTGGCGTCGCGCGTGGCCTTGATGCGCTCGGCGATGAGCGCAATCGCCGCGGTCAGGCTCATGTCGCGCCAGTCCGCGCTGTACGGCGCGCGGTAGCGCACCTTCGTGAGGCGGCGCGGGTTCTGGGCAAGCTGCAGCAGCGCCGCCCCTTTGGCGCAAGAAGAGCCCTCGTTGATAGGGTGGTCGCTGTCGCCTTCGATATTGATGACCTCGCCGTGGGCACTGTGAACCACGAAGCCGCAACCCACCGCGCAGTAAGGACAGATGGTGGTTGTGCGAGTGGCTTCGCGCAAGTCCTTGCCCGTCTTGTCGGCATGGGCCAAGAGTTGCGCCAGGGGGAATCCTACGCCGGTGACGGCAAAGCCGGCCGCGAGCGCGGTGGATCGCAAGAAGTCGCGACGGGAGAGCCCGGCCGCGGTCAGGTCGTCGGACATGGTAACGCCTCGTCTCAAGCAGACGGGGGCCGCTCGAGGAGAGCGCTGTCCCCCAGTCGAACTCCATGGATCATAGGGGGCGCATACCGGCGCAGGCTTCGAATCCGTCGTAGCAGTTGTCCTCCATGCAGGAAATGCAGTTCGGGCCCGAGGCGTTAGTCGCGCACGGCAACGCGCAGTGATCCATGGTGCATTCGAGCATGGCGCCGAAGCACTCGGAGCACTGCTGCGACAGGCCCGTCTCGTCGCGGACGCAGTCGGTGTGACAGGTGGGCGTGCCGCCCATGAGGCAACGCATGGCGCAGGTCCCCATCGCGTCCTGCACCGCGGTGTCGCCCTGGGTCTCGAGGATATGGAGGTCGGCTGCGTTGTCGCAGGCACCTGCCGAGGGCTCGACATCGGGCCCGGGGACCTGGATGTCGGGCTCCTCGCCGACATCCGGGATGACGTCCGGCGCGGGCTGGTCCACGTCGGGAGTGGGCTGGTCCACGTCGGGAGTGGGCTGGTCCACGATCTCGCCGATTATCTCGGGTGTGGGCGGAGCGGCATCGGGCGTCGGCCCCGGAACGTCCGCCGGCGCCACCGTGTCGGACGCTGCCACATCGGGCGCGGGGTCCGGCGGAGCGGGCTCTTCCTGCACGTCTCGGGAAGGCTCGGCGGGATCAGCGCCGTTCTCTTCGCAAGCGGCGACAAACACCAAGGATAAGACTAGAAGCGTTTTGAGCAGTTTATGCTTCATCGTCCCTACTCCTCCTCTGCGTTTTCAAGATCGATGATCGTCTGCGCGACCATCGAACCGGAGATGATGACGGCCGATTGCCCTCCACCCGGGAATGTCCAGGCCCCCGAGAGGAAGAGGTTGGGGATGGGGGTCGCTTGTGGCAAGCGGTTGTCGATGCTCTGCTCGATGGTGGTGTCCCAGCCGAAGATGGTGCCGCGCGGGTTGGACGTGAACCCCTTGACGGTTTGGGGCGTGGCCACGTCCATGAACTCGACGTGCTGTGAGAGGCCCGGCAGGATCGCCTCAGCACGCCGGACGAAGATCTCGCCGATCTGGTTTTTGTAGTCCACATAGCTCGCATAGCCGGAGTTCCACTGCCACTCGTCGTTGCAGTCGTAGTCGAGCTGAGTGGTGATGATGATGACGTTATTGTCCGGCGGCGCGATGGTGGCGTCCAGGACGCTGTAGTTGGCGAGCGCGAACCCTGCGTCATGGGGGCGGCACTCGCGCACGGCGTCGAAGTACGTCTTCTGGCAGAAGTGCTCGGTGTACATGATCTCGTGCGCGTCACCGAAGAAGTCGCGGTAGTCGTGGGCGACACCCAGGTAGATGACGACCACCGACAGCCCGATCTCCTCGGTCTCGATGCGCGTCACGTAGTCGTCCGGGAGGTGCTCTCGGCCCACCATCTTCAATAGCGTGTCGGGCGCGTTGGCGTTGGAGACGACATAGCGGGCGCGGAAGCACGCACCGTCTGCCGTGCGCACGGTCGTGGCGCGGCCCTCCTCGATGTCGATGGAGACGACGTGGGAGTTGGTGCGGATCTGCCCCCGGTTCTCGACGACGACCTCGGCCAGTGCGTGTATGACCGACTGCGAGCCACCCCGAAAATAGTAGTAACCGTCGTGGTGATAGCTGCCCCACATGGCCATGAAGAATAGCGCGGAGACGCGCTCCGGCTCGGCCCCCGCGAAGCCCGAGAGCTGGGTGAAGAGGGAGTACAGCTCGGGGCTCTCGATGCGGGGGTCCAAGATCTCGCTCAGGCTCTGCTCCATGTAGCCCTGGAAGCGCAAGAGCGCTTCGGGGTTGTTTTCGAAGAGATCTTCGAGGGCCGCCGAGTCCCCCGCCTCGGCAGCCATGAGCGCGGAGAGAGTCGCATGCGCCTCCGCCAGGAGGTCGAACAGATCGTCGATGCCGGCCGCTTCGTCGGGGAACCATTCCTTGAGCGCCGCCCGATACTCGTTGACGTCGGCGGGGATGTCGAAGACGCCGTCGGGGCGAATGACGCGATACATGGGATCCATGTGTTGCGGCTCGATGCGGTCCCAAGCGTCCAATTGTTTGAGGAGACGGTACATGCCTCCGTCGGGTTGGTTGAGGCCGTCCATCGCATGCAGAGAGGCCTCGAACGAATAACCCTGGCGGTCGAAGACCACCATTTGCCCGCCCAGGTTGTAGTTCTTCTCGAGGACAACCACCTCGAGACCGCCGAGCGCGAGGCCGGCGGCCGCCGAGATGCCGCCGCCCCCGGCGCCGATGACCACGACGTCGGTGTCGGCGATGTAATTACAAAGACGCACCTCCTGGCTCGCAAAGATGTGGCAGGCGCGGCAATCTCGAGGATCGCGGAAGTCAAGCGCATCGTGCGAGTCACCGTGGCATTGGGAGCAGTTGTGATCGGGATGCTGCTTTCCCCCGGGGAGGTCCTGGCGCTCGGGTGACGCGTTGGTGCCGTGGCAGGAGACACAGGCGGCAGCTGGATAATTACTGCCGGGGTGTGCCTGTGGGTGGCAACCTGCGCAGTTCGCCAGACCGATGCCCGAAGGGTGGTTGGCGGCGGTGAGCCGGGCCTCGCTGACGCCGGGGGTGGCGGAGGTGATGGCGTGGATCGGCTCCGGCGGTTCCGTCACATCCGTCACATCCGTTGCATCCGTCGCATCAGGCACATCAGGCGCCGAGCTGTCGGAGCACGACGCCGGCGCGACGAGAAACAGAAAAAGGAGAAACCAGGTCAGTGTGGTATCCCGGTGCATCTCTATCTCCCCTGTTGCGGGTTGCCAAGCGTATCAACGGTGCTGAGAGCTAAACAGTTCTTCCGGGTAAGACTATGGCACGGCGCACCCGGTGTCAACATGCCGCCCCAGCCATAATCGTCGGTGCGTTCTGAGGAGCGAGCGTGTGGAGGCACGTGCATGTGCAAGGAAGCAAACCGAATTAGGCGCAGTCCAACGCAGCGCTTAAGTCGAGCACTAATTCGGTGCAGGTGACGCCGCAGATGTGCGTGAATCCGCGCGCGAATACCAGGATGGGCCGACGATTAGGGCCAGCTCCATTTCCCCACCCGCACCGGCATCCGCGCGTCGCTACGGGGCAATCTGCGAGTCGTACGCGGTGGCTCGGCGCACAGCCCCCCGGCTCTGCCGCGCCGCGCGCCGCCAGAGGATGCCCCCCCTGTCGCGGTTCCGATGCGTAGGGTTTCGACCCACGCGGACGGCCAACTGAGAACAGTGCCCTGGAGGCGGGAACACTGATTGGCGGTGTCGCCGCTCACCCTAATTCTCCATCAAACCGAGCATCGAGCCCGTCGAAACGCGGTGATCTGCAAGAAAGCAAGCCCATTTGAGCGGAGGCCAACTCAGCGCCTACGCTGAGCAAAAAAATCGGTGAAGATGACGCTGCAGATGGCCCCGTAGCGACCAAGCCAATGCCGGTGCAGCAAAGGGAATCAGAGGCTCCGCGTTTGTCTTGTCGTGCATGGTATCGCTGGTTACGATACCGGCCTGTCGTTGACCGGTTCCTTCTGGAGGTTGCGGCGATGTTACGGATAGCTGTCTCGTTTTATTGGGGCCGGGTCCACCTCTGCGCGGGCCAACCATGAGCAGATCGATTCGCTTCAGCCTCAGCGAGCTGTCCGGGGGACTCGGGTTGTTCGGCACGGCCTTGCCCATCGCTCTCGGACTCGTGCTCGTGAGCGGTCTCGACCCGACAGGGCTCTTTCTGGCGTTCGGGGCGTACCTCGTGCTGGCGGGGCTTTACTTCCTCATCCCTGTCTCCGTCGAGCCCATGAAGGTCATCGGTGCCTACGCCGTTGCCACCGGGCTCGAGCCGGACGCCATCATGGCTTCCACGCTCC
>PWKZ01000234.1 GCA_003559575.1 Bradymonadales bacterium | reverse complement strand
CTATAGAAAGTTTGGTACAAATGATTTTACATACCGGATTAATCTTCTTCAGCAGTAATGCCGGCTGTCAAAGTCACCAGCAAAACAGCAATATGGGCGATGAGGACATGATTGCAATAGTTCCGGTTGTAACGCAGCTGCTATGTGCCGGGCAACAGGTAGTCAATCATGATCCCCAATTGTCACGGGCCCTTAGTATTCCCCACCACGGCTCAATAAGATTCTCCACCCTGGATCAATAAGATTCTCCAGGCGGACATGGAACCTATAAAGATGATAAACTTGCTCTGGTGAACATTGGAATTTATTCAAGAGTCCTTATCTTTATATTCACTGTTGATACAGTAAAAGCCATATCGGAATACCCTGCTGCCTATGAAGTAAACCGGCTGTCAATCAGGGTTTATGATTCTGAGGTGATGCAACAGTTAGCCATTGGGTCATGATGACTCAACGTTTAAATTTGCCGAAGTGGCGGAATTGGTAGACGCGCACGTTTCAGGGGCGTGTGGGAGCAATCCCGTGCGGGTTCGAGTCCCGCCTTCGGCACTTATAGCCTTGTAAGTTTCTTACTTGCAGGGCTTTACTTTTTCAGGTGCAAATTTTGGTACAAACTTAAGCGTCTTTTCCTTTCTTTGAGTTTCAACTTTGAGAAAGCAACTCATATAATTCTGTTCCCAATTTCTTCCAGTGAGTGAAGAAATTTTAAATCAAGATCTCGAAGTGTTGCCATTCATTTATACAAACTTCCCCGTGCGGGCCCGTATGCGGGGTGGTGTGGGGAGAGTGGGAGTAAAGCCCACCCTTACCCGATTATATCGCAGAAAAAGCACTAAGCTAAATAGCTACAAAATCTTCAGGATGAATCGCTATTGCAGGAAATTCAGAAATAATTTTTTTATCAAAAGTGACGAGCTGAATGTCAAAATCAGATGCAAGGGCTACAAATTCGCAATCATAGGCCGAACAATTGGACTCGGACATCAGGGTTAATACCTGCTTGGAATTGATGGAAAACTCCTAGGTACTCACGAGATCTACGGCTTCATCAAGGGCCTGAAAAATGGAGGGTAAATCCAGAACCTTTTTACTATAATATAATAAAGGGAAAGAACATTTCTGAATTCAGAAGCCCACAGCAGAGGTGCAATCCATTCCGGATCCTTTTTGAGGCTGCGATAGGCCAATTGCTCCATATTACTGGGTACCCAAAAACTTGCAATCAGGTTTGTATGGGCAACAATCATGGACGACCCTGCTCAATCGCTTGTTGAATTTCTTCTATAGATAAAGAACCCTTAGCTCTTTTTTTTAGTTTTCGGGCTCTGTCAATAAGAATGTCCGGATCATGAATTTTACTTTGAAGAGAATTTTTCAGGGTCATAATGACCTCACTGTTTACACTACGATGATGTTTATCCGCTTACAGCTTAAGCTTTTGATAAACCTCGTCGGGAATACCCTTAATGGTAATATTTGTTGGCATAATTAACTAAGTTGTGGTTTCATTATGAAACTAAAAAGGTTCTATATTTATTTCAAGAGCTCTGAGACATAACGGCCCAGGTTGAAACCGGTGTTATAATGCGTGAAATAAGGATTATCCTTATTATAGGGCTATGAAATATGATAGTCCAAAAAGCGAAGGAGAAATTCTTCCGAACAAGCTCGGATTAACCGATCCTCTGCAGATTCAAAGAGAGGAATACCGTGGATTCTTACGTGCAGAATTGAAATATTAATTGCAAATTGAGCGTATTGATCAGTTTGACTGGGATCTGATATCGTCGATTCATCAAACGGCATTATCCCATCTATATGAGTTTGCCGGCAAATTAAGACAAGTAAATATATCGAAAGCAGGATTCTTGTTTCCAGCTGCCCAGCATTTGGATCATTCAGTACAGATATATGAACAAGAATTTCTTAAAGCAATTCCCAGGTCAATTAGAACTGAATCGGAACTCATTGAGAGTACTGCACCGGCCCACGCTGAATTGCTTTTCATCCATCCATTCCGTGAAGGTAATGGTCGAACTGCTCGCCTATTTTCGAATTTAATTGCACTCAAATATGGATTTGAACGATTCCATTTCGATGTGATCAAGGAAAGTCGGATGGATGAGTACATTAAGGCTATACAATCAGCAGCAGAAAAGAACTATGAGCCGATGAAAAAGTTATTCAGGGATTTGGGGAGTATTTAGACTTATAAAACTCCTGTAAGACTTCCTTTCGGATTTTTTCGGCGTGTTTTTTTTGAATATTGATCCCCTCAATTCGGTGAGAATCTAATTGACTTCTCATGGCCTTACGAGAAATCTTTTCGAGCTCAGAATATGTTTTATCAAGCTTTTTCATAACTGAAAAATAAGCAAATTGCTTCAAAACTTAAAGGCTTAAGCAAGCATTATAACGGCCCGCTTTTGTGCGGCGCGTTTATAAATAATAAATAGGGCTGCAGATAGTTACGCGTCCGCACGAAATGCGTTGTGTGTACGCCCGGCATGGGCATGAACTAAAGAGGTGCAAGTCCTCTATAGGTGAACCCTTGTATCGATAGATACAATAACTATTAGTGAAAGGCAACTGCAATCCCGCGAGGGTTTGTGGGAAGGAAGCCTGTAGCAAAGCAGTGAGCCGAGGAATACGAACCTCATAGAAGGCCGAGTCTGCGGGTAAGCTGGCACATG
>PWKZ01000137.1 GCA_003559575.1 Bradymonadales bacterium | reverse complement strand
GTGTGGAGTCGCGTGCATGTGCAAGGAAACAAGCCGAATTAGGCGCAGTCGTAGCAGCGCTACGTCGAGCACTAATTCGGTGCAGGTGACGCCGCAGATGTGCGTGAATCCGCGCGCGAATCCCAGGATGGGCCGACGATTATGGAATCTCGCACACAATGTGACGGAGTCTCGGCGGACTCAAAGGTTGATAGTTTGTGGCCCCCCCCGGAACAAGACAAGGAGTGGAGGTATGTCTCTCGCGATTCGCACCGCCGTCGTATTCGCCACGTTCTTTGCCCTGGCGATAGCCCTCGGGACACCCGACGCAAGCTCTGCCAAGGCCGCCGACGACTCGGTGGCGGTGGCCACCGCGCCCCATGAGACAACCATTCGGGGGCAAAATTATGTCGCCACCATCGCCACCGACGGCTGCCTCGAGGCGCTCGAGCTCGAGGGCGTCGATCTCCTCGACGCGGTGGTGCACTTCTCGCGCGGCTCCTATTTCTATCCCGACATCGGCCCCCCCGCCCAGCTCCCCAACATGGAGGTCGACGGCGACCTCGTGACGGTCGAGAGCGACGACTTCAAGGCCGAGTTCGAGTTCGGCGCGACCACCATCACCGCCTTGCTGCACAACCGCACCGACGCCACCACCCCCTACTATCTGGTGCTCTCCGACGCGTTGCGAATCCTGGAGGACAGCGCCGGGCGGCAGCATCCGGTCTCACCACAGCGCGACGGACACCCACAGCCCACGGCCGCGAGCGGGCACGGCAAGACCGTCGGCCTCTTGTACGAGGGCGGCCCTGTAATGCGCCTCGAAGGAGAGTTCCGGTGGTGGGGCCCCTGGGCCGGGCGGCAGGTCGTCGAGGTCAGCCTGGCTCCAAACAGCAGCGAGCGGGTGGTAAAGCGTCTCACGCAGAGCGAGGAAGATTTGAAGCTAGAGCGCCCCGCCCCGCCCCCCCGGCCCGAAACCAAGCGCGTGGCGGCCACGCCCCCGGCCGAGGGAGCGGACGACCAAGTGCCCGAGGAGACTCCGCCCTCACCGGCCACCCCCGCCGAAGATGAACCTCCCGAGGCGCGCGGCTGCGGTGCGTGCCGCGCCGCGGGAGGATCCGGCGCTCCGTTATCGTCGGCCGGACTGCTTTTGGCAGGACTGCTGCCGGTCTTTGTGCTGTTGCTTCGAAGGCGAGCCTGGCTCACCCGGGGCTGAACCTCAATCGCGGGGAAAAACAGGTGTCACCACCACGCCGTCCCAGTCCACATGAATGGCTATTGTTACTACTAATACTGAGCCTCCAGGTGGCGTGCGCCCGTGGCGGCCCACGCGACGACTCCGCCGATCCCCGCGGTGGCACGGTCCGGTCGCCTGAGGTTGAATCTACGCCGCCGCCGGGGGCGCCGCCGGTCACGCCGGAGGATCAAGATCATCTCGGCGCACGCCCCGCGGAAGCGAAGACACAGTCGCCGGAGGCCACGCCGGAGGAGCATGAGAGCGTCAGGCCGAGATCGAGGCGACGAGAGTTTGAGCCGCCCATCAAGGTGTTGGCGCTCGGCGACTCACTGACCTTCGGTCTCGGCGGCGACCCTGGGGGCTATCGCGCTCCTCTCGAGCAGCTCTTGCGGCGAGAAGGGATCGAGGTCGAGTTCATCGGGCCTCATTCCGACCGCGACGGCGGTCACCACGCGGGCAAAATCGGGCGCACCGCCAACATTCTGCGCCGCGAAGTAAAAGAGGTCCTTGACGATTACAGCCCCGACGTGGTGTTGCTGCTCATCGGCACCAACGACATTCGTCAACCTCAAAACACGGTCGACCAGGTTGCCCGTGACATCGCCGAGGTGGCCGGCGTCATCCGCGACCGCTTGCCGGAGGTACTCCTCATCGTGGGTTCGTTGCCGCCCGTGGCCGACAGCGAGATTCAAGAGCGGATCGACACCATAAACAGGCTCATCACCGCTCGCGACGGTGTCTTACTGGAGGCCGCCCCCGAGATTCACATCGCCGACATCGCCAAACACATTTCGCTCGACGATCTCGACGACGGGTTGCACGCCCGCCAGAGCGGATATGTCAAAATGGCGCATGTCTGGTTCGAGACCCTGAGAGCCGCCATCTCCCACTGAGGAGAGGAATGGTGCGATGCCCGACCTCGACACCCCGACCGGACATGACGACGCCGGCCGCCCAAACGAAGGGGCCTGGTGGCACAGGGCGGCATTTCCGGCGCTCGCGGTGCTGCTCATGGCGGCCACCAGCGCTCCCTACCTGGTGGCCGCGGTCTCCACTCAGGAGGGTGAGACGTTCACCGGGCTGGTTTTCAACGCCACCGACACGAACCAGTATCTGGCCTGGATCCGGGATGGCAGCCAGCTCCAGGTGCTGTTCTTCAACCGCTTCACGCCGGAGCCCCACCCAGCGCTGCTACTGAAACCCTTTTTTCTCGTGCTCGGCTGGCTTTCGGCGCTCACCGGGCTGGCCCCAGTCGCGGTCTATCACCTGGCACGCCTCATCATGTGCCTGGCCATCGTCTGGGGGATCGATCGCTTCACGCGCACGACGCTCGCGCGACCGCTCCCCCGGCTGGCGGCGACAGCGGTGGCCTGCTTCTCCGGTGGGCTCGGGATGCCCCTCCAGCGGCTAGGAGTATCGTTTCCCGAGCGACTGATCGAACAACCGATCGACTTCTGGGTGCCCGAGATCTTCGTCTTTCAGACGGCCTACCTCTTCCCCCACCTGCTGTTCGCGCTGCTGCTGATGCTGCTCATCATCGAGCGCTTCCACCAGGGACTCGTCAGCGGCACCTCGCGCCCAATCGCCGCCGCCGCGGGCCTCGCGGTGTTGCTGGCGCTGGTCCATCCGTTCGACCTGGTGGTCGTGCACACCACCATCGGAGCGCTGACACTCCTCGCCCTGTGGTGGCGCCGCCGGCACTGGCGTTTCGCGCTCACCGCGCTCGTGGTGGTCGCGGCGCCGTCCTCCGGCGTCGTGGGGTTGAACGCAATGGTCCTCAACAGTCATGAGGCGTTCGCCACGATGCTCTCTTCCTCCCAAACGACCCCCTCGTTCAGCCAGGTGGCGCTTGGGCTGGGAGCAGGGCCGGTGCTACTCGCGCTCGTACTAATCCCCCTGGGCCAGGTTTGGCTGTCGCAACGACGGCCCCCGGAGAATTTGCAATCGAGGCGCGCGCGAAAAAAGTTGGCCAAAGGCGCCGGCGCCCACCGGAGGAGCAAGCGTCCTCTCGACCGTCCTGAGTGGCCTGACTGGATCGTCCCGGCCGTCATGCTCGCGACCATCGTGCTGCTCGTGACACTACCGGTCTTCGCGCTACGGCGCCGATTTCTAATGGGGATCGGGATCCCCGTGGCCATCCTTCTCATCCGCGGGATCCACTCACTCGCCCAGCGATGGTTCCAGCGATCATTGCGCCTCCGACGCGTCGCTTGGGCCGGCGTCGCGGTCCTCATGGCGCTCCTCTTGCTGCCGGGCAGTGTGCTGCGCCCGCTCCACGATCTCGAGCACGAGCTCGGCCCCCCACACCGCCGCGCGGCCTACTACCACACCGAAGGGCAGCGAGCCGTTTTCGAGTGGTTGCAAGTCAACGCGTCCGGAGACGACGTCGTGCTGAGCGATTGGCGCACGAGCAACACCTTGCCCGCCTATACCGACGTGCGGGTCTACGCCGGCCATTGGAACCACACCGTCGACTATCGCAGGCGGATCGGCCGACTACGCCACGTACTCCAAACCGGCCGCGGAGCCCACGAGCTTGTCCGGGACAACCGCATCGCCCTGGTGGTGGTCTTGCGCGCTCAAGATCGGGGACGGCGTCTTCAAACGATCTTTGGCGGGCTCCCCGGCGCCGAGGTGGTGTTCAGGCACGAGGAGGCAGTGGTGATTCGCGTCGCGCCAGGCGAAGCAAAGGAGTAGCCCAGACGTGTTCTTGAATCGTCTCCAACGTTGTACCGATGAGCTGCGCGCCGTCGCGATCATCCTGATCATTGCGTTTCACGTCCTCAAGGACGCGCTGCCCCAACTCTTGGCCGACTCACCGTTGCAGCCCTACACCCTGCTCCTGAACTTCGGAGTCGACATCTTCGTCCTGCTCTCCGGCTTCGGGCTCACGCTGAGTTTGCTTTCGTCACCGCAAGTTTCATGGGGGCGGTGGGCCTGGCGGAGGTTCTTGCGGATCTTCCCTGTCTACTGGCTCATCTTTGGCGCGGTGATGATCGTCGCGTTCTGGCTGGGCGACGGAGAGCGGCTGTATGTGGAGCGGCTGCGCCCGGTGGAGAGCGAGAATATCTGGCTGGCGGCCGTGGGGTTGCACGGGTTTTACCGCCCCTTCATGTACCGCATCTACGGTCCGTTTTGGTTTATCTCGCTCATCTTGCTCTGCTATCTGGCCTTCATCCCGCTCTCGGCGATAATCCGCCGCGCGCGCCTCGACTGGCTCATCGCCGTGGGGTTGGCGGTGGCGCTCCTGGGCTGCCTGGCGGCCCACCTTTATCCACGCGCGGTTAGCCCGGTGCCTTATTTGGCGTTCTTGAACTTCCCGCTCGGAGCGGCGCTCGCGGTCCTCACCCACCGCATCACGCAACCGGTCAAGGGCAAGGCACAGCCGTTGACCGGCGACATTTTGGGGCCGGCGGTGGTTTTCTTGCTAATGTGCCTCTTTCTGCTGCTGGCGACCCGCTACGGCAGCCGCATGTTCGAGTTCTACACATCCACTCGGGAGCAGCGAATGGGATGGTCCAGGAGCCCCTTCGACGACAGTCGCTACTTCATGTTCCCCGCGCTTGGTCTTTCGACTGTGATGCTCGTAGTCGCCCTCTGCCCCCCGCGAGCGCGCGGCCTTGGGCGCAATGCGCTGGCATGGCTAGGCCGCCACTCGTTTGAGTTGTTCCTGCTGCACATGCCGCTCATCACCGCGCTGAGAGCCGACCGCCTCTGGCCCGACGCGATCTCCGCCGGCCCCGCGACCGCCCTGGGGCTCGGGTTGTCGCTCCTGCTGGCCGTCCCGCTGCGTCTGGTCGGGCTCCGACTGCAACACATGGCGACGCCCGCCAAGACCGGGCTGAAGCACACGGGGGCGCTCGCCCTCGTGGCGCTCGCGACTCTCACGAGCGCGCCACTCACCGCGCAACAACGGGAGCTGACCACTCAGGATCGCACGGCCGCGCTCTACAGCACCCGCTTCACCTTCAACGAGGACAATGTCCCCTCTGTCAGCATCGCGCTGATGGACGATCAGGAGACCGTGCGAATCGACTCCCCCGGGCGTCTCAAGATCCTGCCGATGGGTCCCGACGGGCCCGAGGTGTTTGGTCCCGAGGGCAGGAGCTGGACGGCCCGCATCGTGGAGAGTCGCCCCGCCGAGGTGCGCTACTGGGTCGTGCTGGCACGGTTCAGCGCCCACGACATGCCGGGCTTGCGCAGCGCCCGCGAGCGCTACAAGGAGGAGGGGCTCGAGCTCACCAAGTTCGAGGTGGGGAGCGTCTTTGGGTTTTTCGGCGAGGTGCTGGACAGCCGCGCGGTGTTGCTCGCCATCGACGAGCCGCACGAGCAAGCCGCGGCGGCGCGCGCGGCGGCCGAGACCGCCTCGACACGGTTCGGCCACGATTGCAGCGTCCACGCCGTACTCGACAAACCGGCCGGCGGCACCATCATACTGGAAGACACGGGCGGCAACGTGACCGTCCGCGCCCGCGACGTCCTGTGGCTCAAGCCATCTCCGGGGGCGCCTCCCTTGAGAGTGCGCGACGTGGAGTATGGTCGTTTCATGGGCAACCCGAGGAGAGAGGACCGCGTCTACCGTGGCATGCTCTACCTGGCGGTCGGCCGCACCGGGCGGCTGGCGCTCGTCAACCAGGCCGACGCCGAGACCGTCCTGCGCGGGATCGTCCCCTCGGAGATCTTTCCAAGCGCTCCTCCGGCGGCGCTCCGTGCGCAGGCGGTGGTGGCCCGCGGGGAGCTGATGTCGAAGATCGGCACCCGCCACATGGCCGACCCCTACCTCCTGTGCGCCGACGTCCACTGCCAGGCCTACCGTGGAGTGGCGCTCGAGGATCGGCGCACCGACAGAGCGGTGAGCGAGACCCGCGGACAGATTCTCTTTGGCGAGCGAGGGCTCTCGCCGTCCGTCTACAGCGCCTCGTGCGGCGGCCACACCGAGGACAACGATCAGGTCTGGCCCGGATCGCCCCACCCACACCTGCGCGGGGTGCAGGACGGCCCCAAACGCCCCGATTGGATGCCCAAGGGAGCGCTCGACGACACTCTCGCGCTCAAGTTCCTCACCGAACGCGCCCCCCCTGAGGAGCGCCCCTGGTGCGGCCGCACGAAGCTGGGCCGCGAGCACTATCGCTGGCAGAGAACCCTGGACGCCAAGGAGCTCGAGCGCCACCTCTCGAAACGGTTCCCCGGCCTCGGGACCCTCCGCGACATCCGTGTACTGAGCCGCGGGGCCTCGGGGCGTGCGCGCGAGCTTGGAGTCGCCGGGACCGGCGGCAGGTTCGTGGTGGAGCGGGAGCTGCCTATCAGGCGTGCGCTCGGCAACCTCAAGAGCGCTCTGTTCGTAATCGAGACCGAGCGCGATCCCGACGGCCGGCCCCGGGCATTCAAGATCACCGGCGGCGGGTTCGGCCACGGCGTCGGGATGTGCCAGGTGGGCGCGATCGGGATGGCCGAAGCCGGCCACGACTACCGCAAGATCCTGGAACACTACTACAGTGGCGCGTCTCCCAAGAAGATCTACTGAACATCGATAACTCTTGCACCGGGGTAGCCTGCGCGCTATGGTTCGCCCGTTTTTGTGGGGTGCGAGTTGATCCCGCACCCCTGGAACTCAACCGGAGGGCTCATGGCTAACCCAAAGACTACTACTGATGCAAACGCGGCAGTCGCGCGAATCGCGCACGCCACCAACGAAGTAATCGCAATCTACCCCATCACTCCCTCGACGAGTATGGGCGAAACTGCCGACGAGATGTCCGCCGCCGGCGAAAAGAATCTTTGGGGGATGGTGCCCAATATCACCGAGATGCAGTCCGAAGCGGGCGCCGCGGCGGCCGTTCACGGCTCATTGGCGGCCGGGAGCCTGACCACCACGTTCACTGCGTCACAGGGCTTGTTGCTCATGATCCCGACCATGTTCAAGGTCGCGGGTGAGCTTCTGCCGACCGTGTTCCATGTCTCGGCGCGAGCCATCGCGGCGCAGGCGCTCTCGATCTTCGGCGATCATTCCGACGTGATGGCCGTCCGCACCACCGGCTTCGCTCAGCTTTGCTCGAACAACGTGCAGGAGGCGGGTGACTTCGCGCTCATCGCACAAGCCGCGACTCTGGCCTCGCGAGTGCCCTTCGTGCACTTCTTCGACGGCTTCCGCACCTCATCGGAGTATCAGAAGGTCGACGAGATCCCGACCGCGCACATAAGAGAGATGATCAAGGACGAGTGGGTCGCCAGGCTGCGCGAGTCCGCCATGACTCCTGATCGCCCGACCATCCGCGGGACCTCGCAAAACCCCGACGTCTACTTCTCGGGGCGCGAGTCGGTCAACCGGTTCTATCTCGCGACCCCTGAGATCGTCCTCGCGCAAATGGAGCGACTCTCGGCGCTGAGCGGCCGCCAATACAACCTGTTCGACTACGTGGGCGCCCCGGACGCTGAAAATGTGGTCGTCATGATGGGCTCCGGCGCCGACACGATGCATGAGGTGGTCGAGCACCTCACTGAGTCGGGCGAGAAGGTGGGGCTCCTGAAAGTTCGCCTCTATCGCCCCTTCAGCGTCGAGCATTTTGCGCGCGCGCTGCCGCCGACCGTGCGGCGCGTCACGGTCCTCGACAGGACCAAGGAGCCGGGCTCGCTCGGCGAACCGCTCTACCTGGACGTCCGCTCGGCGCTCGGCGAAGGGCTCGAGTCGGGCGCGCTGAAGCTCGAACACGGCTGGCCGCTGGTGGTCGGCGGGCGCTACGGGCTCGGCTCAGCCGAGTTCAACTCCGCGATGGCCTACTCGGTGCTCACCAACCTCGCCGCCGACAAGCCCAAGAACCACTTCACGGTGGGAATCAACGACGATGTGGCAGGGACCAGCCTGACGTGGGACGAGAGCTTCACGAGTGAAGATCCCGACACCCATCGCGCCCTGTTCCACGGGCTGGGCGCCGACGGCACGGTGGGCGCCAACCGCAACACCATCAAAATCATCGGTGAAGCGACCGACTACTACGCCCAGGGCTACTTCGTCTACGACTCCAAGAAGGCCGGCGCGCACACAATCTCCCACGTCCGCTTCGGCAAGCGCCCGATCCGTAGCACCTACCTGATAACCGAGGCCGAATTCGTCGCGTGTCACAACTGGAGCTTCCTCGAGAAATACGACATGTTGAGCGAGCTGAAGCAGGGCGGCACCTTCCTGCTGGCGGCCCCGTTCGGCAAGGACGAAGTATGGGCGCACCTGCCACGCGACGTGCAGGAGGCGCTCATCGACAAGCAAGCCGAGTTCTACGTCATCGACGCCATCCGGCTCGCCAAGGATCTCGGCTTGGGCGCGCGGATCAACATCATAATGCAGGCCGCCTACTTCGCCATCTCCGGGGTGCTGCCGCAAGATCAAGCGCTGACACTGATCGAGGAATCGGTCCGGACGACCTATGGCAACAAGGGCGCCAGGGTGGTCGAGATGAACACCACGGCCGCCCGAAAAGCGGTCGACGCGATTGAAAAAGTGACGCTCCCGGCGACGGCCACCGCCACCACCCGGATGCCGCCTCCGGTGCCGGACGACGCGCCGCCATTCGTGCGCGAGGTGCTCGGCGAGATCATCGCCGGCCGCGGTCACAAGCTACCGGTCTCGGCGCTGCCCAACGACGGCGTCTTTCCGGTGGGGACCACCCAGTATGAGAAACGCAACATCGGGGTCGACATCCCGGTCTGGAACCCCGAGGCCTGCATCCAGTGCGGCCAGTGCGTGCTCGTCTGCCCGCACGCCGCCATCCGCATGAAAGCCTACGACACCACGCTCGCCGACGGGGCGCCCAAGACATTCAAGCACACCGCGGCGCGCGGCAAGGCGTTCAAGGGGCTCGCGTTCTCACTGCAAGTGGCGCCCGAGGACTGCACGGGCTGCACCTTGTGCTCCGAGGCATGCCCGGCCCACGTCAAGGACAGCGAGGGCAACAAAACCGACGAGCGCGCCATCACGATGCAGCTCCAGCAACCGCTGCGAAAGCAGGAGCGAGAGAACTACGAGTTCTTCCTCGGCCTGCCGGAGACCGATCCGGCGCTCTACAACCGCGGCACAATCAAGGGCAGCCAGTTCATCCAGCCGCTGTTCGAGTACTCGGGTGCTTGCGCCGGTTGCGGCGAGACACCTTACGTCAAGCTGGTCTCTCAGCTGTTCGGTGATCGAGCCATCATCACCAACGCCACCGGCTGCTCGTCCATTTATGGCGGCAACCTTCCGACGACTCCATACACCACACGGAGCGACGGGCGCGGGCCGACCTGGAACAACTCGCTGTTTGAGGACACGGCCGAAGCGACTCTCGGTGCCCGGCTCGCGGTCGATCGGCAGACGGCTTTGGCGCGCGATCTGGTGGAGCGAGTGCGAGGCTGCGACTGCGACACCTGCGGTGACAACCAGGCGCTCCTCGACAGCTTGCTGGACGCCGATCAAAGCACCCAGGAGGGGATCGAGGCCCAACGCGCCAGGGTGAGCGAGCTTCGGCGGTTCTTGAGTGGGTGCAATCATCCCGACGCGCGACTCCTCGAGACCGTGGCCGACAACCTGGTGGTTCGCTCGGTGTGGGGGTTCGGCGGCGACGGTTGGGCCTACGACATCGGGTACGGAGGGCTCGATCATGTTCTCGCGACGCAGCACAACGTCAACCTCTTGGTGCTCGACACCGAGGTCTACTCAAACACCGGCGGCCAGGCATCCAAGAGCACCCCGGTCGGCGCGGTGGCCAAGTTCGCCGCCGGCGGGAAAGCCATCGGCAAGAAGGATCTCGGGCTCATCGCCATGACCTACGGGCACATCTATGTCGCTCGGATCGCCATGGGCGCCAACATGACCCAGACCGTCAAGGCGCTCCTGGAAGCCGAGAGCTATCCCGGCCCCTCGGTGGTCATCGCTTACTCACACTGCATCGCCCACGGCATCAACATGGCCAAGGGGCTCAACGAACAGAAAAAGGCGGTCGAGAGCGGCGCGTGGGTTCTGTCCCGCTTCGATCCGCGTCGGTCGCTCGAAGGCAAGAATCCGTTGCAGCTCGACTCCAAGGAGCCGACCCAGGATATCGGCGACTACATGTACGGTCAAAACCGCTTCCGCGTCCTCACCCGCGCCAAGCCCTCCGAGGCCGAGCTTCTGCTGGGGCAGGCTCGCGCCGGTGTCCAGAAGCGCTGGAGCCTCTACCGCCAGCTCGCCGGTTTAGAGTAGAACTTGACCGCATAACGTTGGCCGTTGCACAATCGCCCAGGCAAGCCACCCCCTCGGGTGCATGATTGTTCAAGGAGACGGGCATGGAAGACAGCGACCATCCGATCCGCATTTCGCTGCTCGAGAATAACGCCACGCTACCCTCGCCGGAAGAGGTGCTGGATCGCTTCGCGACCCAAATGAGCGCGCGGCGGGCGGCGCTTGAAGAAGAGAAGGAGACGGTCTCTCCGGCAGAAGAGGTCGATCCCGATCCCGAGCCGGAGCCCGATCCCGAGCCCGATCCCGAGCCCGAGCCCGTGCCCGTGCCCGAGCCCGAGCCCGAGCCCGAGCCCGAGCCCGAGCCCGAGCCCGAGCCGGAGCCGGAGCCCGATCCCGATCCCGAGCCCG
>PWKZ01000007.1 GCA_003559575.1 Bradymonadales bacterium | reverse complement strand
CCTTCACCAAATCGATGCTCGACGTAGGCGCTGCGTTTGCCTCCGCTCGATTTGGCTTGTTTCCTTGCACTTGCACCCGCCTCACTCCCCTCGGTCCACGGACGCGGTGGAGGATTGAGGTGGGCGCCGGACTGGTGAGAGGAGAGATCCGGATGAACCGGAGTGAAGTCATTATCGCTCGTTCGCTTTTCCTTTCGCGCGTGCGGAGCTTCTTTCTTTGGGGCGGTTTTCTAGAGGTTGACACACCCCTGCTCGTGCCGTGGGTGCCGAGCGAGGCCCACATCACGCCGCTCACGGTGACACTGCAGCGACGCAAGGGCGCGGAGAGACGCTATCTGCCCACCTCGCCCGAGGGGGCGCTCAAGATACTGTTGGCCGAGGTCGGGCGCGATCTCTTTGAGATCGGGCACTCGTTTCGCGACGGTGAGGAGGAGGGACCTCTGCACCGCAGTCATTTCAGGTTACTCGAATGGTATCGGCTGGAGGCCGGCCTGGACGAGATCGAGGCTGATTTGATCGGGCTTTTGGACTCGCTGCGGCGGTGGCTCACTTCTGGCGAGGAGGGGGCCGCGCCGGGGGCTATGCGCCCCCCTGTTTTGGGGAACCCGGCCCCGGCGCTGCTGGCCCAAAGGTGTGAGCGGCTCTCGGTGCCCGAAGCATTTCGGCGGCATCTCGATTACCCCATCGAGGGGCCGGACGCGATTGAGGGCTTGCCGGCGCTCGCCGAGAGGTGTGGTCATAAGGGTGTCAGTGACTGGCGGGAAGCTTTCCATCGTCTGTTGGCGGTCGAGATTCAGCCGAAGTTGGGCCTCACCGCGCCCACAATCCTGACCCACTACCCCGCAGGCATCGCCGCTCAGGCGCGGCCCAATCCCGAGCGCCCGTGGCTGGCCGAGCAGCTGGAGTTGTTCGTCGCCGGCGTGGAGCTTGCCAACTGCTACTCCGAGCTGACCGACCCTGATCTTCAACGCCGGCGCTTCGAGCAAGAAGCCGAGCGGGCCGAGGGACGGAGTCCGCCGCCGCCGGATGAGCGCTTCTTGATGAGCTTGCGGCGACTCCCGGCGCGTACCGCGGGAGGTTGCCTCGGTCTCGAGCGGCTCATGATGCTGTGGCTCGGCGTGCAAGAGATCGGCGCCTTGCGCCCCACCGTTTGATTTTGTCGAGCTTGCAATGGATTTGCTCGGTTTTCCAAGGTGTGCTATCCGCCGTTGTGGCTTTGCATCCGTGAGGCCCGGTTGGAGGCGTTTGTCGGGAGGGACATGAAGATATGAAACAATCACCTATCTCAATTAGCCCGAAAGAAGGCCGGTTGGGGGTTTTGCTCCCGGGCCTGGGAGCGGTGGCGACCACTTTTATCGCCGGCGTCGAGGCGATCCGGCGAGGTGAGGCGCGACCGATAGGCAGCCTCTCGCAAATGGGGACCATTCGTCTCGGGAAACGACCCGAGAACCGATTCCCGCGAATCCACGAGTTCGTTCCGTTGGCCGGATTGGATGATCTGGTCTTCGGAGGCTGGGATGTCTTCCCGGATGACATGTTCGAGGCCACCCGTAAGGCGGCGGTGTTGGACGCCGGATCCCTGGCGTCGATCGAGGATTTCTTGCGCTCGATCAAGCCCATGAAGGCGGCCTTTGACAGCAACTATGTGCGCAAGCTCTCTGGACCACACGTCAAGCGCGCCGCCGGGAAAGCCGACCTCGCGCGGATGCTGATCGACGACATCGAGCGTTTCAAGGACGAGCACGGCCTCGAGCGGTTGGTGATGGTGTGGTGTGGCAGCACCGAGGTCTACCTCGAGCGTTCGGCGGTGCACGCCACGCCGGAGGCGTTCGAGAAGGGGTTGGCCGAAAACGATCCTGCCATCACTCCAAGCATGTTGTATGCCTACGCGGCGATCAAGTGCGGAGTGCCGTACGCCAACGGGGCGCCTAACCTGACCGCCGACATTCCGGCGTTGATCATGCTGGCGCGCGAGAATGCGGTGCCGCTTTGCGGCAAGGACTTCAAGACGGGCCAGACCTTGATGAAGACGATTCTGGCGCCGGGGCTGAAAGCGCGCCAGATTGGTCTCGCCGGGTGGTTCTCGACCAATATCCTGGGCAACCGCGACGGGGAGGTGCTGGACGATCCCGATTCATTCCGGACCAAGGAGGAGAGCAAGCTGGGGGTGCTCGACACCATTCTCCAGCCCGATCTGTATCCTGAACTTTACGGGGACATTTATCACAAGGTGCGGATCAACTATTATCCGCCCCGTGGAGACAACAAGGAGGGATGGGATAACCTCGACATCTTTGGCTGGCTCGACTACCCGATGCAGATCAAGGTGGATTTCCTCTGCCGTGACAGTATCTTGGCGGCACCCATCGTCCTTGATCTGGTGCTGTTCATGGATCTCGCCAAGCGCGCGGGGTTGCGGGGCATTCAGGAGTGGTTGTCCTTCTACTTCAAGAGCCCGATGGTGCCGGAGAACCACCATGTGGAGCACGATCTGTTCATCCAGCTCACCAAACTCAAGAATACGCTGCGGCTCCTCATGGGCGAAGAGCTCGTGACCCACATCGAACGCCTCCCCCCAGGCTTGACCGGCGAGTGAGCCTGATGCACACTGGCTTCGCAAGCGGTGTGGTTCTTTAGGACAAGATGAACCCGGGAGGTCGGAATGGCGGCGGTCTGGAAGGCCTATATTCAGGGCCAGAAACTCGGTCCGGTGGATGAGGAGACCATTCGTGCCTGGGTCGCCGAGAAGAAGGTGACTGGGCGCACTCAGATCTGGCGGCCCGGGATGGAGAAATGGCTGCGGGCGGCCGAGGTCGAAGAGTTCGCTTCTCTTTTCGAGGAGCAAGAGTCGCCTGCGCGTGAGGCCGAGGAGTCGCCTGCGCGCGAGGCCGAGGAGGCGGCTGCGCGTGAGGCCGAGGAGGCGGCTCTGCGTGAGGCCGAGGAGGCGGCTCTGCGTGAGGCCGAGGAGTCGGCTCTGCGCGAGGCCGAGGAGGCGGCTGCGCGTGAGGCCGAGGAGGCGGCTGCGCGTGAGGCCGAGGAGTCGGCTGCGCGTGAGGCCGAAACGGAACAATACTCCGACGACGCGGCAACGATAGTGCAGCAAAGCCCATTTTTGGATGCTCAGGGGCCGGCCGACTCGACGCCGTCGGGCGACTCGACACCTCCGGTTGAGGTGCACGACAAGCAGGAGGCCGAGACAGTGCAGGCCTCGTCGGTGTCGGCCGAGCTGATCGAGCATCCGGCGCCGCCGATCTCGGAGGGGCGCCCTCGACACACGAGCCCCACCATCGTGCCCCCGCCGTTGCCGCTGATGCCGCTGCTCATCTCCCTGCTTGGTGCGCTACCGCTCATCACCATCGCCCGCGATCTGTTCCATGGGGCGGCGCTGCCGCAGGCTTTGACTCCGCTCCCGCTGGTGGTTGGGATGGCGGTGGGGCTTTTGCTGCTCGTCGTCCCGCCGCTGACCTTCAGTATGCCCGGGCTGTGGCTGGGGCTCCTGGGGGCGTTCGTGACGCTCGGATGCTGGGGGGTCGCGCTGGCGCTCGAAGTGATGGGCGGTGAAGCGTTTGGGCAGCTACTGAGGAGGTCGCTCCTGGAGGTCTGGGGTTCGGACCTGGACGCCATCGCCGCCGGGGTGCGCGATTGGGGGGTGTTCCTGGTGCCTCTGTTGGGGATTCTCTACTACGCTACGACCCGCAAGTACCGCCAACGCGCATAGCGGGCGCGAACCCGCCTTGCGCGCTCCCTGCGCTCTCGAGCGCGGGCGGCTACATGGGTGTCCCGCCCATGCAGCTCATCCACTGCATACCGCATGAACCCATCATCGGCATCTGGGCTTCCTGGAGGCACTCGGCGTCGAACGCCGGGCAGTTCTGGACGATGCACTCGGCGTACGCGCGCGCTTGACCGTAGGCGGGCTCGTCAGCCTGGCACAGGCAGTTGTTGACACACGCCGCGTCACCGCAGCTCCCCATGCAAGTGGCGGCGCTCATGCAGGCCTGGGTACCCGGATCGCCGCAGCGGAAGTCGAGTCCGCAGGCCGTGAGCGCGCTGCGGCAGTGCTCCGCCAGACAGATGTTGAGCGATGCCCAGGGCTCATCGGCGCAGTGGGTCGCGAGGCAGGACTGCAAGTTGTCGAACAGGGTCAACGACGTGCCGGTGGAGATCGCGCGACATTCGTCCGGACACTCCTCGTCGACCGTGCCGCATGCCCGGATACAGAGCCGCACCTGGGAGCAGGTGAGCGGCAACGGCTCGCACTCGCCGACCATCTCGTTGCAACCGTAGCCGAGAGCACAGTACCCACAGCGGCCACCGCATTGATCGTCGCCGCACTCGCGGCCCTCGCACTGGCGGACGCATTCGTCGACGCATCTCCCGCTGAACTCGTAGCAGTTTCTGGGGAACTCGCAGGTCCCGTCGCTGCCCGGCGGGCAGAACCCACCGCAGCCGTCGGTGCCGCACTCGCGGTTGGTGCAATATGGGACACAAGTCTCTTGGCAGTTGCCGTTGGCGGTGTTGCAGGTGAGCTCCGGCGCGCAGTCGCCGCAGCTCCCGCCGCAGCCATCGGGGCCGCACTGGCGCCCTGCGCAGTTGGGAATGCAGCCCATCACACAGCGGCCGATGTGCTCGTCGCACTCCTGGTATTGATCGGTACACTCGCCGCAGCTTCCGCCGCAGCCGTCGTCACCGCAATTCCTGAAATCGCGCTCGCAGTTGGGGATGCACTCGTGGCAGACTCCTTCCATGCAGAAGTCGTAGCCTGGGCAATCGCCGCAGCTCCAACCACACACCGGATCGGGACCGCATTCGAGCCCTTCGCAGTTGGGCTCGCAATCGCTCGGAACATCGGAGTAGAACTGGCCGTCCGGATCGTCTTCGACTGTGTCCTCCGGAGAGGCCGTGTCGGTGGGCGGGCTGCCGTTGCCGAAGCTCACCTCTTGGCCTCCCGTGATGTCACTCGCGACGGGATCGGCGTCGTCGCTCTCGCAAGCAGGCAGGGCGAAAAATAGCAAGATAGCGGCCATGGTGGCCATGGTTGAACGGGCGGTTTTCATCAGTTCTCTCCCCAACAGCTCATTTGCGCTCCGAAGCAGGCGCCCATCCCGAACATTCCGGCCGATTGCAGGCAGCCGGGGGTGATCGCCGGGCAGTTGTTGATATAACAGACAGCCAGGTTCTTTGCAGCCGCGAACGAGGGCTCATTGGCCTGGCACAGGCAGTAGTTTAGACAAATCGCGTCGCCGCAGCCAACCATGCACTGGGAGACCGAGAGACAGGAGAGCGTGCCGGGACAGCCGCAGTTGAAGTCGAGGCTGCAGGAGACGAGTTGTTGCCGGCAGCTCTCCGCGAGGCAGCGCTCGAGCTCGGCGGCGGAGAGGTTCCCCGTGCAGTGGACATTGCGGCAGCTCTGCAAGTTGTCGTAGAGCAGCTTGGAGGACGGAGCCCCCTCTGTGCGGCAACGACTCACACAGGGCGGGTTGTCGGGCCCGCAGGCCCGCACGCAGTCTCGAATCCGAGGACAGGCCAGCGCCAGCAGCGCGCACTGGCCATCCTCGTCGCAGCCGTAATCGAGATCGCAATAGCCGCAGCGCCCCCCGCACTGGTCGTCGCCGCACTCGCGGCCGTCGCATTGGCGCTGGCATTCGTCGACACACTTTCCGCTGAATTCGTGGCAGTTTCTGGGAAACTCGCAGGTCCCGTCGCTTCCCGGCGGACATAACCCGCCGCAGCCGTCGGAGCCGCACTCGCGTAAGGTGCAAAACGGGACGCAGGTCTCCTGGCAGTTTCCGTTGGCGTTGTTGCAGACGAGCCCCTCCTCGCACTCACCGTCGCCGCCCGGCGGACAGACTCCGCCGCAACCGTCGGGCCCGCACTCGCGCCCGGCGCAGTTGGGGATGCACTTCATCACGCAGCGACCCAGGTGCGGGTCGCACTCCTGGTTTCGATCAGGGCACTCGCCGCACGAACCACCGCAGCCGTCGTCACCGCAGGTCATCCCTTCGCAGTTGGGGATGCACGGCTGGCAGACGCCGCCCTGGCAGACGTCGTTGCCCTCACACAAGCCGTCACTGCCCGGCGGACAGAACCCGCCGCAGCCGTCGGGCCCGCAGGGGGTCCCTTCCGTGGCGCAGGTGGGCTCGCAAGGGACGCACACTCCAAGGTGGCAGATGTCGGTGCCTTCGCATTCGCCGTCGCTGCCCGGCGGGCAGAACCCGCCGCAACCATCGGGCCCGCAGGGGGTTCCTTCGGTGGCGCATTGGGGCACGCAGGGCACACACTGCCCGTCGACACAATCCTCATCAGGTTGGCATTGGCCGCACGAGCCGCCGCAGCCGTCGCCGCCGCAGTCCCTGCCGGCACAGCTCGGCACGCAGCCGCCGCAGCGACCAGCCAGGCAGGTCTCGTTGCCTTCGCATTCGCCACACGAACCTCCGCAGCCGTCCGGCCCGCAAGGGGTGCCGTCGGCGGCGCATTGGGGCACGCAGGGGAGGCATTGTCCGTCGACACAATCCTCACCAGGTTGGCATTGACCGCACGAGCCGCCGCAGCCGTCATCACCGCAGTCTCTGCCGGCGCAATTGGGGATGCAGCCCGTGTCTGGTCGCGGGGAGCCGCCTCCTCCACCGAACGAGATGTCGAGGCCGGGAGGTCTATCGCCGAGATCCGAGTCGTCCGGACTTTCGCAGGCCGCGGTGGAAAGCACAGCCAGCAGCGCGAGCGTCGCGAACACGGCAAACCGCACGGTCAGTCTGTTGTCGGCAATTGCTCTCATGGTCCCGGCTCCCCACCAAAGCTCAACACAGTCGATATGCTACCAGTACGCAGATCGACTCTCAACGATACCTTGCGGCGATGGCTCGCAGGAAGGATCGGAAGTAGGAGAAGGCGCTGAGCAGCGAGAACGCCATCGATATCCCGACCAGAGTGAGCCCGACCACGTGGAAGTTCACCTCGAAACGAATGAACAAGAAATCGATAGGATAGGTGTAGTGCATCAGTAGGCCGATGATCCCGACCAATTGGAAGGCGGTCTTCCACTTGCCGGTTTGCACCACGTCGATGATGAGCCCCTCGCTGGAGGCGAGGCTCCGCAGCCCCGAGATCCCAATTTCGCGCGCCAACAGGAGCACGACCAGCCAGGCGGGGGAGCGCTCCAGCGCGACCAGGGTGACGAGCGCCGCCATGACGATTAACTTGTCGGCCAAGGGATCGAGCAGCTTGCCGATCAGGCTCGTCCAGCCCATGTTGCGCGCCAACCACCCGTCGAGCCAGTCGGTGCCCGCCGCCAGGCCGAACACCACCGCCGCCCAGAAGCAGTAGAGGTGGGAGACATAAACCTGCCTGTCGGAGGCCTCGGCCGGTAAGCGAGAAAGCTCGAGCAACAGCATGACGAAAGGGATCGCCGCGATCCGCATCATCGTGAGCATGTTGGGGACGTTTAGAAACTCGTCGCGCAGTTGGCGCGCCCCGGAGCGTCGTTGTGATTTGCGAGGGCTCAACGTGTCTCGTCCTCCACCCGTTGCTGGGCGCTCGTCTGCAAAGGATCTTCAAGAAGGGTCCTGTAGCGATAGTACTGGTCGAGTACCCAGCGCACATACTGTTCGGTGGCGGTGAACGGAACCCCCTCGCGACGGCTGACGGCTCCGCCTCCGGCGTGGTAGCCGGCCAGGGTGCGGACTATGTCGCCCTCGAAGCGGTTGGCGAGTTGTCTCAAGAACCGTGTCCCGCCCATGACGTTTTGGTGCGGGTCGAAAGGTCGCGTTACCCCGAGGTCCGAGGCGGTCCCGGGCATCAACTGCATGAGACCTTGGGCGCCGACGCGCGAGACCGCGGTCGGGCTGAAGTTCGACTCGATCTTGATCACCGCCAGTATCAGCGCCTCCGGGATGGTGTAGCGCTCGGCCGCCTCCTGCACGATGGCCCACAGCCGCTCTTCCGGGAAGACCGCGCGACCGGCGACTCGCGGGGTGTGGGGGGCGAGGCGCTTGCGGGGTGCCGGAGGGGCGGCCTGGGATGCCGCGGCCTGTTCTTGCGCGGGCTCCTCGCGCACCCTGGTCTTCATGATGAGCCGGCAATTACGCCGCTGCCCGGCGGGCACCTTGTTGGTCACCCAGACGCGACCGTCGTACTCGCAGCGGTAGAAGTCGGCCTTTGCTTCGGTGGCCGACAAGAGCGGCAGCAGGACCGTCAAAAACGTGAGCAGCGGCAGTTTTTGGTTCGCGCGAGACACGCCTTGCCCTCCCAAGAGGGAGTTATACACCGAAGTCCGGCAGGAGGCCAAGATCGGACCGGCAATCCCCCCGCACCCCGCTATGTCCTTACTTTGAGAGTACCTGAGCTGATTGCTGATATGGGAACGAGCGTTGCCGCGATGGGTGGGCATTGCATCAGCTCGCGGGCTTCGTTTTGCCACCGGCGCGCTGCGGGGCTGTCGGGCGGTGGGGCGACTAGCAGCTGCGCGAGGATGATGGCCAATGCCACCGCCACGGCCACGAGCAGCCTGCCTGCGATGGGGCGGCTCGCGCCCGCTCTCAGGCGAGTGAAGAGCCAGAGTGCCGCTCCTCCCACCAGCAGAGCAAACACCAGCATCGCCGGGCCGGAGGAGAGCCCAAGCACGTTCGGCGCCGTACAGCCCTGGAGCAGGAGCGGGAAGGTAAGCTCGTAGAACGGCGCCTGGATCTCCTCGCGGGGATAGGGGAAGCTCATGAGCACCGCGAGGTGCAAAAGGGCGCCCACAAGGGCGAGCCCGGGGAAGAGCCACGTCCGCACCACGCTCGAGATCGCGCGTGGCGTCTCTCCTTCGCCCGGGGGGCGCCACAACGCCGCCAGCGGCAGCACCATGAACGGCAAAACGGGCACCAGAAAGCGCGGCCCGTGGCAGTAGCCGCCGGTCCAGTAGAGGTAGCCGGTCAACAAGATCGTATGCGCCAGCCCGACGAAGAGGACCGCATAGCGGGCGGCCCGCCACCCGGGAGCGCGCCACATTCGGATTATCCCGAGGGGCCAGAGTGCTGTGATGGGCGCCGAGTAGATGAGCCCGCGGCGGGCGCTCAGGAGCTGACCGTGGCCACCCTCCCAGTAGGGCCAAACAAACCCGAAGAGCCCCTGGGCGTGCATCTCGGCCAGCTCCTCGGCCCCCTTGTATGCGTATGGAAAGTTGAGCGGCCCGCCGAACGAGAGCCAGTGATACCCGAGCACAATCGCCGCCGGGACGAGACCGCCGAGCACGAGCATCGCGCGCCCGCGCCAATCGACGGCGCGCACCATTCCATAGACGGCGAGGCCCGCGGCCGCCAGGACGGCTTGATACTCGGAGGCGACCGCGAAGCTTATCAGGAATCCGGCCGTGAACGCCGCCCCGGAGCTTACCACCGTGGCGGGACGCAGTAGGTAAAACCCCGCCAAGAACAGGATCGCGGCGAACTGGTGCCCGAAGAAAAGTGTACTGTAGAGCAGCGCCGGGGTGGCCACGGCGTAGGCCGCCGCCAGCCCGAGCGCCACATCGTCGCGTCCCCCGGAGAGATCGCGCCCGAGCCTGAAAAACAAGGCGGTGGCGAGCAGGTTGGGGATCGTCAACCCAAGCAGGGTCAGCAAGAACCAGCGCATCTCCCACGGCAGGGAGTCGAAGCCCACCGTCCGCAGCGCGACGTAGAGCGGCGCGACGGCGAACGCGACTCCCGGCGCTTTGTCCATGTAGGCGCGGCCGTCGTGGATGGAGACGTCTTTGTTGGGGACGCCGTAGCGTTCGAGCGCCGGGTCGACGCTGAGCGTACCATCACGCACCAGGGATTCGACGAAGTAGAAGCGAATCGACTCATTGGCCGGGTGGAAAGTGGGCCAGAGCTGAATGTAAAAGCTCTGCACCAGGAAGAGCAGGAGCAGCCCAAAGCCGGGGTGACGCAGACCGAGATTCTTTGGCCCGATTCCCATGGTCAGAATGCCGTCCGTCGTTCCGGCCGCTCAGAGTTTCCAGGCGCGCGCGAAGGCCTCGAAACTCCGGTCGAAAGTGCGCTCGACCTCGGGCGGGAAGCAACACGCCGGGAGTTGTCTCTTGTTCAAGTGGTGAGTCAAGCAGGCGCAGCAGTCGCCCTTGCGCGGACACCCCTCATAGGTACAAGTGCACCGCGCCAAGTTCTCTTCTCTCCGACAGTCCATGACTCCTCAATCCTCCCATCATGCCAGAGGCCGGGGGCCGCGATCAAAGTGCTCAACAAGCCGCTCGACCAGCTTCTCGGCGAAATCGACACAAAAGACAATCTTGTGCGGATCGACGTTTTCCGGCGAGTCGGTCGGCTGGTGGTAGTGATCCGGCGCCTTGCGCGACGGGTCGATACAGGTCAGACAAGTGGCCGGATAACCTCGGTATGAGAACGGGGCGGCGTCGGTCCCCCCCACCGGGATTTCCATCCCGGCCACTTCGCTGAAGCGCGGCTCGGAGGCGGCCGTCTCGCGCAATACTTGCGTCAGCCAGGCCGGCGGAGAGGTGCGGACCACCTCGCCCTCGCGGTCGACGAAGCGCAGCGCGCCGTTTGAAAACGTGTCGAAAGCCAGAATGACGGTCTGATCGGTCGGCCAGAGGTGTTCCTTCTCGACCGCGAGCGCGTCGGCGCCGCCGAGGCTGGCCTCCTCCGCGCCGGTGGCCACGAAGACCAACTCCACATTGTCCGGCTTCTTATCCATCAAGCGCGCCGCCAGGAGCAACATCCCGGCTACCCCGCTCAAGTTGTCGGCCGCTCCCGGGACCGCCTCGTCACGCAGCACGGCGTCGAGCGCCAACAGGAACGCTATCAGGCTAGGTAGCCCGAGAACCAGCTCGGCGGGGCGCAACAGGAGCCCAAATGGACCCATAAAGGTCCTGATGAGCCCGGTCATGGCCAGTGTCGCCTCGGTGCGGGTGGCCAGCGCCAGCGAGCGGGCGGTGAACCTGAGCCCGGGAGGGGGGTTGGTGGCGAAGAGATCGATCAATTTGGGGTGGAACATGATACCCGTGAAGGCCGCGTCCACATGCGCCAGGAAGACTATCCGGAGCTTGGGCGGCCCTTTGGCCGGGAGGGTGGCGAGGATGTTCTGCGAGTCCTTGAATCCCAACAGCCGCCGTAAGAAATAGCCTCGACGGGTGGAGTCGGCCCAGTAGGACGAGGCCGCGAGCGCGTGCAACAGAGCCCCCACGGGGGGCAGCAAGCCGCCTACCGCGGTCCCCAGCGTGCCGATACCGAAGTGCAACGCCAGGTTCTTGTAAAGGCTGTCGTTGAATTGAAAGGTTTGCCGGGTGGAGGAGAGCCCCAGTCGCGCGAACTCTTCGGCCACGATCTGATGGGCGCGGCGCTCGGAATCGCTCGTCGCGATTCGGCGGGGACAGGTGTCGACAATGCGCTCGATGAGATCGAACGCGGCGCGCGCCTCGGCCGTCTTGGTGGGCCTGGCGCGGGATGACTTTCTTGACATCTCTTCTCCTAAACCTTGTAGAGCACGTCGATGTAGCGCTTGAGCAAGTCGCCGACTATGCCGCGCACGGGTAAGGTGGCCGCCAGGCCGTAGAGAGGCGCCATCCCCTCTTTCGATGCCGGCGAGGTGCGGACCTCGCCCAGGGCCGCCTCGAGGTCGGCCACAAAGCGCTCTGCGATTCCTGGGCCGGTGTGGCGCAAAGTGACGCACAGGTGGAGGCAGGCCGGTTTGTGCAGGCCGTTCAAGCTCCAGCCGCGGGCGCTCATCCGGTCGAGGACGCGGTAGATGTCGAGGGTGTCCGAGGCGAAGGCGATACAGAACAGCGGATCGCCTATCACCCGCAGCCCAGGGAGCTTCGCGATGCCGCGCTTGATGGTCGCCGCGGTTTCGAGGATCCGTCGGGTGGCGTCCAGGTAGCCGTCTTCACCAATCGCCACCATCGCCGCCCAGCAAGCCGCCGACAGGCCACCGGGACGCGAACCGGCGAAGGTGGGGGTGAAATACAGCCCGCCCGGCCAGTCGGTCGTTGTGTAGAACTGGTAGCGGCGCAGTTGAGGCGTGCGGTACAGGATGACCGAGGTGCCCTTGGCGGCGTAGCCGAACTTGTGGGTGTCGACCGAGAGAGAGGTCACCCCGGGGAGTGTGAAGTCGAAGCGGGGCACCGAGTAACCCAGTTTTTTGGCGAACGGCAGAACAAAGCCGCCGAGGCAGGCGTCCACATGGAACCCGGCGCCGTTGGAGCGGGCCAGCTCCGACAATTCCTCGATCGGATCGATGATGCCGTGAGGGAACGAGGGTGTCGAGCCCACCACCACGGCGGTGCGGCGACCGACGGCGCGGCGCATCTCCTCCCAATCGGCGCCGCCGTCCGATTTGACCGGCACCTTGATGACCGGCATCTCGAAGTACTGGCCGGCCTTCTCGAACGCCGCGTGGGCGCTTGTCGGGATCACTATCTCAGGCGTGCGTATACCGCGCTCGGCGCGCGCCTGATCGCGATAGGCCTTCATGGCCAACAAGATACTCTCGGTGCCACCCGACGTGACGGTCCCGCAGATCTCCGAGGTGGCCTCGCAGGCCCCGAAGAGCGAGGCGGTCATGGCGACTATCTCGGCCTCGTACTTGCTGGCGCTCGGCCAGACGTCGGCGTGCAGCGGGTTGCTCTGGGAGTTGAGCGAGTAGACCTCGGACAAGAAACGGATGTGCTCTTGATCGCCGTGGTACACCGCCCCGGAGACGAACCCCTCGCGCCAGCGCTCCTCTTCGCGCGCGGAGAGCGAGCGCATCTCGTCCAGGATCTCCTCCCGCTCGCGGCCGCGCGCCGGCAGCGCGCGGTAGCGGGGCAGCAGATCACGGTACGGCTTGAGTTCGGACTCGATCCCGGCCAGCAGCTCGTCGTATTCTTGCTCCACCCTGGTCGCGACAAACGGCAGAGTCTTGATGTGCTGCCAGAGCCAGGTGACGAGCCGAGGGTCGAGCGCGCCGAGTATTCGTTCGATTGGTTTGGGGATCTCGCGCATTGGCATTTATTCCACGCCCCAGGCGTTGAGATTGGCGTAAAGACGCCGGTTGTTTTTGTAGAGAGTCTTGAATGCCTTGAACATTTGCTCATAGACATGACGATTGCGCGGCTCAAAGACGAACTCGCGCTCGATCTCGACTCGCGCCGGGATGTCGGCGGCGTCGAGGCGGCCAAGCGCGATCTGGGCCAGGAAGGCCGCCCCCCGCAAGTTGGCGTGGATTGGGTCGGCCACCCGGCGGACCCGACATCCAAGGACATCGGCCATTATCTGGCACCACAGATCGGAGCACGCGCCGCCGCCGATGAAATTGATGTGCGGCACCCGGCGGCCCAGGAACGACTCGACTCCGTCGAACAGCCAGCGGGTGTTATAGGCGACCCCTTCCAGCACCGCGCGGATCATTTGGGCACGATCGGTCTCGAGCGAGAGGTTGAAAAAGCCGCCGCGCACATGGTGATCCTCCACGGGCGTGCGCTCCCCGTAGAGCCAAGGGGTGAAGATGACCCCCCCGCTCCCCGCCGGGACCCCGGCCGCCAGCCGATCAAAGGCCGCATAGGCGCCGTCCCGGTTCGCCCCCGGAGTCAGCTCGTCGTCCACCAGGAGCAAACGATCACGCAAAAAAGACAGGCACGCCCCGGCGCACTCTTGCTCGTTCAAGAGCAGATAACGACCGGGCAGCGCGGCCGGAAGCGCGGCCTGGTTGTGTAGCGGATCACTCCTCATGCGCGGCACATGGGCCAGCATCCATGAGGAGGTGCCCACATAAAGGTGGACCTCGTTGTCGCGCACCGCGCCGGAGCCCACCGCCGCCGAGTGGGTGTCGGGGGCGCCGGCTACCACCGGGATCCCGGCCGGCACGCCGAGCTCCCCCGCGGCTTCCGCCGAGAGCGGTCCGACTATGTCGGTGGCGCCGATGAGATCCGGTAGCTTGTGGCGCTCGATCCCCGCGCGCGCCAGCAGCCGCGGGTGATAGTCGACGGCATCGATACTGCGGTTGTCGGAGAGCCAATGGAGCGCGATTGCGTCATAGGTCGAGACCATGCGGCCGGTGAGCTTGAAGTTGAGCCAGTCCTTCGGCTCCAGGAAGCAGCGGGTGGCTTCAAAGATTTCGGGGCGCTCGTTCTTGAGAAAAAGGATGTGGGCCAGCGAGTCCTTGCCCGAGCGGCTCGGAATGCCGCCGGTGCGCGGCAGCCAGGCGAGGAGCGCCCCCGGGGAGTAGCCGGCGATGTTCAGGATTCCGCCGGTGAGTTCGGCCACATGACGCGCGCCGCGGGTGTCCATCCAAATGATGGCGTCGCAGAGAGGCTCTCCATCGCCCCCCAGGGCCACTGTCCCGGACCACTGGCCGGTGCAGTTGACGGCTTCGATGGCGCTGCCCGGGAGCCCGCTCTCGCGCAGGGCCCGGCGCACTCCTCTCGCGATGCTTCGCCACCACTCCTCGGGGCGCTGCTCGGCGCCTCCGCCCGGCAGATAGAGCACCTCGTTTGCCTCGAACGTGGCGGCGGTGATTCGCCCGGAGGCCGAAATCAGCGCCACCTTGGGGCCCGAAGTGCCCAGATCGACGGCGAGCACATGCGGCTCAGGGGGCGAACTCATGGCGTCATCAGCCCTCGACGAATCAGCAGCGGCTCGATCTTCGGCTCGCGTCCGGTGAACTCGAGATATAGTTCCATCGCGTCGCGGCTGCCGCCGCGCGACAGGATCTTGTCGCGAAGCCGCTGCCCGTTTTCGCGCGTGAGTCCACCGTTTTCTTCGAACCAAAGGACGCTGTCGGCGTCCAGCACCTCGGACCAGATATAGGCGTAGTAAGCCGCCGCGTATCCCGACGGCGACGAGAAGACGTGGTTGAAATAAGTGCTGTGGTAGCGCGGTGGGATCGCCTCCATCAGTAGACCCGCCTTTTCGAGGGTAGTGGTCTCGAGAGCCTCGATGTCGGACGGGATCTCGTCGGCCGGGAGTTGATGCCAGGCCTGATCGATGAAAGAGGCGGCCACATACTCGGTGGTAATGTAGCCCTGATTGAACTGGCGCGCCGCGAGGACACGGTCGAGCAGCTCCTGCGGGATCCGCTCGCCCGTCTGGTAGTGGCGCGCGTAGTTGGCCAGCACCTCGGGCCAAAAGGCCCACATCTCATACACCTGGGAGGGGAACTCGACGAAATCGCGCGGTACGGAGGTGCCGCTGAAGCGCGGGTAGCGAACATTTGAAAACAGCCCGTGGACGGCGTGACCGAATTCGTGAAACAGGGTCTCCACTTCGCGCACCGTCAGCAGGGTGGGCCGGCCCTCGGGCGGCTTGACGATGTTCATGTGGTTGCCCACCACCGCGCGGGTCCCGAGGAGGTGGGACTGGAGCGTGTACTGGTTCATCCATGCGCCGCCGCGCTTTGAATCGCGCGCCCAAAAGTCGCCCAGGAAGAGCCCCAGCGAAGTGCCGTCTTCGTCGAAGACCTGCCAGACGCGCACGTCCGGGTGGTAGACCGGCAAGTCGGGGCGCTCCTTGAAGCTGATGCCGAACAGGCGCTCGGCCGAGTAGAACAGCCCATTTTCAATAATCGAGTTCAACTCGAAGTAGGGTTTGAGTTGAGACGCGTCGATGTCGTAGCGGGTCTCCCGCACTTGCTCGGCATAAAAGGCCCAGTCCCACGGTTGAAGCGTGAAGTCGCCGCCTTCGGCGTCGATCAGGGCCTGGAGATCGGCCGCTTCCTTTTCAGCGTTGGCCCTGGCGGGGGGCGCCAGAATCGCCAGTAACTCGTTGACCGCCTCGGGGGTGGCGGCGGTCTGGTCCTCCAGGATGTACTGCGCGGCGTTGTCGTAGCCGAGCATTTGCGCACGCTCGGCCCGCAGCACCGCCATTCGCACCAATATCTCGCGGTTGTCGTATTCGTTGTCGCGCGCGCCGCGCGAGATGGAGGCGACGTGGATGCGCTGGCGAAGCTCGCGGTTTAGTATGTTGTTCATGATCGGCTGGATGGTGGTGTTCTGCAGCGTCAGCAGGTATTTGCCCTCGTGACCGGCCTCGGCGGCGGCCTCGGCGGCGGTGGCCAGTTCACTGTCGGAGAGCCCTTGGAGTTCGCCCGCCGTCTCAACCAGCACTGCGTTGTTGTTGGTCTCGGCCAAAACGTTGTTTTGAAACTCGGTGGCGAGCGAGGCCAGCTCGGAGTTGATGGCCTTCAGCCGCTCTTTCTCCTCCGGGCCGAGATTGGCCCCGGCGCGCACGAAATCGGTGTGGTAGCGTTCGAGCAACCAGCGGGACTCGGCGTCAAGGCTCAGCTCGGCGCGCTGCTCATAGATCGCCTGGAGACGGGTATAGAGCCTCTCATTTAAAAAGATCGCGTCCATGTGAGCGGCGTGACGCGGCGCCACCTCCCTCTGCACAGCTTGCAGCTCGGGGTTGGTGTGCGCCGAGTTCAGGTTGCGAAAGACGCGCCCGACCCTGCTCAAAAGCTGTCCGCTCAGTTCCATTGCGACGATTGTGTTCTCGAAGGTCGGCGCCTCGCGCGAGTTGGCGATAAGCTCGATCTCTTCGAGCTGTTGCTCCATCCCCAAGAGGAAGGCCGGCAGATAGTGTTCGTTCTCAATGCGGTCGAACGGCGGCATACCGTGGGGCAGAGGGCTCTCTTCCAGGAACGGATTAGCTTCGAGCGTCATCGCATCTTCCTCGGCGGCACGGGCCGGCACTTCGTCCGGTTTGGTCTCTTTGACGGTGGCGCAGGCCGTGATCATGGTGAGTAGTAACACGAGAGAAATCTTGGGCATTGTATACTCCTCCGGCAATATTGGATCGTCGCCGCGACCCGGACACGAGGCGCCTACCATACACTTTGGGGTGCAAAAGCGCCACCGCGACGCCGCGAGTTCTCAGGGCAATCGCATGAAGAGTAGCGCCGAATCGATGGCTTGAGGTGCGACCGCCCTGGCGATTGCCCTGGCGATCGCCCCGCGATCTATTGACAAGGCCCGGTTGGCCGGGGCAGCGTACTGGTGGGCCAAGCAAAAAGCCGACTGTGCGTCGGAGTCGATCCCTGTTAAACAGTTTGCAGGCGCGCGCGTTTTTTGTCGGCCGACGACCGGGAGCGAGAGGGGAGAGATGTTCAGGAGTAGTCAGCGGTTTCACACGAGCCCCACCTACCAACTTTGCGTCCGCTGTGTGCAAGACACTTCCACCCCTGGGATAACCTTCGACTCGAGCGGGGTCTGCTTCTATTGTCACCTGCACGATCAACTTTGCCGCGCCTACCCGAATGAAGGCCCCGAAGGCCGCCGCGCGCTCGCAAAACTCATCGACTCGATCAAGACGGGCGGCGCCGGCAAGCCATACGACTGCGTGATTGGTGTGAGCGGGGGACGGGACAGCTCTTTTCTTCTTCATCTGGCCAAGAAGGAGTGGGGACTCAGGCCGTTGGCGGTGCACTTCAACGACGGCTTTGATAACCCCGTCGGCGGCGAGAACATGATCAAGCAGGTCAGACATCTCGGTGTCGAGCTACGGACAATCACCTCGGACTGGCGTCTCGCCAAGGACTTGAAAATCACGGAACTCAAGGCCTCAACTCCTCTGATGAACTCGGGGACCGACGTCGGGATTGGCGCTTCACTCTACGGGGTCGCCGCCAAGGAAGGGATCAAGCACATCCTCTTCGGCCAGTCGTTTCGCACCGAAGGGCTGAAGCCGCTGTGCTGGGCGTACTTTGACGGCGACTATCTGCGGGCGATCCACAAACGCTTCGGCCGGGTGGAGTTCCCCCCCTGGGAGCCTACGGCGCCGGGTTACAGCCTCGGAGTCAAGGAGCTCGCCTACTATTTGATCGTCAAAGGAATCCGCGTGCTGGCGCCACTGTACAACTACCCCTACGTGCGCCGCGAAGCGGAAGAGATGATGGCGCGCGATTTCGGGTGGGTCTATCCCGGAGCACACTATTTCGACGATCTCTATTGGGCTCTTATCTCCCATGTGCAACGAATCAAGTTCGGTGTTGACATCCGGCGCACCAGTTACGCCGCGCTGGTGCGCTCCGGCCAGATGGAGCGTCGCGCGGCGCTCGAAGCGCTCGAGGAGATCTACGTCATCGAAGACGAGGACGTGATCCGTCTGTGCATCGACAGGCTCGGGATCACGCGCGACGAGTTCGACGAATACATGCGGCTCCCGCCCCGCAACTTCACCGACTATCCCAACAGCCTCAATCTGCTCAACAAGGTCAAGTATCCCATTTGGGTGCTTTGTCGGCTCGGATTTTTGCCGCTGTCCGTTTACGACAAATGGTTTGGGTTGGGTTCCGGGCTTGAAAATCAGGGCGCGCTGGAACGCAAACGGTGGCGAGGTTGAACACGAGCCGGCGCCGAATTCCGCGCGGGACGGTTCGGTTTTCCGGGCGGCAACTGACCGGCGCGCTCGGCGGCCTCCTCTGGAGATCGAGCGCCGAGCGCACCGTGGCGAGGTTTGAAGAGGCGTTTGCCACCTGGCTCGGAGTGCGCCACGCCGTCGCGGTCGGATCCGGCAAAGTCGCCCTGGCGGCGATTCTCGAGGCGTGTGGCGCCAAGCGCGGGCAGGGTGTGGTGTTGGCGGCCTACAACGTCCCCGAGGTGGTTGGGGTGATCCGGGGCCTCGGGCTCATCCCTCGCTTCGTGGACATCGATCCTCAAACCTTCAACCTGGATCCGGCGGCGGTTGAGGCCGCGCTGACTCCCGAGACGGGCTTCCTGTTGGCCACTCATCTCTACGGCAACCCCGCACCGCTCGGGGCGCTCAAGACCCTGGCCCGGCGCCACGGCCTCGTCCTGGTCGAGGACTGCGCGCAAGCGCTGGGTGCCCGGTGCGGCCGGCGGCGGGTCGGCGCGCAAGGCTCTCCGGCGCTGTTCAGTTTTGGCCCCATGAAAGCGCTCAACACCCTCAAGGGTGGGATGCTCACCACCGGCGACTCCGGGGTGGCGCGCCGCGCCCGCGCAGTCGTCGGGCGCAATCCTGCCGCCGGGAGGGTGGCGGTGTTGCGCACACTCCTCTCCTGCGCCGCCATCTGGGTGGCGACACGACCGTGGGTGTTCTCGAACGGTGTCTTCCCGGCAATCCGCGCTTTGGACGGATTGTCGCCGGCGATGGTCGACACACTGGTCAAAATGCGCCCTGCGGCGTTCGATCACGGGGTGTTGGATATCGACGCCATGATGGCGCCGATGGGGCCGGCTCAGGCCGGCGCCGGTCTGGCGGTGCTGGCCGATCTCGAGCGAGCCAACGAGCGCCGGCTGAGCAACGCTTTGCGCCTGCGCGATCGCCTGCGCCACGTCCCGGGGGTGAGCCTCCAGCAGCCGGTGGCGGACGCGGAGCCGCTCTGGACCAACGTGGTCGTGCGCGTTGCCGACCGCCTGGCGCTTCGCCGCCGGTTGCTCGCCCGCGGTGTCGACTCGACGGCGGGCTACCTCATGGACTGCTCGCGGCTGCCGAACTCCCCCGGGCAACCGGAGTACCCTCACAGCGCCGAGCTCGAGCGGTCCAACCTCTATTTGCCGGTGGGACCGGAGCTTGGTTCGGCCGAGATGGATCGGATCGCCGCCGCCGTCGAGGAGTCAATGGCGAGCGGCGGGGACAAACGGGACACGGGAGCACCATGATCGTACTGGGCATCTGTGACAGCCAGGACGCCGGCGCCGCCCTCCTGGTCGACGGCCGACTCGTGGCCGCCGTCAACGAAGAGCGCTTGAACCGCATCAAACTCTGGGGCGGCGTGCCGCGCGAGTCCATTTCGGCGGTGCTCAAAATTGCGGCGCTGGAGCCGCGAGACGTCGACGCGGTGGTGCTCGGGAGCGCTATCACTCCCAACATCCTGGCCCGGCTGTTCCGTGGCGCTCACCAACCGCTGCGGCGTTGGAACGGTCAATTCCGCTACCTGTTGAGCGCGTTCATCACCTATCAGACCGTCGCCCGTAAATTGCGGCTGCCGCTGGCCGCGGAAGCGGCCGCCGCGCGGTTGGTTCTGGCCCGCGAGCTTCGCGCGCTCGGGATCGAGGCCGACTTACACGTCGTCGATCATCATGTGGCCCATGCCTACGGGGCTTTTGCCACCTCGGGGTTCGACCGCACGCTGGTCCTCACCGCCGACGGTCTCGGCGATGGGCTCGCGGTGACGGTCAGTGTCGGCGAGCGTGGCAAGGGGCTCACGCTGTTGCACGAAGAGACCGGTTACTCGGCGCTGACTCTCTACTACTCACGGTTGACGGAGCTGCTGGGCTACACTGCGGTGCGCGATGAGGGCAAGGTGAACGCTCTGGCGGCGCATGACGATACCTACCCGGCGCTCGAGGAGGCGCGCCGCATTCTCTGGCACGAGAATGGTCGGTTGAGCACTCAAAACCACCTGCTGCCGCGATCGCCGAGAGGCCGGCCGTATTCGGCGCTGGCCAAGTTTTCGCGCGAAGAAATCGCCTCGTCCTTTCAGAAAAACCTGGAAGAGGTGCTCACCGACTACTTGCGCCATTGGCTACGGCGCACCGGGTGTGATCATGTGGCGTTGGCCGGGGGCGCGTTTGCCAACGTGAAGCTCAACCAGCGGCTGGCGGCGATGCCGGAGGTGCACCGTATTTATGTGATGCCGCACATGGGTGACGGAGGACTTTCAATCGGTGGGGCAGAGGCGTTCTTGAGATCGCCGCCGGAGCCCCTGCCGGACGTGTTTTTGGGCCCGGAGTTCACCAATTACGAGATCCGCGCCGCGCTAGAGGAGGCCGGGGTCACTTTCCGCGGTGGGCTCGACATCGAACTCGAGGTGGCCAAGTTGCTTGCGCAGGGGAAGACGGTGGCGCGCTTCGACGGGCGCATGGAGTGCGGCCCGCGAGCGCTCGGCAATCGCTCGATCCTCGCGCCGGCCACCGATCCCGACACGATCAACTGGCTCAACCGGAAGCTCAAGCGCAACCCGATCATGCCGTTTGCGCCGGTCATTCACGAAGACGAGTTCGACTCCTGTATCATCGGCGGCGGCAAGGCGCGGCACGCTTCCCAGTTCATGACCATAAGCTTCGATGTGACCCCCAGGATGCGCGAACTGGCGCCGGGAGCGGTGCATGTGGACGCCACGGCGCGTCCGCAGCGAGTGACCCGCGCGGCGCACCCGGCGTTGGCGCGAATTCTCGAGGAATACACCCGCTTGAGTGGACTGCCGGCGCTCATCAACACCAGCTTGAACATGCACGAGGAGCCCATCGTCTGCCGCCCCGAGGAGGCCATCGGCGCTTGGCGGCAGGCCCGGCTCGACGCGCTGGCGATAGGCCCTTATCTGGCTGTCGCGCCGCCTTCGACGTCGGCGGAAGGATAGGAGTGGGGGTGGCGACGACATTGCAATCGCAGCTCGACTGCCTGCGCACCTTCACCTGCTTGTTTCCGCCGCGGCTACTCGCGTCCAATATGCTCACGTTGCCGCGCGATCTCGTCTCGCCTGGGGGGTGGGCCGGGCCGCCGATGGTGCTCAACCTACTCGTCACCTCGCGGTGCAACATGAACTGCGAGATGTGCGAGGTCGGAGCGTTTCGCCGGCAAGCGCATCAGGAGCTGTCCGCCGACGAGCTCGGACATATCGTCCGCCAGACGCTGCCATTCAGGCCGACCTTCTTTTTCGGTGGCGGCGAACCGTTCGTGCGAGACGATGTGCTGGATCTGGTCGTCGCCGTCAAGAAGCACGGTCTGCCGCTCGGCATGATCTCAAACGGTCTGGCGGTTACCGGCGAGGTGGGGCGCGACTTGAAAGCGCTCGGTCCGGAGCAGATGATCTTCTCTCTGCACGGTCCGGAGGCGGTCCATGCGCGCATTACGCGAACAACTGGGACTTTTGAGCGCGTAATAGACAATATTGAGCTGTTCTGCCGCTCCAAGGGCAAGACGCGGGTGCTGCTGAACGTGGTGCTCACGGGCAACAACATCGACCACATCGCCGAGGTAGTTGAGATTGGAGCGCGCATCGGTGTCGACCAGGTGCGGATCGAGCATCTCGAGTTCATTACCGATCCCGAGATCGAGCGCCACCAGGAGTATTGCCGCGTGCACCTGCCGGAGAATCTCCGCGCGCGAATGAAGCTCAGCTCCTATATCCGGGGCGACACTCGGTTCGGCGACTCGCCCGCCGAGATCGCGCGCGTGCTGTCCGCGCTACGCCGCCGCTACGGGAGCTTTCTAGTGCTCAAACCTCGCCTCGGCGACGATGAGATGCGCAGCTGGTACACCGCCCGGCACTCCATGAGCCGGATGTGCTTGTTCGTTTGGCGTTCGTTGTTTCTCGATCCTGCGGGCAACGTGATTCCATGTCTCAACTACATGGACACCAAGCTCGGCAACGCCCTGCGAGAGCCCTTGCTGGAGATCTGGAATGGGCGCTCCTACCGCGCGCTGCGGCGGGCGGTGCGCCGCTCAATTCTCCCCGGCTGCGCGCGCTGCGGTCGCCTTTGAGTCCTCTTGATCAGCTGTGAAGTGGTACAATTCTATCGGAATCGACTTCCTGGTGCTGGTGCCGCCCACCAGAGATCTCCCCGGCGCCCGGGTCTCGTACAGTAGCTCCATCGTGCCCCGCTCTTGGAGCGATTCGAGCGCCGCGCGACATTTTGGGAAAAACTCACTGAAGGTCTCGTAGGGCAATCCGCCCTGCCCATCTCTTTGTCTGATGCGACAGCTTCCACCGAGATAGAAGTATGCCTCTTCGAGATCCGCCAGGCTGTCCAAATCCTTGAAATCCAGCCACTCGTGGCGCCTGTCGACCAACATTGAGAGCGAGTTGCCATGTATTTCGAGCCCGGCCTCGCGCTCCCAAAACAGGTCGGCGAGGATCGTGGAGCCGTCCGGCAACTTCTCGAGCGTTTGGATGAGAAACGTGTACTCCGCCGTGTGGGCCCATTTCTTGTCGAGGAGGCGGGCCTCTGCCAGAAAAGCGGCGCTCAAGCCCACGGCGCAAACCACGAGTTGCGCAATCTGCCGTCGTCTTGTGCTCCAACTCTGCAACAGGAGGCCCACTCCGTGGTAAACCACCGCGCCGACAAAGACCCACTGCAGCAACACCGCCGTCACGAGATAGCGCTCGTTGGAGTACGTCGTCGGCCGCGCCATACCAAAGGACACCACCCCTATCATCAGGACCAGCAGCAAGAGGCGTAAGCGCAGCGCCGGCATCCGCCGCGCGACCATCAGAGTCAGCCCGAACATGAAGGCGGCATACACAGAGCTCGCGAAGAATCCTTCGGGCCAAAAGTAGAAGGCAAACGCCAGGTAGTGCAAAGGGTTCGGCGAAAACCAGTCCAGCCCGGTTCCTCCCAGCGCCTCCCTGAAGAGTCCGACAAACGGGCCGAGCGCCACGAGCGACACCGGCAGCGCGATCAGGAGGAGGTTCAGCGGCCTGAACATCATCTTCAGGCGGGCGGGCTTCAACAAAATCAACAGCGCGACGGACGCGACCACCAGGAACCCTTCGGGCCGCAGGTTGGCGGCACAGCTCAGGCAAGCCGCCGCCAGAAAGAGATCCGAGCGTCGCGCCGAGCCCAACCAGCAGAGCAGCCTGTCGGCGCCGGCCGTGGCGCAAAACAAGAGGAGGGCAAACTGCCCTTCGGAGCTGATGAACTTGAGCGGGGTGATGGCAAAGACGGCGAAGGCCAGGGAGACGAGCGCGACGCGCTCATGCCGCCAGAAGCCCAGGAGAAAGGAGAACAGGGGGAACAACATCAAGACGCCGAGTGCGTTGTTGAACACGGCCACATGCCAGACTTCGAGAGTGAACGGCATCACCGACAGCACCGCTCCCCAGAGGTAAGAGTAGCGGAGCGTGTGAGGGTTGACCGCCATCGCGGTGCTCGGCGCAATGTCGGCCAGGAACGCCGTGGTGTTACAGTGGAGGATGATTTGAATTACGACGAGGAGCGCGAAAGCGAACCAGGGCCACCGACTGGAGAGACAGTCGCGGATGGTCCGCGCCGCGCGCACGACACACCAGGCGACCAATAAAAGAGCGGCAAAACCTAGCAAGCAGCCCATTCCGACATCCTATGAGCGACCGAATCCGGCGCTCCCGATGTGTGTCTCAAGTGGCTTGATTCTATAACACATTGGTTGCCTGTTAGCCAGACGGCTCCGACGGGGGCTACATTTTTTGCTACAAATGGCCCTTCAAAACGGCCATGAATGGGGCTCATTGACGGGTGAGCAGGAAGGCGCGGGCGGCGCCTGTCGGATGGGATTTTCCTAATGATCTCAAGTGCCGAAGGTGGGGGTCGAACCCACACACCCGCAAGGGGTACGGGATTTTGAGTCCCGCGCGTCTGCCGATTCCGCCACTTCGGCCCACCCGGAATAGAGCAAACAACCAGGGCCGATGTCAAGCGCCGACGATTATGGTCACCCCTGCTCGGCCCTGATGGCGTCCGCGATGTGTGCGGCCATCTCGGTGAGGCGATCCTTGTTCGGACCCTCCAGCATCACCCTCGCCAAACTCTCCGTGCCCGAGTAGCGCAGCAGCACCCTGCCCTCCCCGCTCAGCTCGCGCTCCACCGCGCTTGCGGCACGGCGCACCTCCGGCAAATCGTCGAACGGACACTTCCGGGCGACCTCCACATTGACCAAAACCTGAGGCAACCTGGTCATCACGCCCGCCAGTTCGGATAACTTGCGCCCGGTGCGCGCCATCACCTCCAGCGCGGCCAGCGCGGCCAATATTCCATCGCCGGTGGTGGACCGGTCGAGCAAGATGATGTGCCCGGACTGCTCACCCCCAAGCAAGTACCCTCCACGACGCATCACATCCACCACATGCCGATCACCGACATCAGTCCTCAGTAGATCGATCCCCGCTTGCGCGAGCGCCAACTCCATCCCCATGTTGCTCATCACCGTCGCCACCACGGCCCGCTTCGACAACCTCCCGCGCGCCGCCAGATCGAGCGCCAGCAGAGTCATGAGGTGATCGCCGTCGATCACACCCCCCCGCTCGTCGACCAGGATGACCCGATCAGCGTCGCCGTCGAGCGCGATCCCCACCGCGGCGCCCTCGGCCAAGGTGTGCTCCACAATGCACCCCGGCTTGGTGGCACCGCAGCCGAGGTTGATATTGCGGCCGTCGGGAGCGACACAGGTGGGGCGCACATCGGCGCCGAGCGCCCGCAACAGCGCCGGGCCGGTCTCGAAGGCGGCGCCGTTGGCGCAGTCGAGCGCCACCGTCAATCCGTTCAGGTCCGGCCTCTCGGGCAACGCCTCGAGGGCCGTCGCCACGAAACGCTCGGCGGCGACGGGCGAAGTCGCGATCTCCCCCGGCGCCCTGGCCGGCCCGGGGAAACGCTCGGTCGCCGGAGAGACCACGGGGCTTGGGTCCAACTCCGCGAGGAGCGCGCGCGAACCCCGCCGCAACACGTCACGCACAGCAAGCTCAAGCTCGCCCTCCTGCTCGGGGGCAAGCTTGAAGCCGTCCGGGCCGACCACTTTGAGGCCATTGTCATCGTGGGGATTGTGCGAAGCCGAAACGACTATCATGAAGTGCGCTCGGTCGAGGAGCGCCAACCGGACCACCCCCGGAGTCGGCAGGACTCCGTAGTGCACCACCTTGCCGCCGGCGGCCGCCACACCGGCGGCGGTCGCCTCGGCCAACATCGATCCCGAAGAGCGAGTGTCGCGACCGATGGCGATGAGCGGCGTGGCGACACCATCACGGCTGCGCGCCATCGCCACCAAGGTCTCCCCGAGCGCCTGGGCGACAGCGGGGATCAGGGGGAAAACATTGGCGGGACCACGAATCCCATCGGTCCCGAACCAGGGCTCGACCGGCATTTGGGACACCCTCAATTCCGGCCCTCCGGCTCGTGCTCTTGGTGCCCGTCTCCTTCTCGCGCGGCGCTCTCAGAGGGCGAAGTTTCGATGGGCGCAAAGGGTGTCGTCGGCTTGAGGACGGTCACCTCCAGGGTCACGGTCGAAGGTGTCGGCGCCACCAGCACTCCATAAGGAGCGTCGATCATGATCTCCACATCTTCATATGAACCGTCTTGGTCACTCGCCGCGCCGGCGTCAATCCAGAGAAGCTGCGCGCCGCCGGAGGCCTTGATGCGCTCGATCTGCCGCAGCGGACCCGTGAGATGCGCCCCCACCCGGGAGGGACGCACGTTGCAAATCCGACCTACCCGACACCCGCGCGCTTCAACCGGCACATTGGGGAAAATGGTCGATGTGAGCACCTCTTCGAGGGGGATCTCAACCCTGACTCGTTCGCCATCAACACTGACCGATCTGGGGACACCGATGTTCAAGCGCACGTCGTTGCGCACAAAATCATTCTCGAGCCCGCTGATATCAAGGGGCTCGGTGAGCACCTCGGTGAGATCCCGCAAATTGCTGAGCGGCCCGTACACCGAGACCTCCTCGGGTTCGACGCGCACTGAGTCGCGTTTCAAGATGAACCCGCGCGCCGGCTCGCCCACGATGTCGGGACGAACCCGAAGGCTCTTGCGGATCTTGGGCTCCATACGAACGGTGACCGACGCGGGTTCGAACGAGGAGATGGCCGGCGGGCGGGGGCCCAACAGCTCGCGGATCTTCTCCTCCTCGAAGAACACCACCTCACCGTCAAAAGTGTCCTGCATGTCGATCACGTACGGTCGGCCGCCCGGTTGCACGGCGCGCATGATCTTCGACCAGGAGCCGCTCAGATGCACGGTCAAGTAGCTGGGCAGATCGTGTGTCAGGGCCCGATCATCGGGCATGTTCTCCATCATCACCGGGATCCTGTGGGAGAACTGCTCGGTGGTGTCCATCCGAACCATCACGAAGAACACGAGTGTCAACGTGAGCGCCACGAGTTTGTAGATCAGGTTGTCGAGGAGCAGCCCACGCATCTTAGCGCTCCTCCCCGGTCCGGCGATCATCCGCGCCCTTAGCGGGTTCGGCGTCGGCCCCTTGGCGGTCAGCGCGCCCCAACGGATCAGGGCTCGGGGATGCGATGTCGACCACCGGCTTGAGGGTTTTCTTTCGCCACCACGATGATTTTTTTGCCCGCTTGCGGCCACCGAAGAGCTTTTGCAGCTCCTCGCGCAGCGAGTTGGCATCAAGCTTCCGGAGTAGTTTGCCCTCGACCGCCATGGAGATGGTCCCGGTCTCCTCGGAGACGGCCAGGATGACGGCGTCCGTCTCCTCAGACAACCCCACCGCGGCGCGATGGCGCGAACCCAGGCTGCGCTCAAGATCGGGATCGTCGGACAGCGGCAGATAGCAAGAGGCGGCGGTGATGCGCCCGTTTTGAATCAGGAGCGCGCCGTCGTGCAAGGAGTTTTGAAACTTGGGGATGAAGACGGCAAACAAAAGTTCCTTGGAGACCTCGGCGTCGAGTGTCACCCCCTGCTGTGCGTATTCGCTGAGATCGGTCTCGCGCTCGATGACGATGACCGCCCCGATCCGTTTCTGCGACATATTGACGAGCGCGCGAATGATCTCCTCATACCATTGGATCGCGGATGGGTTGGCTTTCCCCGAGATGATGGGGTTTTTGCCCACTTCCACCAATGCGCGCCGAATGTCACGCTGAAAGATGACCACCAAGATGAAGATGAAGGCGCCGACCACCTTGTCGAGCAACCAGTTGAGGGTCGTCAAACCGACGGGCTCGATCTTGGAGAGGAAGAACAGGCCGACGATGAGGACCAGGCCGACCAGCATCTGGACCGCCCGAGTCCCTTTGACGAGCAACAGCGAGCGGTAAATTATGTAGTAGACGATCACAATGTCCAGCAACAGCCACGGTAGGGACGCCAAATCGTCCAAGGCGAAGAATCTTGCCAGCCACTCGACCATCAGTCTTATCTACACCCCGGCTTTCACCGCGCTCACCACCGCCGCCGCGTCCCGCGCGGCGGCCACATCATGGACTCGAACAATATGAGCACCGCGCCACAGCGCCAGCGCCACCGCCGCGGTGGTCGCGGATCCTCGCACGCCCACTTCCCGGCCGGTGAGCGCCCCGAGGAACATTTTCTTCGACGGCCCCACCAGCACGGCGTAACCCAATCGCGCCAGACGGTCAAGCGCCCCCAACAGGAGCGCGTTCTGAGCGACCGTCTTGCCGAACCCGATCCCGGGGTCGACCGCGATCGCCTCCGGCGCCACCCCGGCGACGCAAGCGCACTCCGCGCGCGCGCGCAGGAACTCAGTCACCTCATGAACCACATCGTCGTAGCGAGGGTCCTCCTGCATGGTGCGGGGAGTGCCCCGCATGTGCATCAAAACCACCCCGGCGCCCCGCTCGGCCAGGAGCGGCAACATCGCCTTTGAATCGCGACCGGCGCTTACATCGTTCACGATGCGCGCGCCGGCGTCGAGCGCGGCGATCGCGACCTCGGCCTGGGTAGTATCGATCGAGATGGGGACCGTCAAGGCTTGCGCGAGCACCTCAATGACCGGCACGACCCGCGCCACCTGGGTTGCGGCATCGACCGGCGCGGCGCCGGGGCGTGTCGACTCGCCCCCCACATCGATGATGTCGGCACCCGCCGCCGCCATCGCGCGACCTTGCGAGACAGCCGCTTCGGTGGACAAAAAAAGCCCCCCGTCGGAGAAGCTGTCCGGGGTAACGTTCAAGATCCCCATGACCTGCGGTCGGGTCAGATCGAAGCCGCCCCCCGCATACTTCCATTTGCGCGCGCTCAGGTTTGCTCCTCACCGGTGTTCAAGGGGCCGCTCCGCTGGGGCCGCGGCTCGCCGCTCTCCGCCTTCTCCGACTCGGCCTTTTCGGCGGCCTCTTTGGCGGCGGCGCGCGCTTCCCCGGCGGCCTTTTCCGCCACCGCGGCACGCTCCGCGTGCAGCTCTGCCAGATCGCGCCCGTGGATAACCCACTCGATCTCCTCGGCGTCGAGGGTCTCGTGAACCAACAGCGCATCGGCGAGCGTCTCGAGCGCGCTCCGCTCACCCGTTATGATCGCGCGCGCGCGCTCGTAACCGTCCGTCAAGATGCGCTTGACCTCCCGGTCGATCCGGATGGCGGTGGCCTCACTGAACCCCTGGCTGCGGGAGATCTCGCGGCCCAGGAAGATCGGCTCCTCGCGGTTGCCGAAAGAGATGGGGCCAAGCCGGCTCATCCCCCACTCGCAGACCATGTTGCGCGCCATCTCGGTGGCGCGCTTGATGTCGTTACCGGCCCCCGAGGTCAGCTCGCCGTAAACCAGCTCGTCGGCCACCCGCCCTCCCATTGTCAGGACGATGTTGTCTTCGAGCCAGTCGCGGGTATAGCTCAGGCGATCCTTCTCGGGGAGCAGACTGGTCACCCCGAGAGCCCGGCCGCGGGGGATAATGGTCACCTTGTGCAGTGGATCGGCGTGCTTGACCGCGCGCGCCACCAGAGCGTGCCCGGACTCATGAACCGCGGTGCGGCGCTTCTCCTCGTCGGTCATGATCATGCTACGGCGCTCGGAGCCCATCAGCACCTTGTCCTTGGCCTGCTCCAACTCTTCCGGCGTGATAAACTCTCGGCCCGCGCGGGCGGCATGAAGCGCGGCCTCATTCAAAAGATTCTCGAGATCGGCGCCGGAGAACCCCGGAGTCCCCTTGGCGATGGCGGCGAGATCGATCCCGGGCGCCAACTGTTTCTTGCGCGCGTGGACCTTCAAAATCCCCTCGCGCCCCGAGACGTCGGGGAGCGGCACCACCACACGGCGATCAAAGCGACCGGGCCGCAACAGGGCGGGATCCAGCACGTCCGGCCGGTTGGTGGCCGCAACGAGGATCACCCCTTCGTTGGACTCGAACCCGTCCATCTCGACCAGGAGCTGATTCAAGGTCTGCTCGCGCTCGTCGTGGCCGCCCCCGAGCCCCGCGCCGCGGTGGCGCCCGACCGCGTCGATCTCGTCGATGAAGATGATGCAAGGCGCCTGCTTCTTGCCCTGCTCGAACAGGTCGCGCACCCTGGAGGCCCCGACGCCGACAAACATCTCGACGAAATCGGAGCCGCTGATGGAGAAGAATGGGACCCCTGCCTCGCCGGCCACCCCTCGAGCCAGCAGGGTCTTACCGGTCCCCGGCGGGCCCATCAACAGCACCCCCTTGGGGATCCGTCCGCCCAGCTTCGTGAAGCGCCGCGGATCGCGCAGAAAATCGATTATCTCCTGAAGCTCCTCCTTGGCTTCCTCGATCCCGGCGACGTCCGCGAAAGTGACCCGCTTTGAGGTCTCATTGAGCAAGCGGTGGCGACTCTTGCCGAAACTCATCGCCTTCCCGCCGCCGGACTGGAGCTGGCGCATGAACAGAAAAAATATCACGAACAGAAACGTCATCGGCAACCAGGTGGTGATCACCGACAACCAAAAGTGGCTATCCTTGGACTCGTATTCGATGCGGATGTTTTCGACCTCCAGGAGTCGCTCCTGGACCACGGAGAAATCGCCGGTCGTTCGAAACCGGCGGTTGTCGCGGGTGGTCCCCTCGATCTCATCACCACGCACCACGAGAGAGCTGAACGTATTCGGGCTACGCTCCACCACGGAGTAGAACTGGCTAAACGGCCAGCGCTCGCCGGCCGCGGCGCTTTGCAAGCTCTGGTAGACCGCAAGGAAGACGACACCTATGAAGATCCACAGGAGTATTTTCTTGGGCATGTATTTCAACTCTCTCTGTCTCCCATCACTCCCGCCTTTCGATGAGAATCAGGCTTTGTGCCGCCACCGTCAGGTCGCCTCCGCCTTGTCCCAGTTCGCTTCATTGTACCGGCACCGGGTTTTCGACCGTGCCGCGCGAACGCTGCGCGAGAACGGGCGATCTCGTAGCCGCCCGGCGTCAAACAGCATAGTCATTTCCGGCCCATTCCACAACGCAAACATACTGCACCGCGTCATCGCACCCCGGTCGCCGGTGCGCGGTCCGATACACCTCGCGCCAGGCGCACGACGTCTCTCCGCCCAACCGCCCGGACGGCGCCAAGATTCCCGAAGGCGCGATCAGCCACAGCGGGTGATCACGGCAATCGGCCAGCACGAGCGCCTGAGACCGCAACAGCCGAGGGATCTTGCGGTCGATGAGCATCCGCCGCACTGATCGACGGCCACCGGAGGTGAGCGGCAACCGCTCCCCGGGGTGGGGTGGACGCAGGGTCAACGGGAGAGGCGACGGCGAAGCGGCGATCAGAGTGGCCGGACCGCGCTCGACGCCGTCTTCGGCCTCGCCCAGCGAGAGTGTAAACGCCAGCCCGCCCCGCTCGAACCGCCCTGGGCCGGGGAGCACGAGCGGCGGCGTCTCCACCTCGGCGCCCGAAACGCCCGGCGAGGCGAGACGCCCCAAGTGAAGCTCGTCGTAGACCCGCAGGGCGCTGAGCCCCGCCGGCAGATGAAGCACGGCGCTCCCCTCGCTCCCGGCGGCGAACCGCACCAGGTTCGCCAGGTGAACGCTGTAGAGCCCCTCCCGTACTCCTTGGCGATGAAGCAGGAACCGCAACAGTGTCGCGAGCGCCGCCTCGGGGAGCGCGCGCGCCTCGACAAGCTCGACCGTCACGACCGGCCCAATGAAAGCGAGCGCGCCTCCCGCCGTCTCCCTCGACTCGCGGACGCGATAGAGGCGGCCCTCCTCCGCCTCGAGGAGCGCCGTGAGCGCCTCATGCTCGCCGCTCATGCGCCGCGCGATCCCCCCGATCCGTTCCGTCACCGCGGGACCGAACAAATCGGCGAGGAGCGGCAACAGCTCGTGCCGCACCCGGTTTCTGAGATAGCGCGCGCTGCGGTTGCTCGAGTCCTCATGCCAAAAAAGCCCGCCGGCGGCCGCGTGGTCGGCCAGCACCCCCCGAGACTCGCCGAGGAGCGGGCGAACAATCCGGAGACCGTCTTGGAAACGCCGCTCGAACGCCATCCCGCCCAAGCCCACCAAGCCGGCCCCCCGCCCGAGCCTGAGGAGCACCGTCTCAGCCTGATCGTCAAGTGTGTGGCCGGTGGCGACACAGGTGGCTCCGCTGGCGGCCTGGACGCGGCGATAGGCCTCGAGACGCAGCCGGCGGCAGCTCTCCTCGCTGGCGCGGCCGTCGGCCGACCGAGGTACGCTCACCGGCACTATCCAGAGCGGGAGGCCGTACGACTCGGCGGCGCGGCGAGCGGAGGTCGCCTCGACGACGTGCTCCGGGCGCAACCCGTGGTCCACATGGAGCACCGAGAGATCGATCTCCAATTCCGGCGCCAGCGTCGCCAGTAGATCGAGCAAGACGGTGGAGTCCAGCCCGGTGGACAGCGCCACCAGGCAGTGTGCCCCTCGTGGCAGGAGTCTCTGCTCAGCGATGGTCCGCGCCACACGTCTCGCAAGATCGGCCGCGGGTCTCTCTTGTCGCGATTGAGCCATGGCTCACCAAAACAATCATTTGCGACCAAAAGTCATACTAGTCTACACTCACTCCCTGAAGCCGCGCCGGGCGCGGGAGGAGTTTGGAAACATGATCAAGAGTACCACAAGAGCCTTGGGAGTCCTGCTGGCCGCCTCTCTGTTGCAGGTGGCCTGCCAAAACACGCAAGAGCAGGCGGCCTCGCCACCGCCCGCCGCAAAAGAGGCCAAACGGGCCGAAGAGATCCCCGCGCCGCCGCCACCGGAGGAGGCGCCCCCGACCACCGAGGCCTCCGAACCGACCGTCGAGACACCGGAGCGCCGCGAGCTCGAGCGCGCCGAGCTGCCGCCGGTGGTCGCCCCGGATCACGAGTACCCCGACTTCAAGGGGGAGCCGCTGTTCATCGTCCACACCGAAAACGTGGCGGGACAGCTCGAACCGAGCGGATGAGGTGCTAATCGACTTGGCGGTCTTGCCAGGAAAGCATCTTATCTCAAGTCCCGCTCCGACGACTCCAACCGTATGCTGGTGGTCGACTCCGGCAGTCTACTCTTCTCTTCTCAGAGGGTGCTCGAAGCTCAGCGCGAGCAAGCAATCGCCCAGGCCGAGCTCATCGTGGCGGCCAAGAACGAGACGGGCGCGGCCGCTCTCAATATCGGTGATCGCGATCTCGCCGCCGGCCGCAAGGCGCTGCAGGATCTGGCCAAACGAGCCCGATTCCCGTTCTTGTCGGCCAACTTGCTCGATCCTTCCACCGAGCGCCCCATCTTTCGCCCGTTTGTCGTGGCCGAAGCGGGGGGCCGCCGGATCGGGTTCGTGGGCTTGTTGAGCCCAAGGAGCCTCCCGCCGGTGGACGCCGATGGGCAGGCCGAGTTCAAAATCGGCGATCCCGCCGAGGCCGCCAAGGCAGCGGTGCGGGAGCTGAAGAAGCGACGGGTTCACGCCATCGTGTTGCTCAGCCAGCTCCTCGAGGAAGAGGTAGTTGAGGTCATCGAGGCCGCGCCGGAGATAGGTATGATTCTGGGCTCGCAGCGCGCGAGCCGCATGAGAACACTCGGCGAGCTGGCAGGGCGCCCCCACGCCACCAGCCAGATGCGCGGCCAGTTTCTGGGGCTCGTCTCCCTCTACCTGCAACCCGGTGGCCTCGAGATAGTCGAGCGGGCGCGTGGTCGCAGCCTCGTGGAGGCCATTCAACAGCTCGACCGGCGCATCCGTGTCCAGGAACGCCAGTGGGAGCGCTTCGCCAACCGCCCCGACGTTCAGCAGCGACGGCTCGACTTCTTCGAGCGCAGCATCGAGCGGCAGATAGCCGAGCGAAAGGAACTGGTCGCTGAACTCGAACAGGTCGCGCCGGCGAACCCCGCCGCGTCGTTCATCGAGTTTGAGTTGGTCTCGCTCGGGGCTCACCTGGAAGATGACCCGACGGTTCAAGACATGATCGACGAGTTCAAGAACCGGCGCTCCTCGGCGCGAATACAAACTCCACCAGCGGTGAGAACACGACCGGTGGGGCTCAAGCCGAGCGACCAGGCGCCGCTCAAGCGACTTCGGCATGTCCCCAGGCCGCCCACCGACAATCCGTCCCCCGCCGCGCCCAGCGACTGCGGCTGTTCAAGCCACGCCTCACCTCCAGCGCCGCGAGTGACCCGGTGATCTAGGACACCTCAGTCAGCCGCCTGGCGGCGTCCCGCGGGCGGTCCCGGCGCGCTGCTTCGTCAGATCGGGAAAACCCTTGTGCGACGTGACTTTGGCCACGACTCCGCGGGTTTCCCCGCTCTT
>PWKZ01000203.1 GCA_003559575.1 Bradymonadales bacterium | reverse complement strand
GTGGCTCCAGTCACGTCGCACAAGGGCTTTCTCGGCCTGACGCCGCGAGGCGCCGGGACCGCCCGCGGGTGGTTTGACGCCCGGACTCAGTCTCCTAGTATACTTGATTGAGCGCTTGTCCTGCTAGGGGATGGCCACTCGAGGATCGCGCCCTGAGGGCAAGGATCACTTCATGCGAGTTGTCTTTATCTGGTTCAACACCGCCGGTCCGGTGGGAATAAGCCACGGGGTGTTGATTCTGGCCCGCGAACTCATCGCCGCCGGACACGAGGTGGATGTCCTGCACTTGCACGAGGAGCAGGGGCTCACCTCGGAGCAGGCGCTCGCGCAGCTCGAGGCCCGCCCGCCCGAGGTGGTGGCGCTCTCGTTCGGCAGCCCCCACGCCGATCAGGCGCGCCGTATGGTGCCGGCGATCAAGGCCGTGGCGCCGGCGGCGACCGTCGTCTGTGGCGGCATCCACACCACTCTCGCGCCCGACGAGGTGTTTTCTTGGCCCGGCGTGGACGCCATCGGGCTCGGGGAGCTGGATAACGGCCCGTTTGTGGACTTCGTGGCCTGCCTCGAGACCGGCGGTGCGGCCGAGCGCGAGGGGTTCTGGGTGCGCGACCACCTCGGGGAGCACAGGAATCGACTCGCGCCGCTGCCGGCGCTCGAGGATCAGGCGCTACCCCACTGGGAGGCGGTCGATATCGCGGGGCTCGTGGCTGCCAAACGAGGGTTTGGTGAAATCATCGCCGGTCGCGGCTGTCCCAATCGCTGCCGCTTCTGTCAGAACCACGCCTTGGTCAAGCGCTACCGCACCTCGCTCCCGGGGGCGCCCGGCACCTGGCCCTACTGCCGCATTCGCAGTGTGAGCAACGTTCTGGCCGAACTCAAACTACTCATGCGGTTGGCGCCGGAGATGAAAGCGGTGATGTTCGGTGACGACCGGCTGGCGGCCAATCGCGACTGGCTGGTCGAGTTCGCCGCGCGGTACCCCGACGATATCGGGTTGCCGTTCATCGTCAACGCCACCGCCGAGCAGATCGACGAGGAGAGCGCCCGCCTTCTCGCCCAGGCCGGCTGCAACATGGTCAAGATGGGCGTCGAATGTGCGCCGGGGCGCATCCGGCGGGAGGTGCTCGGGCGGCCCCATGACGAGCAGCGGATCACCACCGCCTTCGGACACTGTCGCGCCGCCGGCCTCAACACCATGGCCTACATCATGGTGGGCATCCCCGGCGAGAGCGCCGATGACGTGGCCGCGACCTATCGTTTTACTGCCGCACTGCGCCCGGACGCGGTGCGTCTGGCCATGTTCTGCCCCTTCCCCGGCACCGAGATCCACGCCGAGCTTGTGAGCCGGGGCCTCATCGAAGATACTCGGATGGTATATGGCTTCTTGCGGCGTTCGGTGCTCAAGTGGCCCGACGAGATGCATTTGCTGCTCGAGAAGGTGCTCATGCTTCACCCCTGGATACTCAACAGCCATTTGGATGGGCGGGTCGGCGCGACGGTGGCCGACTTTGTGAGCCGAGCGTTGGCGGTGAGCCAGGGCACCTTTGAGGACGAGGCCTATCGGCGCGAGCTTTTCGAGCAACAGCGCTCGCTGAGCGTGCAGTTGGCGCAGGACGACCGGCCGCATTACTTCGCCCCCTTCGGCGAGCGCCCTGATTGGGCTTTTCTCCGCGCCGAACGGAGCCGCCCGCTCATCAACGTAGGAAACAAATGACCAGAAAATTCGGCCGAGTGATGTTGGTCGCGCCGCCCGGGCGTTGCACCCCGGACGGCTCGTTTCAGGCCGTCCCACCCGAGGGGTTGGCGCGGATCGCGGCCTGGCTCAGGCGCGACGGCTATGAGGTGGCCATTCTCGACGCCCTCATCGAGGGTTACGAGGAGAGGGTGGCGCAGGGTAACACCGTGCGCTACGGGCTCTCGGCGGCACGGACGGCGGCGATGATAGCCGAGTGGGAGCCCGATATCGTCGGCCTGAGCTGTCTTTTTACTTGTGTCGAGCCGGATGTGCTCGAGATAGCCCGTGCCTGCCGGTCTCTCAGGCCGGCGACTCCGATAGTCCTGGGGGGCGCTCACGCAGCGTATACCGCCCGCGCGCTCCTTGCGCGCGAACCGGCCGTCGACTATGTGGCGCTGAGTGAAGGGGAGGCGGCTTTCGCCGCTCTCCTCGAATGTTTGAACGAGGGGGGGCAACCGGCCGCCGTGGGCGGCTTCGCGTCCCGTGGCGCCGGCGGCGAGGTTCGGGCGCGTCCGTTGCAACAATTTCTCGATCTGGACCGGCTGCCTTTCCCGGCGTGGGATCTGTTGCCGCTCGAGGCCTACAACCGGGCCGGCGCACCTCACTTCGGGATAAGCCGTAGCAGCCGCTATGTGCCCACCTCCTGGAGCCGGGGGTGTATCAACGCTTGCTCGTTCTGTCTTACTCCACGCTTGTGGGGCCGGGGCAATCACCGCAAGCGCACGCCCGGTCATATCGTCGAAGAGATCAGGTGGCTCCGCGCCAAACTACAAATCGAAGAGCTGCACGTTGAGGACGACTGCCTGCTCCCCGACAGAGACTGGCTCTTTGCCGTCCTGGACGCCGTCGCCGGCGAGGACTTCGGCCTGCGGCTGGATTTCGCCAACAGCCTCGACGTGAATCTGGTCGACGACGCCATCGCGGCCAAGATGGCGCGGGCCGGCGGCTGCCGGGTGGGGCTGTCGTTCGACACCGGCGAGGGCAACGAGCGCAACGGCTGGGTCGGGAAGCAGGTCGCGCTCGAGACGGCGCACTCGGCGGTGGCCGCGATGCGGGCGCACGGCATCTCCATGATCGGCTACTTCATGCTCGGTTTTCCGGGCCAAACCATCGCCGACATGGAGGCCATCGTCGAATATGCGCTCGCGCTGGATCTCGACTATCTGTCGCTGTTCGTCGCCACTCCGTTCCCCGGCAGCCCGCTGCACACCTACTGCGAGCGCGAAGGACTGCTCGTGAATGCGACCGATCCGCGTGACTTCCGCTTCTCGTTCGGTCACATCCAGACCGACGAGTTCGGCCCCGCCGACACCGAGCGCTTGCGGCGGGAGGGTTATCTGGAGTTTCTCCGGCGGCGCGGGAGCGGCTGATGCGGATCCAGTTCATCTGGTTCAATTTGAACTGCACCCCCAAGATGAGCCTGGGCGTGGCCATCCTGGTGCGCGAGCTAGTCGCGGCGGGGCACCAGGTCTCGGTGCTGCACCTGAACGAACAGATCGGGCAGCCCTTCTCTCTCCCCCGGATAATCGCCGACATCAAGGGGTTCGGGCCCGGGCTCGTGGCGCTGTCCTTTGGCCGCAATCATCTCAAGTACGCCGCGCTGTTGCTGCCGGCGCTCAAGCGCGCGCTTGGCGATGTCCCGCTGCTTTGCGGCGGGGTCCACCCGACACTGATGCCGGATGAGGTGATGCGGCTCGAAGGAGTCGACTACCTCTGCCTGGGGGAGGCCGACGGACTGTTGGCGCCGTTCGTCGCGCGGCTGGAGGCCGGGCGCGATGTGTCCGATCTCCCCGGCTTCTGGGGGCGCGACTTCAAGAACCCGATGGCGCCGCTGCCCGATCTTGGTCATCAGACCCGGATCGATTTTGATCACATCGATCACGCCGCGGCGCTCGAGTACAACCGCGGCATGTTCGAGGTGGTCTCCGGCCGAGGGTGTCCCGGGAGCTGCCGTTTTTGCTTCAACCCCGCGCTGCGGGCCGCCTATCGCAGGCATCTCCCGCCCGAGAGCGCCGGGCGGCCTTATTGTCGCAAACGGGGGGTCGACAACCTCTTGAGTGAGATGGAGGAAGTCGTCCGGAGATTCGGGGCGCGACTCAAGCTTTTCTCCTTTGCCGACGACGCGTTCAACACCGACCGCGACTGGACCCTCGAGTTCTGTCGGAGTTATCGCGAGCGGATCGGGTTGCCGTACACCTGCAATCTGCTGATCGAGAACATTGATGACGAGGTCGCCCGGGCGCTTGGGCGCTCGGGCGCCATCGCCAAGATCGGGGTGGAGTCCGGCGACGAACGGATCCGGTGCGAGGTGCTCGGTAAATCCTTCGACAACCAGGCGGTGGTGCGGGGGCACGCCTTGCTGAAGGCCGCCGGAGTGCCGACCAGGCTCTATCTGATGGTCGGCAACCCCGGCGAGACCCGCGACGAGATCATGACCACCTTCCGGTTTGCCGCCGAGCTTCAACCCGACTCCACCAGGCTGTGTATCTTCTATCCGGTGGAGGGCTCGCCAATATACCACCAGTGTCGCCGCGACGGGCTGCTGAGCGGGCGCGACTATGAGAACTATGACGACTTGTCGGTGCTGCGTTGGGAGCCGGCGATGGCGCTCTTCTTGGAGCAAACCCACGACCTCTATCCCTGGATGCAGAACGTCCACATGGGCGAGGATTGCGCGCGCGAGTACCGCCCGGTGCTGGCCCGGGCTCTCGCCATGAAGCCGGATGAGTGGCACAGCGAGGAGGCCCGCCGGTTCGTTCAAGACACCTCGCGCGAGCTGTCGGCGCTCTTGCGGCAGAGGGGTGTCGCGCACTACTTCAACCCGTTTCCCGAGCGCCCCGACGTGGCTTTTCGATACACCGGCGCGCCGGTGGGGCTGCCGAACGTGGACGAGACATGAGGATCTGTTTTTACTGGTTCAACCTCTCTGCTCCGCCCGGAATGAGCGTCGGGGTCTCGCTTTTGGCCCATGAGCTGGCGCTCGCCGGCCACGAGGTCTCGGTGGTGCTCTTCAACGAGCAGGTGGGGATGCCCCTCTCGCAGGAGCGCATCGAGGAGCACGCGCGCCGCAGCGGCTTCGGGCTTCACGCCCTGTCTTTCGGGCAGAACCATTACACCCAGGCGATGCGGGTGGCGACTTTGCTCAAACGCGCCGCGCCCGAGTCATATGTGCTGTGCGGCGGGGTCCACACCACACTCAACGCCGAGCAGGTCTTGCGCCACCCGGAGGTCGACTTTGTCGGCCTGGGCGAGGTCGACCACCTGATCACGCGCTTCGTGGCGGCCCTCGAGGCCGGCGACGGCTATGACGAGATCCCCAACTTCTGGCTCAAACGCGGCGCCGAGATGGTCAAGAACCCGCTGGCGCCTCTGCCCGACATCACCAACCAGACCTCGTTGTTCTTGGAGGGGATCGATTACACGCCGCTCATCAGGGCGGCGCGCGGGTTCGCCGAGACGGTGGTGGGGCGCGGCTGCCCGATGCGTTGCAACTATTGCCACAACGCCGCCATCCAGGCCACCTACCGCCGCCTCGCGGGGGACTCCGGCACCAAGCGCTCTTTCTGTCGGCTGCGAGGGGTGGACAACGTCATCGCCGAGCTGAGCGAGTTCGTGGCGCGATATGGCGATGAGATCCGCGCGTTCAACTTCGGCGACGACGTCTTCGCGTCGGATCCGGGGTGGTTGAGCGAGTTCGCGGCGCGCTACGCGGCCGAGATCAAGCGGCCGTTCATCTGCAACTCGATAGCCGGCCGGCTCGACCGCGATGTGGCCCGTCTGTTGGCCGACGCGGGCTGCAACATGGTCAAGTTCGGGGTGGAGAGCGGCTCTCCGCGGGTGCGCCGTGAGGTCCTCAACCGTCAACTGAGCGAGCCCAAGTTGCGCGAGACGGTCGGCTTTCTGCGCGCGCAAGGGATCAACACGCGCGCCTACGTCATGTTGGGGATGCCCACTGAGACCCCCGAGGAGCGCGCGCGCACGATCGATCTGTGCGCCGACCTGCGCTTCGACTCGGTGCGCCCGGCCATCATGTATCCGTTCCCGGGCACTGAGCTGCACCGGCTGTGCGTCGAGCGTGATCTGGTCGATCAGGACCGTGCGCCCACCGATTACTCCAGCACCACGGTTCTGAAGTTGCCGCGCGCCGAGCGTGTCCTCTTGGAGAAGACCGCGCTCCTCTATCCCTGGCTCCTAAACCGGGCGCTCGGGGGTGAGGCGCGGGCGGCGGCGCGCCCGCTAATCGAGCGCGTCGAGGGGCTCACGGCCGAGCAGTGGTTCCGTGGCGAGGGGCGCGAGATCGTGGTCGGGGAGGGTCTCGAGATCCACGCGGCACTCAACCGACAGATGGTCGAGCACTACCATGCGCCGTTCCCCGAGCGGCAAGACGCGATCTTCCTCTATCGTCAGCGACCGCGTCCGCTCATCAACATCTCCAGCGACGGGTGGGGCGAGGGATGAGGCGTCGGGATCCGCGGCGGCAGTGTTGGAGCGATCCCCTCTTGCCGGCCGCGGGCGAGGCGCGGGACCCCGGCGCCAAGCCGTTCGGGATGCAGATCCAGACGATTACGGGGTGCAACGCCCACTGTGTCATGTGTCCGGCCGGCCGTGACGACTACTTGCCGGCCGAGTGTCGCCCGATCTCCGGCGGCGTCGGTGATTCCGCCAAGACAAGGGGCAAGACATGGCGCATGAGTGAAGCTCTGTTCGCGCGCATCGTCGACGATCTCGCGGGGATCGAGGGCGCGGCGTTGCATCTCTTCAATGAGCCGCTGCTCGATCCCCACCTGGAGCGCCGCGTTGCCCGTATCCGCGCGCGTTGGCCGTCGATGCTGCAAGTGATCTCGAGCAACGGGGCGTTGTTGACTCCGACGCGGGCGCGGGCGCTGTTCGCCGCCGGGGTGACGATTTTGACCTTCGGGCTCTACACGAGCGACCCCGACCGTTACCGGCGCTTCACTGGCCTGGATCCGGCGACGGCGTGGCGCAACCTCGACGCAACCATCCGGGCTGCGGCCGAGTACGGCGCCGAGGTGCGGGTCAAGGTGTTGGACGGGCTCCTGGTGCCGGGCGAGGAGGATCGCCTGCGAGAGAGGTTCGAGGGGCGCTACGGCATCGCGCTGCACATCGGGATGCTCCACGACCGCGCCGGCAACGTCCGGCTCGAGGAGCCGGGCGCCGAGCCCTGCTCGGAGTTCGGCCCCGGGGGCGGCGGTCGCGCAATCGGCTGTCTTGATCGCGACCGCCCGTGGCGGGTGATGCACGTCCTCGCCGACGGCCGGGTGGTGCTGTGCTGCAACGACTGGGACGCGATGCACGTGTTGGGCGATCTGCGCCGTCAGTCAATCGCCGAGGTGTGGCGCGGCGCGCCGTATCAGGGTCTGCGCCGCGCGCTAGGCACATCGCGCGGCCCGCGCCCGGCGCTGCTCTGCGATCGTTGCAAGGCGGCCGCGAGGTGCAAGCACCAGTAGGGCTCAGGCCGCGAGGTGCCCAGGCCGCGAGGTGCCAGGCACACCGGGTAGGGGCACACCGGCCGCGAGGTGCCAGGCACACCGGGTGGCCGCGAGGTGCCTGGCCGCGAGGTGCCAGGCACACCGGTCGCGGGCACACCGGTCGCGAGGTGCCGGCCGCGAGGTGCCAGGCACACCGGGCCGGCCGCACTCCACGCGGCAGTAAGCAGAACCGCAATTTGATCCGGGGGCGGAGTTTCCGCATAGTAGCTCTCATCCGCGCGGGGGCAGATGCGGAAAGAGAGCGGGGATGAACGTGGCCGAGACGACAGCCTCTGTGCGCAGCGGTCGGCCTGGCAAGGTCCTTGCGGTAGTCCTACTCCTTTTGGGGCTCATCGCAGTCGCCGAGCTCTCCGTCCGCCTTTTCTACTCCGCTGACGGCGTTGGACGCACACTGAGGAGGGTCGGTGGGCCCAACTCCCGCGTTCGCGAGCACCCGATCTGGCGGTTCGAACTCGTTCCGGATGAGCGCGGCGTCGCTTCGGTGAACGCCATGGGATTCCGGGGGCCGGAGATCGCCGCATCCCTACCCGCTAAAGTCCGCAGGATCATCTTTGTCGGCGGTAGCACCACCTACGGGGTGCAGCTTGGCGATGACGAGACGTATCCTCGGCAGTTGGCCCAAATCCTCGCAAGCAGCCACCCCGGCGAGTACGACGTCATCAACGCCGGCGTACCCGCCACCGATCTGACTTATCATCTCCGCAAGGCGCGGCCGCTTTACCGCCCACTCGCGCCTGCCGTCGTGGGCCTCAACACCGGCTGGAATGAACTATCGACGCACATCCTCGGGTGCTCGACACGCGCTTTGCATCTTCAGCCCGAGAGCCGGCTTGCCCGACTGCTCTTCCGCTCGCACATCGTCCGCTATGCCATAACCTGGGCACGCCAGGCCAAACTCGAACGAGGCGTTCGCAAGCTAGCTTCCTCCCCTTCGCTCCGGGAAGATCTGGCGCCCGTTGTCGCCCGCGCCGGCGAGCGGATCCGAGCCTTCGCCGAGGAATTCGTGGGGACCGGCACGAACTTTGTTTTGGTGCCGCAGCCGTCCATCCTCTCTGGTCGTTCGCTGGAGGCCATCGCGGCCAACGAAGGCCTCCCGCGTGGGTTCCGTGATCGGTGGGCCGCGTTGCCACAGCGCCAAGCACTCCTGGTCGTGTATCAGGAGGAGTTCACACGGATGTTGTTGGCGCTCGCGGCGGAGCGCGCCGACATGTTCATCGCGGACTGCACGTCAGCCTGCGCCGAGGGGAGCGACGAGGACCGTCGCGCCCGCTTCATCGACGCGATCCACTTGAGCGGCGTCGGCAACGCGCTCCTGGCAGAGTGCTTGGCCCGGCACATCCTCGAATTGCGGTGAGGGTGGCGACGGGGAGGATGCTTGGGGCCTGCGGCCGCGAGGCGGCCGCGAGGTGCCAGCGAGGTGCCCGGCCGCGATGTGCCAGGCACACCGGGTAGCGGGCACACCGGGCACACCGGGCACACCGGGCACACCGGGTAGCGGCGCCGACAGCTTGGATGACTCATCCTGATCGGGAGTTGCAGGGGGTGATTCGACTCTCTATGATCACGACTTGGATCCGAGGCTGCGAGGATCGGTGCGCGGGGGTGAGTCTCTTTCAGGTGAGGGGTGTGATGGCAGTCGACCGGGAGCGGCTTGAGCGCGCGGCGCGGGTCATTCAAGAGAAGACCGGGGCCAGTGACGTGCTGCTGTTCGGCTCGGCGGCCGAGGGACGACTTCGTCACGACAGTGACATCGATCTGGCCTATATCGCGCCCTCGCCGCCGTTATCCGAGGAGCGGCTCTCACTGCACGGGGCGCTCTTGAAGGAGCTTGGACGTCCGGTCGACCTGGTGTTCTTGCCCACCGCCTCGCCGATTCTCTCGATGCAGGTGCTGCGGGGAGGACAACCTCTGTTGGGGCCGGCCTCGACCGCGTTCGTGCATTTCACCATGAAGACCGTGAGCGCCTATGACGATCTGAAACGCGTCCGCGCATCGGCCGAGCGAGCGTTGCTGGGAAGGTTTGCGACAAGTGGTTGAGGCGGACGTGGTCATGGCGAAGCTCGCCATTATTGAACGCTGTCTCCAGCGGGTACGGGACAAGACAGGGGGCGACCCCGAGCGGCTCCACGATCAAGATGTGCAAGATATATTTGTGCTCAACATGGAGCGTGCGGTTCAGGCCGCGGTGGATGTCGCCGTGCATGTGGTCACCAGCCGGCGGTGGGGGTTGCCGAGCGCGATGAAGGAGAGTTTTTCGCTGCTCGAACGCAACAAGATCTTGAGCTCGGAGTTGGCCGCCAGGCTGCGCGGGATGGTTGGGTTCCGCAATATTGCAGTCCATGCCTACCAAGAACTGGATTTACGAGTTCTCCAATCAATTCTGACAAATCACCTCGGGGATTTGGACGAGTTTGGTGCCGCGATCTCGCTAATCATAAGCGCCGACTGAAGTCTTCATCTCCCGGTGAGCAGGATGCGTTCCCGGACGGTGAAGCTCCCAGCGGTAGATGACCGCAAGGGCTGTTGAAATGATGCCCACCAAAGGGCTGATGGTCCTCAGCCTCCATCTCTTGGGCTTTCGTCTGCCAACCTCAACTGCTAGGCGCGCTCGCATTTCCCTGGCGGCTGAACCCTCAATCTTGTACCGTGTCCTATGCTCGCGGCTGGTGGAGCGGGCGCAACCGTAAGGAAGGCAGAATGAGCCCCGAAAGGATGCCGGGCAACGCGAGGGCTACTCGTGTGGTCGTGGCTCTTGCAGCTTTCTGGCTCGTGGCCATTGCCCTCGCCATCGTCCGGATGGAGTTCCACCAAGACGACTTTCATTTCCTCGTTGAACACTCTCCGTTGGGCCCGCAGCGGCCACATCCGGAGCTCAGCTACCTCTCCTCCGACCTTCCCTTCCAGCTGGCCTTGGCTCTTGGAGGAGTGATCTGGCCTTTTGCCCTCATAAACACCAGTGTCTACCTCCTCACGCTGCTGGCGTTCGCGCAGCTGATCTCTCGCTTGGGGCTGCAGCGTCTCGAGGTTCTCCTGGCGACGCTTCTCTTCGCTTTTGCCCCGGGGTACCTCGGGCTCGTGATGTGGGCTTCGGGGTTGGAACAGCTCGGGGCCTATCTCCTTCTGGTCACGATTCTTCTACTCGTCGACCGCTACGAACGTCGTGAGCGCGGCGCCCTTCTCGCACTCGCCGCCGCGCTCCTGCTGACGGGCGTCGGGGTATTCGTAAAGTTCTCTGTGACAGCGTTGGCGGTCCCCCTGGCGTTTCTTTTCGGGCGCGTGGTTGTTCCCGCGAGCGTGCGGAGGGCCCGCGGGGGGCCGGTGTATGTCTTGTTTGCCGCGGCCTACGCGATTCCCCTCCTCGCAATGCAGCACACGGGATGGTTCGACTCGGCCCGCAGCATCGCCGGCCTCAACCGCTTCCCGGAGAATATGCTGCAAGCAGCGCTCTACCTTCTGGATCCGCTTCTCTTGCTTTTCTTCGCCCTCCTCCTGCTGGGCGGTCCGCCGGGTACCTCCCCGCGCAAGGCTTTCGTTCACCTCTCACGCGATTTCAGCGAGGTAGCCGCGAGCCCGTTCGGCGGTCTCGCGGCGTGCCGCTT
>PWKZ01000296.1 GCA_003559575.1 Bradymonadales bacterium | reverse complement strand
TCTAGCGCGAAAGTATCCTCCAAGGGACAGTCCTCCTCCACGGGCGGCAAAGGGCCCGAAGTTGCGCAAATTACCCCGAGCGACTCCAAGTCTCAAGCCCATCAAAGGCGTCGGCTCGTTCTGAGGAGACCCGCTAAGTGGAGGCGCGTGCATGTGCAAGGAGACAAACCGTTCTTAGGCGGAGGCCAACGCAGCGCCTCCGTCGAGTACCAATTCGGTGCAGGTGACGCCGCAAAATCACCCGAATCCCGGACGCGGTAAATGGTTGAGGATAGAGGCCGGATCCCGCGGGTGGCTATCAGTCCAGGCCCTGTGGTTCCAGTCGCTTGGCTGATTGTCGACCGCTGACGGCTGACCGCTCGCGTCCGGAAACGGGGCTTCCAGACGCGAGCTAGCTCAGGAACCAGAACAAGGCCAGGCCGAGATAGTTGCCCACCGCGATGCCCACCAGCGCCGAGGTGATGCCCGAGAAGATCACCTCTCGATTTTTGAGCACCATCGCCACCGGCCCGATCATGTGAGGCCCGAAGATTGCGGCGACGTGCGTGATGATTGCGGTGTCGCGGTCGATCCGCAACACCGCTGCCAAGGGGAAGTGAATCGCGGTCATCATGAGAACGACTATCCCGCAGTAGAGGACGATGAGCGGACTGGCGGAGAAGAGTTTGACGAAGTCGGTGGTGAACCCCATCGAGACGCAAAAAACCAGAAACAGGAATTGTCCCATGTCTTGCGTACCGGGGAGCGCGCGAACCTCGGGTTTGAACGACAACGCGACGGCCAAAGTGGTCACTCCCACGACCATCCAAACAGCGCGCGCGCCGAACCCGATCAAGAGGGTCAAGAGGCCTGCCGCCGCGACCACCGCGAGCGCCAAACCCAGGTTGAGGGCGACGGCGCGCACCGGGGGCGCGGTGAGACCGAGAGGTCGCTCCTCCGAATGGGGCTCAGTCACTTCGTCGTCGCCCCCCGCGGCAGCCGGAAACGGCCGCAGGAGAGGCTTGAGCAGCCGCGGCGCCAACATCGTGACAAACAACAAATAGGGAAACGAGACCGCCATATCGGCGGCGTTGAGCAACGGAAAGATCTCGGGGCGCACCCCGGCGGCGGCGCCGACGGCAGCCATGTTGGCGGTGATTCCCGTGTAAACGCCGACCAACATCCCGGCGATTTGCGCGCTCTCGGGGACGAGCCGCGCGAGTATCAGGTGCGCAGTGAGGCAACTGATTACCGCCAGCAATACCACGCTCAGAAATGAGACGACGGTGGTCCGCGCGAGTCGCAGCCAGGCCATCACGTTCACTGAAAACAACAGCAGCGGGACCGCTGTCGCCACCATCGCGGCGCACAGCCCGAGCGCTACGTCCTGGTTGAGCGGGAAGAGGCCCACATTGCCGATGAGCATCCCCGCCAGGTAGCAGAGAATAACGGGGGAGAGCAGTCGCACGACGCGGTTTCGCCGCTCGAGCCACAAAATCCCGACAGGGATGGCGAAGGCCAATAGAATCTGGGCCACGATGACAATCACGGCAGGGCCGTGAGTCGGCTGCGAACCCGGTGCCAAACTCTCAAGGCTTGGCGCACCATGACGGGCACGGCTCCGTCGAGATCGACGCTGGTGGCCGGCGCCGAGGAACCCGCGGCGTCCGGGCCGTACATCTCCTGAAGCAACGCCAGGACGTTGTGCCGTACGACCCCCCGCAGGGGCAGCTTGGCAATCATGCCATAGAGCGGTGCGCTCCCCTCGGCGGCCAATTCGGGGTGGTCGCGAACCTCGCGCGCGGCTGCCGCCAGGTCAGCCAAGAAGAAATCGGCCACCGACGCATGCCCGGGGTTCAGGATGAGGTGTAATCCCGCCGGGTTCTGAACACGATCAACGTTCCAGCCGGCACTCTCGAGCCGATCACCCACGGCGTTGATCGCGGGTCCACCGGGCGCGCTGCCGATGGCCAATACGGGCGTGCATGGCTCACCGATGACGGTCAAGCCCGGGACCTCGTTCACTCCGGCGACGAGCTTCCGGGCTAGCGCCATCAGGTCGCGCGCGTTGGCCTCGTAGCCACTCTGGCCGAGCGCGTTGAGGGCCGCCCATGCGGCGGCAATCGGCCCCCCGGGCCGAGTCCCGGCCAGCGTGGGCGAAGCGTAGATCCCACCGCACCAGTCGGTCTCCACCGTGAACTGGTGCTTGAGCCAATCAATCCCTCGGTACAAAATCGTCGAGGCCCCCTTGGCCGCGTAGCCGTATTTGTGCACATCCGCCGAGATCGAGGTCACCCCGGGCACTCGGAAGTCCCAGGGCGGCACCGGCTTCAGCCGCTCCTCGGGCGCGAGGCGCTCGATGAAGGGAAGCAGATAACCACCGAGGCACGCGTCCACATGCATCCCGAGGCCGCGCTTGGAGGCCAGCTCGGCCAGCTCGGAGATTGGATCGACCACCCCATAAGGGTAACAGGGCGCGCTCCCAACAAGGGCGACGGTGGAGAATCCAATTCGTCGCCGCGTGGCGGCTACGTCGGCGCGGAAGTCGCTTCCCAGCGGCACCCGCGTTATCCGAACTCCGAAGAGATGTCCCGCTTTATAAAATGCGGGATGCGCCGAGGACGGGACCAGGATCTCGGGCCGCAGAACCCAGGGCCGATGACGGCGGGCGTGCTCCCGATAGGCCAGCACGGCAAGCAAGATGCTCTCGGTGCCCCCCGAGGTGAGCGTCCCCACTGCTCCGGGGGGGCCATTGAATAAATCCGCGCTCATCGCCACCACATCGGCCTCCATCTTCTTCAGGCTTTGGAAAGCCATCGGGTTGAGACCATTGGTCGACATGAAGCGCGAGTGGACCTCTTTCAAGAACACGTCATGGGCATCGGTGTGCTGATAGACCAGACTGAAAACGCGGTGCCCACGCCAGTCGGCGTCTTGGGCCGCAAGCTCTCCCAGTGTTTTCCGGATTGATTCGTGTGAGCGCCCCTCACGAGGAATGGCGGTGGATGAGCTCATGGATCTTCCCGTTCATTCGGGCGCCGCGGCGTGGCGCTGATTGTTGAGGGCCGCCCTCGGGTACCCCGGTCGGGCGACATGTTACCCCAGAATCACAACGCAACGGAAGGCTCTGAGGAACGAGCGCAGAGGAGTCCTCCCGAGCCGCGCGATATTTATTCGCTTTCTCACATCACGGCGGCCACACCGCATATTGTGCTTGACCTCGCCGGGCGACACAATATATCGTGTTGAACGTGCTCAATTAGAGCCCCCCGGACGGCACCGTCAAGGGGCTCCGGACCAGGCGTACCTCCTCTCGAGGCCGACGCCGCTTTAAGAGGTGAGTTGAGATGAGCGAAGTAGTGATTGCCCACACAGGCGACCGATACGGACTGCTGGCCGCGGCGCTTCTTCGCGGTAAGCTCGGGCGTGGCCGCGCCGAGATCCATCGCCCGGAGACGATTTTGCGTTTCCTGCGGCGCGGTGCGCAACGCCCGGCCGAGAGCGAGGTTTACATCCTCGGGTTGAACGTTCGCGCCCGCGAGGCCACGCGAGTCGTGGCGCTGCTCGAGAAGTTTGCCCGGGCGAAAGCGCCGGTGTGCTGGGTTTCGCACCGCTCTCATAACGAGGAGATTGCGGCGGCCGTCAAACGCTACTGCCGGCCCGAGTCCGTCATCGCGCCCGCGCGCCAAGAGTCCGTGAGCCTGGTGCGAGACCGCTTCGGCGTGGACGGCCCCGTCGCCGAGCGCTTTGTCTGGACCGCCCGAAAGCCCGAGCTGGCCGAGCAGGACGATGACTTGAGGCCCTGGCTGTATGCCCTCGACCGGGTCGAGTCCCAGGCCACACGACACCCCGGCTATCTCCAGCAGCTGATCGTGCGTCTCGCTGGGGGCTTCCCGGACGAGATGAACTCCATCGACAGGCAGCTCTACCTCGAGCGCGCCACCGCCGTTCGCCGAAGTAGAGATCACGCCCGCGCGTTCATAACCCGCGAATTCGAGGTCGGCCGGCACCACATCGCCTTGGCCGACATGCGGGGAGAGACCACCGCAGACTGGCAACTCGTCAGCGACGCGGTGGTGGGCTCCGAGCATACTCCGCTGGCCGATGTCATTATCGTCCTGGCCAACGACGGCAGCGTGCGGCTCCGAGCCCGAAGCGGCCTCGAGCTGGGCGCGCTCCTGGGGTACGAAGGCGATAGCGACATAACGCCCGACTCGATCCCCGGTTTGTTCGCGGGTGAGACCCCCGGCGTTCTCTTGACCCGCCCCGGGTACGCAGGGTTCAAGGCACACGAGAACCGTCCGGAAATCGAGCTTCTGCTGGCAACATTGGCGAGGCGCCTTGGGGGAGAATCTCCTCCGGCGACTGCCGCCGCGCCTGCGCCGGTGGTCTCGCTCGTCGCCGATGGCGACCGTGATCCGGTCGCGCCCCGGTCACCCGAGCACGACGAGTTGGCCCGGCAACTCGGCGCCGCGCGCAACTTGGCCACGCCGCCGACGCTCGCTCCCGTCCCTCGAACCGCGGTTTTCGCTCCGCTGCCGGTGGATCTCGGCGGGCACGCGCGCCTCCTCGTGGTCAAGCACGCCGGTGGGAGCGAGCCCGATGGATTGGCGCTCACAATCAGCGACGAGGCCGCGACACCGCTCGGCGGCGGCGTATTCGAAGATGCCCTGCAGTCGGCCCTCGAGACTTCAGCCGAGTTGGGTCTCGGGCATCTCTATCTCAAGACGCCCGACGGCCGATACGGTGCCGCCGAGGTTCTCGCCAAAGAGAGCTGCACCCTCGTCGCCCCCGTCTCCCCGCAGGCCGCGCCGGTCCCCTGGGACGGCGGACATTACACAGCGCGCGCGCTAAGGGAGGACTGGCAAAACGAGCGCGAGTTTTCCGAGCTTGTCCATCTCGTGCGGGTCGATCCGCAGATGGAGATCGTGCTCGAGACAAACGCCTTACGGCTATGTTATCGCGGTATTCGTGTGTTGGAGCTTCGCCGCCGCGGGCGTTCGGTGCTCGGCCCGGACCGCGAGGGGCTCGAGTTCGCGACACGCAGGTTCCGGCACCTCGGGAAAGATGAGCTGAGTCAGGTGGCGCGCCTGAAGCGCGCCATCGACCAGGCGCTCGATTCGCGCGGCGCACGCCGCGCACGAGTGCCGGAAATTGCCGGCAAGGTGCTCTGTGACAACCGCGCGCAATCCGACAGCGGCTATTTCATGATCGCACGCGACGTGACTTTCCCCGAGGCACGCCATTTGCGCCTCCACCTCTTGGCGGTCAACCGCCACACGGGGCGCCTCGCCGCGCTGCATGTGGCTGTCCCCGGCACCATGAGCTATCCCAGATGGCCTCTCCGTTCTCTACGGATCTGCAATTGGCTAAAGGGGCCGCGTCTTCGCACCGTGGCCGCCGACGCCGAGAGAATTCTCGCGCAGAAGACCGACATGAAACTCCCGGGCTACGAAAAGATCGCGGTCGACGGCTCGTCCCCCATCGAGACCGTCATTCTCGTTCCGCGCGGATCGCGCCAGGCCTCCGACGAGTTCGAGGGGCGCTTCGCCCAGGTGGTCGGCCGTCTCGCGCCGGAAGGCGGCTTGAGGGTGGTGGAGCTCGACGACTGGGCCGGTTCGACCGCTCTCGTGCCGCCAATGACCCACCACACGGCCGCCTCAGTTGCCCGCCTTTAAGTCGCCGGTCGTCAGCCAAGGGTTGTGAGACGTTAGCCCCCGCGTTCCTCGCCATAACCGCGCCGAAACGATCTCTGCTCCCCAATTCCCGTCTCAAACCGAGCACCGAGGGAGTCGAGGCAGGTATGGATGCAAGGAAACAAATCGCTCTTGGGCGCAGTCCGGCGCAGCGCCCAGGTCGAGCATCGATTTGGTGAAGGTGACGCCGCAAAATCACCCGAATCGCTTCCCGAATCCCGGAAAAGGGTGGATGATTGAGGAGCTTGAACAAGCTTCATGGTTGAGGCTAAGCTGTTGAGCGTCCGCCTTCCCCCACTGGAGGAGACCATGTTGAGTCATCGATATGCGCCCTTCATTTGTGCGACGCTCGCCCTTTTTCTGGCTGTCGCGGGGTGTGACAGCGACGATGAGCGTCGCCCTCGCCACGACACTTTCGCGCGTGACACCGTGCCTTCCGGCGAGATCAGTCCGGGCCACGACGAGGTCACGACTGAGCCTGGTGGCGAGGTCACTCCTCCAGGGCCGCTGTGTCCAAGGGATTCACCGCCCTGCGACGCCGCTCTGCCTGGACTCTTGATCTCCGAGCTCCAGGCCGCCCCCTGTGTCCTCAGCAACGAGCAAGGCCAATGGTTTGAGGTTCTCAATGTCGGCGACGAGGTCGTTGATCTCACCTGCTGGACCATCGAGGGCACCGTCCCTGAATCCGAGAGCCACCTGATCGAGCCTCCCGAGGGCGTCCTGGCGGCGAGCCCCAATCACCCGCTCGTTCTGGCCCGCAGCGCAGAGTGGGCGCGGCTCACCGACAACGTGAGCGACTATGTCTACGGGGATGACATCTTGTTGCGGCGAAGCGCGGAGGGCCGCCTGGCGCTTCGTGACCACTGCGGCAATCTGGTGGTCGAGCTGCAATACGGAGGCGAGGGTTGGCCCGCGCGCGAATGCCGCTCGCTTCAGCTCTCGCCCGATCATCTCGACCCCGAACACAACGACGATCCGGCGGCCTGGTGCCAAACGCCTGGAGATGGCGACGCGGGCACTCCCGGGGCGGCCAACGTCGAGTGTCCAATCGATCCGCACGACCTCTGCGACCCCAACCCATGCAATATACGACCGCCCAACACATGCAGCGCCGACGGGCTGTCCGTTTTGCGCTACAGCGCCGAAGGCGTCTGCACCCCTCTCAATGATGATAGTTACCAGTGCGATTACCAGTTGGAGGAGAGAATCGACTGCGCCGCGCGCGGCGGTCGTTGCGAGGGCGGCGAATGCGTCGATGAGATCCCCGCGCCCACCGAGGGGCAGGTCATCTTCACCGAGATCATGTATAACCCGCGCCACGACCTCAACGATCCCGACGGCGAGTGGTTCGAAATAAAGAACATCTCCCCCACGCCTCTTTTCCTGGGCGGGTGCATAATCACCAACCTGAGGGACAACCACCCCATGCAGCTCGATCCGCTCCTGCTCGCGCCCGGCGAGCTGGCGCTCTTTGCGCGCAGCGCTTACCACGAATTCAATGGCGGCCTCGACCCCCTGCAAACTTTCGGTTTCCAACTCGTCAACGCCGGTGATTCCCTGACGCTCACCTGTGGCGCGGTGCAGGTGGACCGTGTCGAATACAGCACCGCTCTCGGGTTCCCTGTCGCCGCGGGGCGTTCGTTGAGTCTCGATCCCGGCGCATTTCACCATCAACTCAATGACATCGGTGCCAACTGGTGCACCGGATCCGATGTTTACTACGAAGACTCCGCAGGGGATCCCGAGCGCCATAACCACGGCACTCCCGGAACGGAAAACCCGCCTTGTTTCCCCCGTGTCGCCTGGTGTCGTTTGCAGCCGCCGCTTGAGCTGGAGAGAAGAGCCGGTGAGAGCATTGAGGTGTTCGGGCGAGTTTTCGAGCCGGGTGTGACCCCCACCGGGACCACCGAGGAGATCGCCGCCGCCATCATCGGCGAGGTGGGGATTGGGCCCGTCGGCACGCGGCCCGACCTCGATCCGGATGGCGACTGGAGCTATGTGCGCGCCGCCCCCAACCCGGCCCATGTCCCTGACAATGAGAGGGCCGACGCCGAGTACGTCGCCGCGCTGGCGGCCCCGGCGCCGGGCACCTACAGCTTCGCCTATCGCTTCAAGCTAGCGAGTTCCCCGGGATGGCAGTACTGTGACGGCGACACCGGGCACCCCGGTGAGGACGGCTCCGAAGACGGCTACCAGCCGGACAACGCCGGGCACCTCATGAGCCTCGAGAGCGCCTGCTTCCCCAACCCCTGTGTCGAGGACGCGCCATTCCAAGAGTGCTCCAGCGATGGGCTTCTGCTGGTGACATACTCCGGCGAGGGGCAGTGCCTCCTCGACGGCGCAGGCTTCGAGTGCCACTACCCGGAGGAGAGCAGCATCGACTGCGCTCTGCGTGGAGGCTATTGCGAGGCCGGCGAGTGCGTCCACCAGGCCCCCGCGCCCTCTTTAGGGCAGGTCATCTTCACCGAGATCATGTACAACCCGTCCTTCGATCTCGCCGACGCGCACGCCGAGTGGTTCGAGATGATGAACGTCTCATCCGAGAACGTCTTTTTGGGGGGATGCCGAATCTCCGACATCAATGACGACTCGCTCACCGTCGACCCTCTCGTGCTCGCTCCGGGGGGCCTCGTTCTCTTTGTGCGCAGCACGGATCGGGCACTCAACGGTGGCCTCGATCCCTTCCAAACCTTCAGCTTCTTTCTCCGCAACACCTCCGATTCGCTGACGCTCACCTGCGAGGACGCGCAGATTGATCACGTCGAGTACAATCAGGATCTTGGCTTCCCGCCGGCGGTCGGGCGCTCCTTGAGCCTTGATCCTGGTGCCTTCGATCACGAATCCAACACTTTGGGCGAGAACTGGTGCCTGGCGAAGGCGATCTACTACGAAGACGCCGGAGGGGACCCTGAGCGCCACAACCTGGGCACTCCCGGCGCCGTGAACCCGCCATGTTTCCCGGAGGTCGAGTGGTGTCGCCTGCAGCGTCCACTCGACCAGTGGCTCTTCGCCGGCGAGAAGCTGTCGATCTACGGTCGCGTCCGCGCGCCGGGGATAACCGACCTGAGCGCCGGCGTCGACCTGGACTACAACCTCGTCGGCCAAGCCGGAGTGGGCCCGGCCGGTAGCGATCCTACGGCCACTCCCGAGGAGTGGGACTGGTTCGTCGCCGGCCCCAGCCCCGATTGGGACGGCGAACTCGAGGGTGAGCCCGACAACGACGAGTACGTCGCTCACCTGGCAGCACCCGAGGAAGGCAGCTATCACCTGGCATTTCGCTTCTCGCTCGACGCTGGGGAGCGCTTTGTCTACTGTGACAGGAACACCGGTCATCCCGGTGAAGACGGGTCCGAGAACGGCTATCAGGTCGCGAACGCCGGCGCGCTGTCGACCACGGACAGCGACTGCCATCCAAACCCTTGTGAGGCCCCCCCGAGTGACATTTGTGAGGACGAGCGTTGGCTCCTGAGCTATGCGCGCCCGGGATGGTGTACGGTACTCACCGAGGGCTACGAGTGCGTTTATCAACCCGACTATATCGACTGCGCGGCAGAGGGCGCGATATGTCTCGATGGGCTCTGCCGAGCCGAGTAAAACCTGCCGCCCCGGTGGAACAGGAAAGACAATGAACACCAATCTGAGCATCAATCTCAACAAGGTGGCGCTCCTGCGCAACCAGCGCGACGTCGGCTACCCCTGCCCTGTGGCCGCCGGACGCACTATCTTGGCCGCCGGCGCCCATGGGTTGACCATCCACCCGCGCCCGGACGAGCGCCACATTCGCAAGATCGACGCTCATGCCCTCGCGCTATTTTTGGACGAGGAGGGTCATCGCGCCCGTGGTGTCGAGTTCAACATCGAAGGCAACCCTTTCGAGTCGTGGCTGGATCTGGTCCACGAGCTAAGCCCCGACCAGGCCACGCTGGTGCCCGACTCACCCGATCAAAACACCTCCGACCACGGCTGGGACGTGCCTGCCAACGCCGCTCGGCTGCGCGAAATAATCGCCGGGCTAAAGAATCGCGGGATCCGAGTCTCGTTGTTCATGGACCCTGATCCCGCCTCCATGAAAGCCGCACGCGACGTGGGCGCAGACCGCATCGAGCTTTACACCGGCCCATACGCCCACGCATTTGCGGGATCCGAGCGTGCGACGTATCTCGCGCGCTATGCGGCAGCGGCGGGCGCCGCGCGCGAGGTCGGGCTCGAGGTGAACGCCGGCCACGATCTCACCACCGAGAACCTCCCTGCTTTCAAAAAGGCAATTCCATTCTTGAGCGAGGTCTCGATCGGCCACGGTTTCGTGGCCGATGCGCTGTGGTGGGGCTTGGAGTCAACGGTTCACGCCTACCTCAAGGCCTTGGCTCGACACGACGACTGAACAAAAGGCAGTGCTCGCGGAACCCGAGCGAGCGGTACAGCTGGATGGCGTCCTCGTTGTGGCGCTCGACGTTCAGCACGATGGTTCGCACGCGCCGCAGCAAGGCCGCAACGAGCCGCCCGGTGCAACGCTTCGACAGTCCCCGGCGGCGGTAGTCGGGGTGCGTGGCCACGTTACCGATAGCCGCCACGCGCGACTCCTCGGAGACCACATGCACTCCGGCGGCTGAGACCAGCCTCCCATTGCGCCGAATACCGAAATAGAACCCGGTCTCGATCTGGTAAGGGTCGAAAAAGGTCAGCCCGGTGCGTGCATACAGGCGCGCCAGCTCGGCTGTGTCCGAGTGGACGAGGCGATGGACTTCGCTCAGATCAGGCTGCGCGATGAAATCGTTCGCGTCGAGCGCCATTCGGACAAAGACACGCTGCCGGCCATCGCGAAAGAGGCCGTGGAGCGTCTCCAAGTGTTCTTCGAAGTGGTGTATGTCGAATCGCTCGGGGAGAATCTCGGAGACGTGCCCGAAGATACGCCTCAGAGCGTCGGGCGCCCCGTAGGTGAGCACCCCGGGGAAGCTGTGACCGAGATACAGCATCAAGAGCGCGGAGAGCCCGCTGTGATCGCGCTCCGCATACCACCTTGTGGCGTGAAAATACCGAGGGTCGAGGTCGCCCAGAAAATAGGCCGTCTTCTCCGGCTCGGCCACCAGAAAAGCACGCAAGGTGGCGACGTCTCGAATCATCTCCACACGAGGGGTGTCGCCCCCAAGATAGCTCCCGATCTCCGCCACCCGCAGCTCTCCTCAGCCCGTTTTGCCCCTCCCACGGCGCGCCCGGGGACCCTAACCGTTTCC
>PWKZ01000185.1 GCA_003559575.1 Bradymonadales bacterium | reverse complement strand
GAGCAACCAAAGCACCAATAGTTCATTGTCAGCCACCGGCTGCCAAACGGCGACAGCCAATCCAGCCGCTCCGATGACAATCGCCAGCCGTCTCCTCTGTCGGATACTTCTTTTATGCCCCGCAGAGCCCATGGAGGCAGATCGCCCTGGCGGTATCCGCTCGTCGGGACGGAGCTCCGCAAGCGGCGCTTGGAGAAAGTAAGAGACGGCCAGTGCGGTGAGTGACAGAGTCGGAACCAACACCACGGAAGCGGCGGCGGTCATGATCGAAAGCAGCCCGGACAGCGGTGCGGCGCCGGCAACGCTCGGGAAATGGTCCACGAGCATCGTCAGTGGCAACAAGATGGGCTCGACGATGTTGATAAAAATCACGCCGCATAGAGCGCGAAATACCGCGAACGAGTCCCAGTCCCACAGCAGATCCAAAGTCACCGCCAAGTGGAAAATCAGTAACACCCATATCAACTGGACCCCAAGATGGACTCGCTCCCTCGCAACGCTCAAATGGGTCCCAACCAAAATCAACAACAGGCTTGCAATGCTAAAACCAATGCTCATGGGATCCAGCGCCAAGACGATTAGCGCCGCTCCAAACGTCCCATAGCTTGCCGCGGGGCGCGCAGACTGAGGAATCCTGGCGGCCAAGGCCGACAACTTTGGAGCAAACCACCGCGCGAGGAAAAGTAATAACGCTCCCCCGAGGACAGCTCGAAGTAGAGCCCCTGCTAACTCGATCGCCTGGTCAGCGAACAACTCGGACGACATCAACACCACCTCTGTGAACTCTATCGAGCGCTGACGCATATGACCTGCTTGCGCTGCCAGCAGGGTACCGTCGTAGCGACAGCATAAATGGCCGCGAACCTTCTTCCAAGTTCGCTCGCGCCCCCCGTGTGGCTCACAACGCCCCTCACTGTCACACCCGCGCTGGTGGCGAGAATGACCACCTTGCGAGGTGGCTGCACCTCACCCGGGGGCTTGGTTGTTGGCCGGGGCGGGCGGCGGTGGGAAGTGCGCGGGTGGGGAAGCCGGGGCAACAATTGGCTCGTCGTCGCGATCAGTAGAGGTGTGACTCGTTCGTCGCGGGAGTCTCATATGGCACCACCCCTCGAGATCGACTCTGCCCCTCCGACACGGCGCAACTCAGCGTCGCTGCAAGTGTCTTTTCGCTTGATCCTGGTCGCGGCGCTCCTCCTGAGCGCCGCGCTTGGCCCCCTGTCGAGCGCTCCCACGCGCCCCGCCGGGGACCGGCAGGCCATAGCGTACCCTCGAGACGCAGTGGGCCCCATCGAGATCCTGCGGCGCGCACAAGACACGCCGGACCACGCGCGGATCGTTTACCCTCGTCTACTGCCGGAGGAGCTGCGGGACATCCTTGTTGAAAACCACCGTGCGCTCGGCTGCGAGTCGGCCGGTGACGCACCGGTTGAAGAGATGCTTCGACCGCGAACCCGAATCGAAGTGGTCCGCCGCGCGCCCGGCGAGTGTGACGTGAGTCTCTCAACCTCGAGCGGCGAGACTCTGCTGGCGCTCGGCGAGTGCCTGCCGCTTTGCACCACGAGAGAGCGCGACTGGCGGGCGCTGCCGGGGATCGGAGAGACGCTGGCAGCAAGGATCGTGGCGGCCGCCCAAACACTTGACGGATTCACGACCCCCTCCGATCTGCTCGCGGTCAAGGGGATCGGGCCGCACCGCCTGGCGGCCATCGCGCCGTTGTTGTGCGCCGAGGTCAGCCCTCAATGATCCGCAGCTTGACCCCCGGGAACATTGATCCGATTCGCTTCAGGTTTTCGCGCCGGTAGCCCACATACCGCGACCTCTCGCGCGGCGCGACTCTCACGGTCAGCTCGTCGCCGGAGCGCTCCTGGACCAACCTCGTAAGCCGCCGGAAGGCCAGCTCACCCCGCACCCGCTCGCCCAACGACTCGTCGAGCGGTCCGGCCACCACCGCGCGCCGCAGCGCCTGGTCCACATGCAGCCCAATGCGCTGCACCGTCACCCCGCGCGCCTCGAACCGAGCCACCTGATCGGCGGCCCGCGCCACCGCCTCTTCGAGAGCAAGCGGCCGATATTCCCCCCGCACCGTCATCAACGCAAGCGCGGTCTCGCGGAGAACCAGGGTGGGATATATCCGCGCCAGCCGAGCGCCGCTGTCCGCCAACCTCGTCGCCGTCGCCAGATCGGAGGCGCGATCGGAACCCGGCAACCCGACCATCGTCTGCACCCCGAGCCGAAACCCGTGGGCGACAACCCGCGCGAGGGCCGCCTCAATCTCACCCGCCAAAACACCTCGCCTCGAGGCCCGCAGCACTCGCTCGTCAAGGCTCTGCACTCCCACCTCGACCGTCGCGACACCGAAGCGCGCGAGCCGCGCCAGAGCCTCGTCACCGCACCAGGCAGGGTGAGTCGAGACCCGCACGGAGGCCGCCTCACCGCGGCGCACGGCCGCCGCGGCGGCGGTCAAAAGCTCCTCCTGAAGCTCAGGCGCGAGCCCGGTGAAAGTGCCCCCGTAAAACCCGATCTCCGGCGCCGGACCCGCGCGCCCAGCCGCCGATCGCAAAGCGACGCGCACGTCTTCGGCCGACAGCGCCGAACCGGCGCCGCCCAACATCAGCGCCTGGTCACAGTAGACACAGCTCAACGGACAGCGCCCCGGACGATGGCTGCCGGTGATGAACAGAGGCAAGATGCGGTGCCGGCTCAAGGTTGCTCCCTGGCTGAACCGTCTTCGGGAGCGCTCTCTCCCGCCGCGGCGGCCAAGCTCTCGAGCGCCGCGGCAGCGGCGGAACGCTCGGCCTCCTTCTTGGACGCCCCCTGCCCCTGGCAACGAAAATGGCCGGGGATCTCCACCTCGGCGGTGAAGTGAGGCTCGTGAGGCGGACCCTCGACAGCGGCCAGGCGATAGCGCGGCGTCACCTGGAACTCCCGCTGGCTCTGCTCCTGCAGCGCCGACTTGGGATCACGTCCCCCGTGCAACACCGCCTCATCGAGCTCCCGCGCCAACTCACGCGTGACCAACCCCATCGCCGCCTCGAAGCCCCCATCTTCATAGACGGCGCCGAGCACAGCCTCGAAGCCGGCCGCCAAAATGGAGTCCTTGTCGGCACCGCCGGTCGCCTGCTCTCCGCGCCCGAGCGCCATCGCCTCGCCGAGACCGAGATCGCGCGCCACCTCGGCCAACCGGCCCGTGCAGACGAGCCGCGCCCGCAGCCGAGTGAGCTCGCCCTCCGGGGACTCCGTGAGACGGCTGAAAAGGAGATCGCTGACCGCCAAGGACAACACCGCGTCGCCCAAGAACTCCAGTCGTTGATTGTCGGTCCCGTCGGGGCCGTTCTCGTGGCGCCATGACGGGTGAACGAGAGCGCGGCGGACAAGCTCCCGGTCGGAGAACCGGTAGCCGAGCCGCGTCTCCAAAGACTCGACCGCGACGCCGCCAATCAACCCTCGAGAGGTGTGCGATGAAAACATGGAGCCCTCTTTTCACACCACCTCGGCCGGCGCCCGCCGGCCGCCCTCCGGTGCTCTGCCAATCAACACAGGGACGAGCTCGCCCTTGGCGCCCGCCCCGGGGGGCAGGGCCACCGGCACATAGGTGCCGGTCAGGCCGGCCAGCCGGTCCCGCCCGAAGTGACCGTCCCCCCTCGTGCCCAAGGGGCCCTCGATCAGAGCCTCGGCGTGCTCTCCCTCGTGGCGCGCGAGGAGCCCGGCGTAGAGCCGCTCGCCCAACACACGCAGCGAAGCGACACGCCGTTTGATTACCCCCGCCGGCACCTGATCTCCCATGGTCGAAGCCCGTGTGCCGTCGCGCCTCGAATAGCCGAAGACATGCAGGTAGTCAAAACGACAGCGTTCGATGAACTCGAGTGAGCGCACGAACTCGGCCTCGCTCTCCCCCGGAAAGCCCACCAACACATCGGCGCCGACGGTCACCCCAGGGAGTCGGCGGCGCACGGCCGCGAGTCTCGTGCGGTAGCCCACGGTGTCATAGCGCCGACCCATTCGCGCGAGGACCCCATCATCGCCGCTCTGCAGCGGCAGATGCAAGTGACGGCAGAAGCGGCCGCGGGCGAGGACCGCCAGGAGATCATCCGTAACCTCGTCCGGCTCGATGGACGAGAGCCTGATTCGCGGCACCCGCGCGCCAAACGACGATAATCTCTCATCGATCGCGCTCAGGAGGGCCGCGAGCGAGCGGGGCTTTGACGGAGCGGTGAGGTCGCAGCCGTAACGGCCCACATGGATCCCGGTCAACACCACCTCGCGGGCGCCAAGCTCGGCGTAGCGCGCGATGCTCGCCAGAACTTCGGCCGCCGGCTGGCTCCGCCCGGGGCCCCTGGCGGCCGGAACTATGCAGTAGGCGCAACCGCCGTCGCACCCATCTTGAATCTTCAGTTGTGGTCTGGTGCGCCTGGGCGGGAGCGCGGTGATGGCGCTCGGCGCGCGAAACGCCACCGGCGCCGGCGGGCCGGAGGGCGCGAACACGAGCGGCGCGCCCGTGTGGTCGTCGAGCGCGCGCAGCACTTGCACGAGATCGTGCTTGCGCCCATTGGGCACGACCGCCGCCACCGGGGCCAGGCCCTGAAGCTCCAAGGAGGCCACCGTCGCCATACAGCCGGTGACCACGATTCGGGCTCCGGGATAACGTCGCGCGCACCTCCGCACCGCGGCGCGGGTGTCGGAGGCGGCGCGTTGGGTCACGGTGCAAGAGTTGATGACACAGATCTCGACCCCACAGTCGGGCGCCTCTTCGAGACTCGCGAACTCATCGGGAGGGAGCGCCTCGGCCAACATGCGGCTGTCGGCCTGGTTGGCGCGGCACCCCACCGTCACGAAGAGAACTCGGGGGCGCGAGGCGGGCTCGCTCGGAGTGATCGGTGGCACGCGGGCTACTCCGCCGCCTCGCCTCCGGAGTCGTCGAACTCGGAGGCCAACTCGTAAGGCAGCAGGACATGCTCGATCCCTACCTTCCGGCAGGCGTCCAGGACGTCCACGAAGCGCTGATAGTTGGTGCCGCCTTCGGCCTTGATGCTGATCTCGGCGTCAGGCTCTCGCTCGACGAACCGGGCCAACCGCCGCTCCAGCTCCTCACGGTCGATCGGATCGGCGGGATCGGCGGGATCGGCCCCGTCGTCCGGGATCTCGAGGAAGAAGAACTCCCCTTCCCGGGAGACGAAAATCGTCGGCCGCTCGGCCCGCACCACAAGCTCGGTCTCTGTGGCGGTGGGCAGCGCGAGCGGGAACGCGTACTCCCGGCTCTTGAAGGTCGTCGTCACGAGCAGGAAAATGAGCAGCAGAAAGACCACGTCCACGAGAGAGGTGATGTCGATCACGGTCTCGATCACCGGACGGCGATGTCTGCGCGCGAACCTCACTCCCCCTCCTCGGGGACGGCTCTCTCGCCGTCAAGCGACTCGCCGCGTGGAGGGGGCGCCTGACCGCCGGCGCCGCTCCCCATGGCGCTCCCGGCCGCCCCTTGGTGCGAGATGATGAGTTCGAGCAAGGTCAATGATCGCTCCTCCATCTCCACCGACAACCGCTCGGCGCGCCCGAGCAGAAAGCGGTAGGCGAGAAAACTTGGGATCGCCACCGTGAGGCCGGCGCCGGTGGTGAGCAGCGCCTGCCAGATACCGCGCGCCAGGACTCCAATCTGCGGATCGATCTGCTCGGCCACGTCCTGGAAGACCTGGATCATCCCAAGCACCGTCCCGAGCAACCCGAGCAGCGGCGTCACCGTCGCGACCGTGCCCGCCACACCAACGAGACGGGTCAGCCGGGAGGCCTCGATCTGACCGGTCTCCTCCATCGCCTCCTTGATCGCGGCGCGCCCCCCGAGGCGCGCCCGAAGGCCGACCACCGCCACCCGCGCGAAGGGAGTGTCGTTCTCCACCGCCGTTGTCTCGGCGGTGGCAAAATCGCCCCGCTGCACCAGGCTCGTGAGCGCCCGGACGAGCCCATCCGGCGCTATGAAGCGACGCTGCAACGCCCAGGAGCGCTCGACGAAGACGAACACCGCCGCCGCCCCGGCCAACATGATGGGGTACATGAGCGCCCCACCTTTCTCCAAAATATCAAACAGATCCATACACGCTCCATCCCCATGCCGATCAGACCGGGGCATCTAGACACTCAGGGACCCTCCACGCTGTCCAGAGGGCCCTCCCGCGGAATACGAATCGTAAACGTGGTCCCGATATTCCGCTGCGACTCGTAAGAGATTCGGCCGCCGTGCTCCTCGACGATGCGTTTTACAATGGCGAGCCCGAGACCGGTGCCGTCCTGCTTGCCACTCGTCACGAAGCTCGAAAACAGCTTGTCGCGCACATCGTCCGGCACACCGTCGCCGGTATCGCAGAACCGATAGAGAATCTCGTCCGAATCGGGATCATGCGCCACCTGAAACACGAAGCGCCCACCTTCGGGCATCGCCTCCCGCGCGTTGCGCGCCAGGTTGAACACCACTCGCCGCATCTTGGTCTCATCCATCCTGACAGGACCCAAATACTCGCGCTCGATCGTGAGTTCGATCCCATAACCGGCAAACTCCTCTTGGAGCAGCTCGCTGATTTCGTCAAGGAAGGCCACCATCTGCACCCGGCGAACCAGGAGACTCTGCTCTCCTCGCGCAAACAGTAAAATCTCCCGCGTCATCTGATTGATCATTTCGATCTGCTTGAGAATCGAAGACGCCGATTGGCGCCGCTCATCGGGGTTGTCTTCCTCGGCCATGAGATGGGCATAGCCGGCGATAATCGACATCGGAGTGCGGAAGTCGTGGAGCACGCCGGAGAGCAACCGGCCGACCGTGGCGAGCCGGTTGGCGTCGAGCTCGCGGCGACGCTCGTCGATCCGCTCGATGGCGGTCGCTGTCTGACCGGCCATCAGCACCAATAGCTTCCTGTCGTCGTCTTCGAAGCTCCGACGTGAGCCGGTCTTGTTATAGAGCGCCAGGGCGCCGCTCGGGGTGCCGCGCAGGAAGAGAGGGACCACCAGCGCGGAGATCGCGTCGCGCCCGAGTCGCTCGGAGGTCAACCGGGCGAGATCCGGGTGCTCTGGGATGTCGTTGGCCAACATCGCGCGGCCGTGACGACTCACCTGTCCGATAAGCCCGGTGCCCGCCTCCAACCGCAACTTCTCGGCGCACTCCTCGTCCCGATGCCAGATATTGACGACCTCGACCGTCCCCTGGGAGAGACACACGGCCCCGACCTCGGCCGGCACTATCTGCACCGCATGCCGCATGATCCCCACGAGCAGTGAGTCGAGATCGTCGGTGCGAGTCAGCTCTTTCTCGATACGATAGAGGATATCAAGCTCCTCCATCTTGTTCCGGAGCTTCGCCTGAACATCGCCCAGCTCAATATCCTTGCTGAGCATGTCGAAAAACAGCTTGGCCTTGTCGATGGCGGCGCCCGTATGAACGGCCACCGCCGCGAGCAACTCCTCGTCCTCTTCGGTGAAGGCGATCTCTTCCCCGCCGCGGTTCACAACCTCGATGGCCCCGATGACGCGCCCGTCGTAGTTCAACAGCGGCACGGCCATGAGAGATGTGACGTCGGCACCCAACCACTCTTCGAGTCGCGGATCGAACCCCGGATGATGCCGCGCATCCTCGAGGTTGACGGCGGTCCCGGTCTGGGCCACATGACCCACGATCCCCTCGCCCACCCTGAACCGCAGCTTGAGGCCCCGTTTGTCGTTGGCGGCGACGGCCCACAGCTCGTCCGAGGTCTGATCGAGGATGAACACATGACACCGCTCGGCGGCGATGAGATCCATCACCTGCGCCACAATATTCTCGAGCAGAGTCTCTTGATCATAAATGCGCGCCAGCGCGCCACCTAGCCGGCGCACCACCCGAATCTGCTTCGCCTGCCGACTGTAGCGCTTCTCTTCCGCGGCCAACGACTCTTCAAGCTCGGCGACACGGCTCAGAGCCGCCTCGAGCTGCTCTTCAAGCGAAGCGGTGCCGCCGGTTGGCTTACCCATGCGCTTCGCTCCAGTCTCGCCCCGAGTGAACCTCGGTCTTGAGGGGAACTCGTAACGGGTAAGCCCCCTCCATCGCCTCGCGAACGAGGGCCGTGACCTCCTCGATCTCCTCCTCCGGGACCTCGAACAGTAACTCGTCATGCACTTGCAGGAGCATCCGGGTCCGGCACGCCGAGTCGCTGAGCGCGCGATGCACCCGCAGCATGGCCAACTTGATGATATCGGCGGCCGAGCCCTGGACCGGAGTGTTGATGGCCATCCGCTCGGCCGTCGCGCGCGCGCCGCCGTTCTTGCTGTCTATTCCAGGCAGCTTCCGCCGCCGTCCGAGCAAGGTGCGGACCTCACCCGTCTCCCGGGCCGCGGCGACAGTCGACTCGAAGTAGCCTTTGATCGATGAGTAGCGCGCGAAGTAACGGGCGATGATGTCGCGCGCCGCGGCGCGCGGGATGCTGAGCTGGCGCGCGAGCTTTTGGGCGCCCATTCCATAGACGATCCCGAAGTTGACCGCTTTGGCGTTGTCGCGTTGCTCGCGCGAGACCTGGTCGAGCGGCACACCGTAGACCTCGGCCGCGGTGCGCGCATGGATGTCTTGATCCTCCTCAAAAGCGTGGATGAACGAAGGGTCCTCGGAGAGATGCGCCAGAACCCGCAGCTCAATCTGCGAGTAGTCGGCCGACAACAGCAAATGCCCCGAGGGGGCCGCGAACGCGCGGCGGATCTCGCGCCCCGCCTCACTGCGGATGGGAATGTTCTGCATGTTGGGGCGCGACGAGGACAGCCGCCCAGTGGCGGCGACGGCCTGGTGAAAGCTGGTGTGGAGCCGGCCGGTGCGAGGATTGACCATGGCCGGCAATGTGTCGGCGTAGGTGGAGCGTAGCTTTTGCAGTTGCCGCCATTCGAGCACCACGCCCGGGAGTGGGTGCGCGTCTTTGAGGGACTCGAGGACCGTGCTGTCGGTGGACGGCCCGCTCTTGGTGCGCCGCACCGGAGTCAGCCCGAGGCGATCGAACAGGATCCCCGCGAGTTGTTTCGGAGAGCCGGGATTGAAGCGCACCCCCGCCGCCTCATGGGCCTTGGTTTCGAGATCGGCCATCCGCGCGCCCAACCGGCGCGAGAGTTCACGTAGCCGCTCGGGCAGAACGGAGATCCCGCAGAGCTCCATTCGGCCCAACACCCGCGACAGTGGCAGCTCGAGGTCTTGTAGCATCTCGATGAGCCCGCACTCCTCGAGCCGCGGCTGCAGGACATCGACGAGCCGCAGGGTCACCGCCGCGTCCTCGCAGGCGTAGACCGTCGCTCTGGCCACCGGCACATGGGCGAAGGGGATCTCTTTGCCTCCCTTGCCGGCCACCTCCTCGTAACTCATTGCGCGGTGCCCGAGCCAACGCAACGCGAGCGCGTCGAGGCCGTGGCGCTCCACCGAGCCATCGTAGAGATAGCTCGCGAGCATCGGATCAAAGGCTATGGCGCCCACCTCGACCCCGTAACGGTGCAAAATGGCCTCGTCATACTTGAGGTTTTGGGCATAGCGCGTGATCCCCGGATCGCTCAAGATGGGGCCCAACCGCCGCAACACCACCTCGAGCGGGATTTGCTCCGGCACATCGAGGCCGAAGTGAGCCACGGGGACGTAAAACGCCTCGTCGGGGCGCGCCGCCACCGCGACACCCACGATCTCGGCTTCGACGGTGACGAGCGAAGTGGTCTCGAGATCGAACGCGAACCGGCCCGAGGCCCTTACGCTCTCAACCATCTCATCAAGTTGCTGCTCGGTGGTGACTGTCCGACAGGAGAGTTCGATTTGCCCGAGAGTCACCGCCCTCTCGGGGGGCGCACCCTCGGCCTGTTCACCGGCGCCGGCGCCCCCATCGCGCGCCGCGCCCCCTCCCGATTCGCCCACCGCCGCCGCGTAGCGCTCTCGCAGTCGCCGAAACTCGAGCTCGCCGAATAGAGTCGCGAGCGCCGCGGAGTCGGGCTCACGTCGCGCCATCTCAGCTATCTGCAACCCCACCGGCACATCGCGACGCAGCGCAACGAGCGTGCGCGCGCGGTAGGCCGCCGCGCGGTCCTCGTCGAGGTTCTGGCGCCGCTTGCCTTTGAATTGCTCGATATTCCGGTAGATGCCGTCGAGATCACCGTACTCGTCGAGGAGCGTTGCGGCAGTCTTGGGACCCACCCCGCGCACCCCGGGGATGTTGTCCGAGGAGTCGCCGATGAGCGCCAAAAAATCGCCCATCTGTTGCGGCGCGACCCCCCACTTGCGCTTCACCTCGTCGGGTGTATAGCGCCGCTCGGACATCGTGTCGAGCATCGTGGTGTGTTGCCCCACGAGCTGCGCCAGATCTTTGTCGGAGCTGACGATTACAACCTCGTAACCTTGCTCCAGAGCCTCGTCGTTCATGGTCGCGATCGAGTCGTCGGCCTCGAACCCCGGGATCTCGATCAGGGGCAGCCGGAAAGCATTCACGACTTCGCGCACCAGGCCGAATTGGGGCACCAGGTCGGGCGGCGCCGGCGGCCGATTGGCCTTGTACTCCGCATATATGTCGCGCCGGAACGTGGGGCCCGGGGGGTCGAACACCACCGCGAGATACTCCGGCTGCTCTTCGTCGATGAGCTTCAATAGCATCTGGACGAACCCGTAGACCGCGTTGGTGGCCACTCCTTTGCTGTTGGAGAGCGCTCGAATGGCATGGTAGGCACGAAAAACGTAGTTGTTTCCATCGACCAAATACAGCTGCGGACGATCGCCCATGTTCGTCACCTCCCGAGGTGAGCCCCTCAAGGCCCATCGCTGTCCTGAGTCTATCACGGATTAAGTGAAGAGTGCCGCGCCCATAATCGTCGGTTCGTTCTGAGGACCGAGCGTGTGGAGTCGCGTGCATGTGCAAGGAAACAAGACGAATTAGGCGGAGGCGTAGCAGCGCTACGTCGAGCACTAATTCGGTGCAGGTGACGCCGCAGATGTGCGTGAATCCGCGCG
>PWKZ01000213.1 GCA_003559575.1 Bradymonadales bacterium | reverse complement strand
GGTGTCCATTTCATCTGTTTATAATTTTTGATTCATATTGTCAGATAGAATGTCCATGACGTTTATAATCATGCTCCTGTGTGTCCGGGATCATGCCCGGTCATGTCCATTTCATGTGATCGCAGCGGCGGCACCGAAGCGACAGGAGTTATCCATTTTCCATGTGATTTTCCATGCAGCCAGCTTACTTGTTTGATATCGACGGAACCTTGCTCAAAGTCAGGCACAAGGTCAACCGGACGCTCATCCAGCGGATCCTGGAGCGCTTCGGGTTCAACCACATCGACGTGGCCGGACTTGATTTTGCCGGCAAGACGGACCGCGACATTTTTTCCGAACTGCTGAAACAGCCCGACGTCGACATGTTCCACCAGGTAAAACAACTCTACCTGCAGGAGCTGGAGCGCAACCTGTCCGCCAGAGATATCCACGTGTACAACGGGGTGCACGACAGTCTGGATTATCTGCGGGAAAGGGCGGCGTGGACCGGGTTGCTGACCGGTAACTTTGCGCGGGCCGCCAAGATCAAACTGGCGGCTACCGGACTGCTGGAGCGGTTCCGGTTCGGGGCGTTCGGCGATGACCATCATGATCGCAACGAACTCCCTCCCAGTGCTTTCGAGGAGCTTGTCCGTCATTCCGGCGAGCCGTTCCGTCCCTCCGACCTGATCATCATCGGGGACACGCCCCGGGATGTGGAATGCGCGCGGTCATTTGGTTCGGTTGCCGTGGCGGTGGCAACCGGTTCTTATTCGTACGAAGAGCTCACCGACTGTCGCGCCGACTCCGTGTTGCACTCGCTTGAGGAGTTTCCGGAGTGGAACGAGCGGTATATGGCATCACGTGCCTGATGCCTGTCCTACCACATGCCGCCGAAGACAAACGTGATGTGGGGCGTGCCGAAGAATTGCTGCCTGTCGGATGCCGTCTCAAGCACTCCGGGCGCCTGTTGTTCCGGCGGAAGGTCGAAATTGAAGCTGGTGATGTTCTCACCGGGTCGATACGGTTCCATCACCTGGATGCCATCCGGGAAATAGTTGAAGTAGTACCCGATGCGGATGGTCTGGATGTTACCGAAATCGCCGCCGAGATTGGCGCCGATGGAGAGCTGTCCGGCCGCACCAAAGGTAAAGTATCCATCCCCCCAGCCCTGGAATACGTCATACTGCTGCTGTGAGAGGCCCTGAAATTGCGGTCGGAATCCCATGTCGAAGAGGTCATGATCGTAGTAGGGATAGACGAACGCGGCTACAGGTCCGCCCGAGGCCTGCACGAACAGCCGGAAATTGTCCGACAGATTTTTTGCGAACATCCTGCGGCTCAACCCGAACATGGCCGGAAAAACCATGACACGATTGTGTTTGTTCGGGATCACCGTATATCCCCAGTAGCCCTGAAAGCTCTGCTCGGATTCATCCCGCAGGTTATTGATCTGGAATTCAAAAATACCCTTGGTGTATCGGGAAAACACGCGCCGGTATTCCCCGCCGATGCCGAAGCCATAGTTGTTCAGATGCAGCCGGAAGCCCATTCCGTTGCGTATGTCGAAGTCTTTCGGTGAGAGCGGGCGCGCCATTTCTTCCAGTTCGGGTTCTGGCCGCTCCTGGGCCAGGGATGGCGCGGACAGGACCTGTGCCATGAAAAACAGGCACAGAGCGGTCATAATGGCAAAGAATTGATTCATGTCGGTTTTATGGTAAGCGGGATCGAGGGGATAAGGTACGTTAATTGCGGAGATAAGTCAGGGTAATTTATCTGTAACGCGCACTTGCTAATGTTCCATACAATTGTATTTTCATAATGCCTTTTACATCCGAATCGTTTCCGCGTTGATAACGAATTTCCGGTTTGGATGGTATCAACCCTGCAAATACTAATAACAATATGGCTAACATTAACAAACTGGAGATTTTTGGTCCCGCTTCCACGCTGAAGCGCATCGGAGAGGTCATGTTGGAAGAAACGCCGCATGTCCATTATTTCAAGAGCGACATATCGGATGGAAAGTCCGTCCGGGTATTCATCTATGAAGACCACAATACGGCGGTCCATTCTGCACGGTGCGTCACCTGCATCCTGTCAGAAGATCCTTCCGTGACCCGTCTTGAAATTGTGGATGTCGTAAAGCAGAGCGGTTTCCGCGGATCTCAGGAGCCCGATGAACAACCGGTCTACGAGCAGATCCTGGACTTCATCCTGGACTACAGCAAGCAGTACGGATTGACGGTCCAGGAACGGTCACCGGAACTTGAGGAAAAAGAAGAGGAGTGAGCGGCAAACCGGAACAAGAGCCAGATTGGACCGTAGTCCGGATGCTGGAGTGGGCGACCGATCATTTCCGTTCCCTGGATGTGCCATCGCCCCGTCTTAGTATAGAGTGGCTGCTTTCACACGTGCTTAAAGTCAAGCGGCTGGATCTGTACCTGCAGTTTGACCGTCCCCTGACCATGGATGAGCGTGACGCGCTGCGTCCGCTGGTACGGCGCCGCGGTCGGCATGAGCCGCTTCAGTACCTGACCGGATCCACCGATTTCTACAATCTCACGCTGCGTGTCACCCCGGACGTGCTCATCCCCCGTCCGGAGACCGAACAGCTCGTGGAACTGATGCTGCGCGACCATCCCGGCGAGGAGGGGCTGCGCTTTCTGGATATCGGCACCGGTTCCGGCTGTATTGCGCTTGCCGCCAAAAAGGAGCGTCCGCGATGGCAGGTGACTGCCATCGACACCAGTGCCGAAGCGTTGCATGTCGCCCGTGGGAAT
>PWKZ01000248.1 GCA_003559575.1 Bradymonadales bacterium | reverse complement strand
GGGGCTCGACCTGCTCGAAGGTTCTGGCGGCATTTGGCTCCTCTGCAGCGAGCGTGTACCCAAAGCGGTAGCCAGGCAGATAGAACTCGTAGCCCCACCCGGTGGTCGCAAAGGTGCTGCCGTGATGCGAGCGGAAGGCGGCATCGTAGTCCGCAAACAAAGGGTCGTGCGGGACGCGGCGACGCGCGATCTGTCCATGGCCGTCATGCGGCTTGGCCACCGCCGGCAGCTTGCTGACGTCCTCGACACCGCAATAGATGATGCCGTCGCCGATGTGTCCACGGTCTTGGGGGAAGCACGGGCGGACCATTGGAGCAGGCGCTCTACTGGACGGCAGACCAGCGCGCGGACGTGAACCTGAACACCTTTCGCTGGTCCTCAGGAGATCTCACGGCCGGCGCCGTCGACATGACGCTTCGGCACCTGCCCACGATTCTCTGTGGGTTCGGGCACGGGCCGGATGCGGGTTACGAGGTCTTGCGGTTCATCGAGGACCTGCGTCGCGATGCCACCGGCTTCTGGGATGAGGCCGTCACCGCGAGCGAGCCCGCCGCCAGGCAGTTGTGCGAGCTGCTCGATTACAGAGCGCGCACCGGCCAGCCGCTGTCGCTCATCGCGTTCAGTCTCGGAACCCGTGTGCTGTTGGGCGGTCTCGCACGGCTGCGGCCCCACGCGCGCGGTGTAGTCCGCCGGGCGATCTTCGCGGGTGGCGCGCTCCATTGGGCGGCACTGGAGAAGCTACCCCGTCTGTTGCGCCAGAACGGCTGCCTCGTCAACGTCTACTCGAACGAGGACGCGGTCCTGAAGAGCCTCTATCCCCTCGTAAAAACGTCCGTGCCGCTCGTTGTGCGGCGGGCGCCGTGAAAAAAAGGGGGCCCTCGGACGAGCCGGAAGACCACGCGCTCGGTCGTTCCCGTGGGGGGTACGGGACGAAGCTCCACTTGGTGACCGACGGCCAGGGTGTTCCGCTCGCGATTCTTTTGAGCGCGGGTCAGGCGCACGAATCGAAGTCGTTCGAGGCAGTGGTGGAGGCGGTGGCGATTCGCGCAGGTGAGTGGCCGACGTCGTTGGCCGGAGACAAAGGATACATCCCCCTAAGTCCCCATCAAACCGAGCACCGAGCGGGTGGAGTCAGGTTCAAATGCAAGGAAACAAACCGAATCGGGCGCAGGCGTAGCAACGCTACGTTGGTGCATGAATCCCGGTTGACTCCGGAAACCAGTTCTCGGAAGCTGCCCGCGGGGATCCGCGGCTGGCGCACGCTCCACATCGGAGTCGACGCCGATGGTATGATTGTTGCCGAGCGCCTGACGGACCGCGGGACGGGTGACGCCAGTGTGGTGCCGGTTCTCCTCACCCAACTTGAAGGCGAGATCGAGCGATTCACGGGTGACGGGGCATATGACACCTGGGCTGTGTACGATGCTCTGAGCGCCCGCGGCACCAGGGTCGTTGTTCCTCCTTCGAGGACGGCCACGGTGTCGGGCACGCGAACCGCAGCCGGGATGGCACGGGACGCCAATGTTACTGCTGTTCTGGAACGGGGGCGGCGAGCGTGGAAGAAAGAGTCTAGATACCATCATCAGGCGCGAGTTGAGAACACGTTTTCCCGGTACAAGCGGATCATCGGAGGGCGGCTTTCGCAGCCGCGAACCCGGCGCACAAGAAGTCGAGGTGCGTCTTGCCTGCAACATTTTGAACCAGATGCTCGAACTCGGTTCAGCGGAATCGTACTCGGCCGGTCGGTGAGAAAGACGGAATCGCGGGAGCAATCCGTACCACAACTGATTCATGCACCAACGCAGCGTGTCACCTCGGGGATGCGGATGCACGGGATCTCGATGGTGGTCATGCTGCCTCCCCGCCGTCTGGCTTGCTTGGAAATCCAGCAGGTGTTATACTGCCGTTATAACGTGCGCGGTGGGCTCGCGCGTCGAGGTGTGACATGCGCAAGAAACTCGCAGCCATCGGAAACAGCTTTGGGATCATCATCGAGCGCCCGATTCTGGATTTGCTCGACATCGACCGCGAGACCGAGCTGGAGGTGACAACCGACGGGGTCGGGCTCACGATCCGTCCGGTCCGAGCCGACCGCCAGGCTCGTGTCCGCGAAGCGGCGGGCCGCATGATGGAAGCCCACGACGGCACCCTTCGGAAGCTCGCCGAGTGACTCCAGAATTCCTCTCCGTCGAGGACGTCCTCGACCTTCACGCCGGTCAGCTTGACCGCTTCGGCGGTGCGACCGGTGTTCGCGACTTCGGCCTGTTGGAGTCGGCAGTGGCCCAACCACAGGCGATGTTCGGCGGCGAGTTCCTGCACGCGGACCTGTTCGCGATGGCCGCTGCCTACCTCTTCCATCTCGTCAGCAACCACCCGTTCATGGACGGCAACAAGCGCACCGGCCTGCTGGCTGCGCTCGTGTTCCTCGATCTGAACGGCATTACCCTCGACTACGGGAGCGATGACCTCTACTCCGTCACCATGGCGGTCGCGTCGGGCCGGATGCCGAAGACACAGGTCGCCGAAGAGCTGCGCCGCATCGTGTGCTCCAGATGAGCGGCTTGCACTCTCGGGAAACGCGCGGCTTGGGCAGGCGCGGAGCGCCGTAACAGGGTTAGCCCCCGGCAGCCTGCTGCCGGGGGAATCGTGGGGGTTGTGATTGAGGCGCGGAGCGCCGACACAGGTGTGGCCCCGGCGCCTATTCTCTGATAGATGGCCGTCGGCTGGACGGGAGTAACTATGGCGCACACTCATACGCAGGTTC
>PWKZ01000192.1 GCA_003559575.1 Bradymonadales bacterium | reverse complement strand
CCTCACTCCCCTCGGTCCACGGACGCGGTGGACGATTGAGGACGCCGGGGTTGTTTGGCATTTTTTGATGGGCTCCATTATGCTGATATCGGCAACGGCCGAAACGCGCGGTTGGCACATATTCCGGCGAGCCGAGCCTCGGGTGTCGAACTGGCGAGCGGCGCCGGACTCGAGCGCGCCCCAGAGGAGATCGATTATTCATGAAACCAATAGCACTGCTCCTGAGCCTCATGATGTTGTCGCTGGCGAGCGGCGCCTGTGACGGCGATTCGTCTGACAGCAGGCTTGCACCCGCCGAAGACGTCTTCGAGTGGTCCGATGTGAGCGATCCCGACGTGAGCTGGGATGGCCCGCGCGATGTGCCCGAACATCCACCCGAGACACGGGACAGCGGAGGCGACGAGACCTTGGATCCAAGCGAGGCCGGAGAGACCGGCCCCGATTGCACCGAAGACTTTGAGGAATGTGAACACAACGGCGACTGTTGCAGCGGCTGGTGTGTCATCGGCCCCGACGGCTACTCGCGCGTCTGCAGCCCCTCGTGCGTCACCAGCGAGAGCTGCCCCACCGGCTGGGGCTGCTCGCAGGTGGGCACCTGGCCCGACATCGTCTACATCTGTGTCCCGCTGCGCCCACCCACCTGCCAGCAGCCGTGCCCGGACGGCGACGGCGACTGCACCGCCGACTTCCGCTGCCTCGAGTTCGACGGCGTCGGCTTCTGCAGCCGGCGCTGCGCGACGGCCGAAGGTCTACCCAATGAAGGCGCCTGTGAGAGCGCGCGCGGGACGTTCGTCTGTGAGCCGGCCACCGCCAGCGACGGCGAGGACTACTTCTGCCAACCCGTCACCGGCTCGTGCGAGTGCGGCCCGGAGATAGATCTTCAAAGCGACATCGAAAACTGCGGCCAATGCGGCCGAGTCTGCGCATACGACAACGCGGAGGCGCTGTGTGTCGACGGCGAGTGCGTCATGGGTGAGTGCGACCCGGGTTGGGTCGATCTGAACGAGTCCGACCACGACGGCTGCGAGTACGAGTGTACTTTCGTCACCGAGGACGATCTCCCCGATCTCGACGGCCGCGACGAGAACTGCGACGGAATCGATGGGGTCGTCGCCCGGTCGGTCTTCGTGGCGCCCAACGGAGTCGACGACGGCAACACCATCGGCGACCGCGCCCACCCGTTCAGGACTCTGCCGGCGGCCATCGCGTTCGCGGAGGACCACGACCACCTGACCGACGTGCTGGTCTCCAAGGGCACCTACTCGGGCGAGGTTCAGGTGGTCTCGGGCATCAACCTCTACGGTGGCTATGACCGCACCGCGGGGTGGGCCCGCGACGTCCACGGCAACCCGACCATCCTGCGCAACTCGGTGAGCCGCGACGGGGTCATTCGGACCCTGACCGTCCAAGGCGGCAACGAGCCCACGCGAGTGGACGGCTTCGAGATCGAGGCGACCGACAACTCGGTCCCGGGGGGCAGCTCGATCCCTGTCTATATCCTCCACGTGAACCAGAACTTCCGCCTCTCCAACAACCGGATACTGGCGGGCGCGGGCAACGCGGGGCTCGATGGCACAAACGGCCAGCCGGGCCAAGACGGCCCCTCAGGCTCCAGAGGCGAGGACGGCAAGCCCGACTGGTGCAACTCGTCATACGTGGTGCAAGGCGGGGATGGCGCGAGCCGCACTTGCCCAAACCCGGGCGGCGCGCCGCACGACGCCGGTAGCGGCGGCGGCGGCATCGCCGGCCACAGCGAGCGCTACGACGGCGGCGTCTTCTGTGACGGCCACCCCGACGGCGACGACGGTGGCAGCGGCGCCAGCGGCGCGGCGGGCGGCGGCGGCGGGAGGGCCAAGAATTCGGGCTCCCCCGGCGCTCATGGCACCCCGGGTGACCGCGGAGTCGACGGGCGCGGCGGCGAGGCGGGCGGACGAATCAACAGCATGGGCCTGTTCGAACCCCGGCCGGGCAGCGCGGGCACAGCCGGCGGGCACGGCGGCGGCGGCGGCGGCGGCGGCGGCGGCGGCGGCGCCATGGATAGATTTATCTTCTGGGAGACCGGCACCTACCACGGCGGCGGCGGCGGCGGCGGCGGCGCGGGCGGCTGCGGCGGCACCGCCGGCACCGGCGGCACCGGCGGCGGCGCTTCCATCGCGATCCTCGTGCTGCAAGCCAACCCCACCATCGTCGACAACATGCTGATCCACGGGCGCGGCGGCGATGGCGGCCGCGGCGGGCGCGGCGGCACCGGCGGCACCGCCGGCGACGGCGCCGGCGGCGGTGCGAGTAGTGGCGGCTCGGGCGTCGGCGGACGCGGGGGCGACGGGGGCGACGGAGGCGACGGGGGTCACGGCGGCGGCGGGGCCGGGGGCCCGGCGGTGGGGATCTTCATCTACCAGGGCTCCCCGGTGTGCAGCGGCAACCGGTTCGAACGCGACGGCACCGGCGGGGTCGGTGGCGCCGGGGGCGACGCCGGCATGGCAGAGCTCAGGGGCGCCGACGGCGTGACCGCCAACATCCACCCACCAAGCGAGAGCTGCGACTAGAAATTACTCGCGCGGCACACTAATCACTACAGGCAGGCTGAGTGGGTAAAGCAGTCGGGGTCGTCGCAGTCGGTGAGCCCGTTGCAGGTGTCATCGACGCCGTTGGTGCAGTTCTCGTAGGAGGAGAACGGCCGGCAGGTCACATACAGCTCGTAGCTGCCCTCATCCCCCTCCAACCCGTCAATGACGACGTAGTAGACCTCATCGTACATGACGGTGAACTTGAACTGCGTCTCGGAGCGTGAGCCGCGATCCTGCGGCGTGCCCATGGCGATGCACTTGTCCGGCTCGCAGCGGTCGTTTTCATCCTTGAGGGCGAACCCATAGAGCTGGATGAAGTCGCTCGGCCCCGAACTCGGCGTCCGGGTGATGACCATTATCTCGACTTCCATCAGACAGGTGGGCTGAAGCAAGTAGGTGAACTCGCGGCCCGAAAAGTCGAGAGGGCTGCAACCGTAGGAATCCTCCCGATCAGTGGCGTCGGGGTGCATGAGCGATCCGTTGAGGACATCGCCACAGAACAGCTCGCCGGCCGGCTCGCACGGCTCGCAGGCCGGGTGATCGAAGCACTGCGGATCGTCGCAGTCGGTGAGTCCGTTGTGACGGTCGTCGATGCCGTTGTCGCAGATCTCGGTGCAGAAATTGGGCCCCTCGAAGCACTGCCCGCTGTCGCAGTAGTCGTCGTCGGTACATGGGTTGCCGGCGTCGCAGGGGGCGGTGTTGTAGACGGTGCGGCAGCCGGACTCGGGACGACAGGTGTTGTCGGTACAGACGTTGCCGTCGTCGCAGTTGACAGTGTTGCCGGCGACACACTCGCCGTCGACGCAGACATCATTCTCGGTACACATGTTGCCGTTGTCGCACGGGTCGGAGTTGGGAATGAAGACGCAGCCGATGTCGGGATCGCAGGTGTTGTCGGTGCATGGGTTTTCGTCGTCACATTCGCGCACGCCGGTGGGGACGCACTCGCCGTCGACACAACGATCACCGGTGGTGCAGGCGTCGCCGTCCGAACAGGGCCCTTCGACGGGCTCGAAGACACATCCTTCGCCCTGAACGCAGAGGCCCTTGGTACATTCGTTGCCGTCGTCGCAGACTCGCGGCTCGCCGGTTATGCATACTCCCGCCTCGCAATAGTCGTTGACCGTGCAAATGTCGCCGTTGTCGCAAGGGCCGGCCACCGGCGGGTGCTTGCACGTGCCGTCCGGGTGGCAATAGCTCCCGGTGCAGGGGTTGCCGTCGTCGCAGTCGATTGGTTCACCGACGCACTCACCGTCGATGCAGCGGTCGTTTCTAGTACAGGCGTCGCCGTCGTCGCAGGGGCGATCGATGGAGGTCGCGATGCAGCCCTCGGTCGGCGAGCAGGAGTTGGCGGTGCAGATGTTGTCGTCGTCACAGTCCTTGAGCTCGCCCGCAACACAGATGCCGTCGCGGCACATGTCGCCGATCGTGCACTTGTTGCCGTTGTCGCACGGCCAGTCGCGCTCGATAAAGACGCAGCCGCCGGTCGCCTCGTCGCACTGCCCCTCTGTACACTGATTGCCGTCGTCGCAGACGATGGGAGTGCCCTCGCAGACTCCGGCCTGACAGACGTCGTTCAGCGTGCAGACCAGGCCGTCGTCGCACGGAGTGCCGTCGGGCCGAGAGTGGCGGACACACTCGCCGGTGGCCGGATCGCAGCGGGTCTCCGAGCACGCGTCGTCGCCGGAGGTGTCGCAAGTGACGACCGACTCCGGGTCAAGCCGACAGGTTCCGTCGTAGCAACGCAGCACACCGGTACACAGATCGCCGTCGTCCACGGCGGAGCAATCGTCGTCGGTGGTGCAATCGACACACAAGAAGTCGGGACCACGCATGCAGACTCCCGCTTGACAGGTGGAGCCGCCGACACATGGATCGCCGAAGTCACACGCGACGCCGTCGTTCGGTGGATGTTGACAGCCGACCTCGGGATCGCAATGGTTCTCGGTACAAGGATTGCCGTCGTCGCAGATGACCGGAGTGCCGACACAGACCCCTCCGAAACATGCATCGCCGAGAGTACACTTGTCGCCGTCGTCACAGGCCACTCCGTCCGGGAGAGGGTCCTCGTAACACTCGCCGGTCTCGGCGTCGCAGCGGCTTATGACGCACGGGTCGGATGGTTTCGGGCACTCGACGATCGTGGCCGACAAAATCCGGCACTCGCCCTCGATACACGCCATCAGTCCGGTGCAATCGTTTCCGTCGTCGTACGGCAAACACTCCCAGTCGTACTCGCAGGCCGGACAGCCGGGAACGTAATCGCCCGAGACGCACTCGCCCTCGACACAGCGATCCCCGTGGGTGCAAGGGTTGCCGTCGTCGCAGGAGCGCTCGTTGAAGACGTGGCGACAGCCGTGGATGGAGTGGCAGAAGTCGTCGGTGCAAGGGTTGCCGTCATCACATGAGATCTGGGCGCCCGCGCGGCAAGTCCCCTCGCTGCAGTAGTCGTTGGCGGTGCAGGCGTTGCCGTTGTCGCACGGCGCGTTGTTGTAGGTCACCCGGCAGCCGCCGGGTTCGACACAGACATTGTTGGTGCAGGGGTTGCCGTCGTCACAGTCGATGGGCTGACCGACGCAGACTCCGTCACTGCAACGGCTGCTCACCGTACAGGCCAGGCCGTCATCGCACAGCCTGTTATTGGGCTCGTGCACACACCCCACGGCCGGATCGCAGGAGCTGTCGGTACAGATATTGCCATCGTCGCAGTCGAGCAGGGCCCCCTGCTCGGCGACACAGACTCCGGCGGAGCACGAGGCGGCGGTGGTGCAGGCGTTGCCGTCGTCACATTCGGTGCCGTCTTCGGCAAAACCGAGCACACAAACCCCGCTCTCCCCGTCGTCCGACAACTCGCAGAGCGCGATGTTGCAGCCCTTGAGCTCCCCAAAAGCGCCGATGCAATCCTCGTCGTTGTGACAGGGGCGCGCGGGGACGACATCAGCCCCGATGGTTTCGCCGGAGGCTGTGTCGGCGGCCTCATCGACATCTGGGACGAGCACCTCTTGAGTGTCGCGGACATCCGTCGGGAGCGGTCGCTCATCGTCAGGGCGAGTCCCCTGGTCGTCGCCACAGGCGACAGCCATCGACGTCAGTATCAGCAAGCCGACAAGCCAACGAAACTCAGTCATCGTCTTAAACCTCAAGCATCCGGTCCCGGCATCCGCCGGCATTCGCCGACATTAGACTGCTCCGTGTTTTCGCAAGGATTACCACCCTGGCCCCGCTTAAACAAGCAGGCGCAACTCGGAGGCCCTTGGAGAGGAGTATACCTGAACGGAACCCGGTGATCATGAGTTGCCCAAAAAAAAGGGCCCTCTCTCGAGGGCCCTCAAGGCGGCACCCAGATTCGAACTGGGGAATCAGGGCTTTGCAGGCCCCTGCCTTACCACTTGGCCATGCCGCCGCAGGCTCGGAAAGGATTTACCCGAACACCCCGGCCTTGTCAACCCGAATGGGCCGACGATTATGACGTTTGAGAATGGCGGCTACCCATCGGGGAGAGCGGCGAAGCCGGCGTATAGCTCACCGGCCAGGTACTGGGTGTTGGGGGAATCGCCCAGCTTCTTCTCGCGCAACACATCATTCAGCACCGGCCCGTCTGAGGCAACGCGCCAGACCTCCGGCTGACCGAGATTCATGGAACGCCTGACCACCTCGCCGCGCCACGGCACAATGACGGTGATGGTCCCCGATGAGGCGACGGTTTCGACCACCCCGACCAGGGAGTACCAGTGGTTTCCGCTCCCACCACCTTGGCTCTCATGGGTGTTGTGGAAAAAGACCAGATCGCCGGGCACCGGGTCGTTACGGTCATATGTCCGCCGAGAGGCTTGCAACGCCCGGAAGACATCTCGAATGGAGGGGCGCGCACCTACCCCTTCGAGCCTCACCGCACCGGCCTCCAAAATGTGATGCAGAAACCCCTCGGCGTCGAACGCGCTCTTGAATCCCATCAATCGCGCCGCCGTGGCCAGCGTTTGAGCGCGGCGACAGCCGCGTGGCGCGTCGCCGACAGTGACCGCCGAGTGTTCGATTGGATCCTGCGGCGTGGCGGCGCGCTTGGATGCCGCGGGGCGACCGCGCGCCCTCGCCAATCGGGCGAGGTTCGGCTCGTTGAACAAGACCAGCACATAGTCATAGCCCACCGGCTCCGGATTCAAACCGGCACAGCTTGCCACCGCCAAAACCGTCAGGAGCACTATCAATCGCCACGCACGCATCGCTTGTATTTCACCCCCGTGGTTTTTTTTGACAGACATCGAAGACCGGTCGAACATCGCCTTCGAGGAGACCTCCGGCCTAAAAGCTTAAGAGCTTTTGGGTGGAGAGGCCAATTTTCGCAACTTGGACGAGCTTGGGATTACCTGCGTGACGACCCGGACCTCCGGAGGATTGCTCATGAGTTACGAGACAAAGATCTACTTGCTAACACTTCTCTTGCTGCCGGCGCTGGGCACCGTCCAGACGGGATGCGACTCGGATTCGCCGCCGGACGGCAGCGCGGTGATAAGCTGGCGTGTCGGAGGATCGGGGGCCGGTAGTGGGTGCGAGGCGGCTGAAATCGGCCTGGTCGAGGTGGAGCTCATCCACCGCGGCGAAATCTACGACGTCGCGAGCGGCGATTGTGATTCGCAGCGCATCCAATTCGAGAGGGTCCGCCCGGGCAAGTATGACGTCCGTGTTCTTGGTTATCCTCTGGCCCAGGCTGCGAAAAGCCGTCAACGCGACCCTGCCGAGGCCACGTTCGAGGGCTTCTTCAAGGGGCTCGAAGTGCGCTCGAACCGTGAGGCGGCTCCCCAGGAGATCTTGCTGTCGGCGCGCCAGGGATCAATCTACGTCAACTGGACGTTTGAAAACGGGCTCATGTGCGCCAGTAACGGGATCGACGACGTCGAGATCCTGGTCTTCGACATGCGTGGCAACAAGATCTACGAGCGCACCGTCCGCTGCGACCTGAGCGACTACCGCGACGAGCTCCCCCCTGCGGAGCAGGCGGGGCCGCTGCGCGGGGTCTTGATCGAAGGGCTTTATGCCGAACCGTTGACCGTCGAGGTCGCCGGGATCGACGGCGCGGGGATTGGGGCGTGGCTCGGGGTCGAGAGCTTCGATCTCTCCCGTGGCGAGGTGCGCGATGTGCTGGTGACGCTGGAGGAGCGCTGATCCCAGGGGGATCGCAAAAAATCAGCGCCAACGGGGATGAGCGAGATCCGCGGTTATGGCAGGCCGCGCGGCGGGTCTACTCTGCCGCGGCGCGCCGCCGCGCCGCGCGCTCTTCGGCCAGAAGCCGCTCAAGAGAGTACTCCTGGCGATCGACGGTCAGGATCCTCCCCAGCTCGGGATGGACCTCCGCCACCCTGTCGGCCACTTCCCAGGCGATATGACGGTATGAACGGTGCCCCTCGCGCCCGGATCGCAGCTTGACGAAGTGCTCGATCTCCCTCAGATTCCAATCGAACAAGACTCGCTTGCGATACGCCAAGGGGACCACATACTGGGCAACCAGGGGCGACACCTCAGCGAGCTTGCCCCATGCCGTCGCCGCTTGCCGCATTGTGTCGTGGTACTCCTCCTCGAGCCCGGCTCCGCGCAGCTCCGGCGGGGTCTCATAACCGAGCGAGACGTCGAGCGGGGGTGAGAGCTGCGTCGCCATGCGGTGCCGCTGGATATCACGAAAAGCACCGTAATCGATCGTCACCTCCATCACATAGCGCGCCATCTCGAACGCCCGCGGGGGCCAGTCGTGGGAGTCGCGCTTGGCGAGAGCGGCCTCGATAATCCGAACGCGAGTGGCGCCGTCGAGGTTACGAACGTAATCATCAAGGGTCGCCGCGTCCGGCCCGCCAAGCTCGAAGAGCAACGCCTTGATGACCCGCTCGGGGCCATCGGCGTCGAAGGCCGTGAGCTTGACCGAGTTCTCTCGCGCGCCGGCCCCCGCGGGCGGCAGAGACACCCCAAACTCGGCGCAAGCCCCCGCCGAATGCGAGAGGAAGGCCTTGGGCCCGGCGTGACGCAGGAGAGTGGGACATATCTTGCGCCCCTCGGCGAGCATCGAAGCGCCCAGCGCGCGGCATTCGGCGAGCGGATGGGAGAGCAGCTTGTTGATGGCGTGGGTCGCAACCCGCGCGTTCATCGTGACACCGAGCGCCGTGCGAGTCGCGGCCGGCATCAAGTAGCGGCTGACATCGAAGACCCTTGCCGCGACGGCTCTTCGCCACGCCCCCTCGGAGACGCTCGGCACGCGCGGCCAGAGGGAGGCCACATGACGCTCGAGCGGCCCCTGAAAAGCGTCGTAGCGCGCCAACAGCATCCGACAGGTCTCCTCGAGAAGGCGGCCCGCGCTGCTCCCGGCGAGATCCGGCGGCACGATGAAATCGTCGGGGGAGAAGCGTTGATAGCGAGTGCTCTTCTCGGTGTAGCTCCCGAGTCGGTTGTCCTCGAGCACCTTGCTCGCGATGATCGAGACCGACTCGAGGGCGAAGCGCAAGGTGGCGTGCTCGGCCACTGAAGCGTGCCCATAGCCCACCACCCACTTCTTATGAAAACGCTCGGCGCGTCGCTTCGCCCCTGCAAATGACGCCTCATCGCCGGCGGACTCCACCCGGCCGGTCAAGCCCTGAAGATCGCCGGCTTCAATCAGAGCGCGCAGGTTGTCGCGAAATGAATTCGGGCTGCGGCTGACATACGCGAATAGTACCGCCGCCACCTCGGGGGGCAGCCCGCGAATGCAGTAGACGTCCTGATCGAGGTTGGTCACATAAGGCCTGAGCGGATCGAAATCGCGGTGCTCGGCGGTCATCCTCTACTCCTTGGCGCCCGTCGGGACATGAATCCCCCCCCAAAAAAAAGACGGCGCGCTTCTCTCCGTTCTGTTATCATAAACTGGTCATCATTGGCGGTGGTTCAGAGCGTGCCACGAAAGAGACTCGTCATACTATTGTGACGCTTTCCTGCCCTGGAGGTCCAAATGGACACCATCGACAAGAATGCAGCAGCCAGCCATCCTACGCAACAGGCCGGCAACCCTTTCGAGACACTGCCAACCACCTCGCCGACCATGACGGCGCTTGGCCCGGGCACCCGGCCCGCCGACAAGAGCGATCCCGCGATCCAGCAACAGCTCACAGAGCTCACCACAGCGCTCGTCAAGGGAATTACGCAGACGAACTACTACTCGCCCGATCACCCGGTGGCCAAGAAGACGGCGCTTCAAGCATTTAAAGCGCTCAAGCAATTCGAAGAGCGATTTCTCGAGGTGAGCTATACGCTGCAAACTTCGGGCGAGACCGAAGAGCTTTTCATCGAGGGGATCTTTGCCGAATTAGTCCCCTTGGCCAACCTCATCCGCTCCCCCATGGCGGCTCAATTCGCCGCCAAGCTGAAAACCTATTTTCAAAGAAACCGTATCGCCGCGCTGACCCTCAAGACACACATCGAGGAAGACGAATTCGACCGCTTCATCTCTGTGTTCGTCGAGCGCCACCTCGAGGGCACCAAGGGAGAAACACGACCGGAGAGTTTCAGCCACGAGCTCCTTGGACGAGACGTGCAAAGCGTCAAGGTGGTGCACGAACGAGATATACTGGGGGCCAAACGCAAGATGCCGTGGCACGTGCGAATGGCCATCAGCCGATTGCGCAAGGACTTGAACGAGGTCCCGCTGTATGCGAAAGCCTCCCGCCAGGAGTTAAAAGCGGCCAAGCTCCTGCTGATCCAGGACATCATTCGGCCCTTGCGGCGCACCAAGTTGATAAGAGAGCTACTTATCAACTCCGACTTGGTGGCGATCGACGTCCCGGAGCTCGCCGACGCCGATATCGAGAGCGACATCATCAACTCCCTGGCTCGCGAGCTACTGTTGACTGTCGCCTGGTCGTTCGTGAGCGATCTCGAAACCCTCGCGCACAAGAGCGCCTCTCAAAGCCCCGAGGAGACACGCCCCGATCTGCACGAAGCCGTCAAGAACATTTTGCGCAAAATGGCGCTGCGGCTCACCACCGAAGAGTCGGCGAGGGGCCGGGAGATGCTCCTGCACCTGTTCAAGCGCGAACTCTTGGTGTTTGAAGAGCTGCCGGAGAACCTCCAACAACAACTCAAGGCCGAACAATCGGCCACCGAGTTCCTCGCCCATCGCGATATGGTCTTCGCGCAGCTCGATCAAGACGGCAATTTACAAGTGTACCTGGATCAACTGTCGCGCATGAGCAGCATCTTCAACGAGCTGCTCCGGCGCCGCTGCTACTCGGACACGCACCGTTTCCTGGTGATCCTCGACACCCAACGCCAATGCCCCAGCGAGAAGGTCCCCGACCGCGACAAGTACATTGCGCAGGTGTTCAAGCAGCTCCAAAGCGAGGAGACGATCAAGCTGCTCGTCAATGGCATGGAGCTTGCCAAACGCGATGAGCGCCTGCGCATCCGAGACATGCTAATCATCATCGGCGAGCCGGCGCTGCCCTCTCTTTTGCAGCTCCTCGAGGCCGCCGAGAACAGCGCGGTGCGCCAAGCGTGTACCTCGAGTATCGCCGCGATGGGTAAGGCGGCGCTCCCTCGGATCATCGCCGAGCTACGCCGGAGTCACCGAAACTCGGGCTACGCGCGCCACCTGCTGACGGTCTTGGGTGAAATCAAAGACGACGAGGCCATCGCCGAGTTGATCCACTTCGCGAGCCACCCCCACCCCAAGCTGCGCGAAGAGGCGCTCGTCGCGCTTCACAAGGTCCGCGGCGCCGGCGCCGAGTCGCAGCTCATCGCAGCTCTCGGCGACGAGCACCACAGCGTCCGCCGCCGCGCGCTGGTGCTCCTCGATCAGATCGAATCAAAACGACCGGAGCTCAGTGACCACCTGGCCAAGTTGCTGCGGCCACGCGATTCCAAGGAAGAAGAGCCCGCCGAGCAGCTTCAAGACATCGCCATCGGTATCATCGCCAGGCTCGGGCCGGCGCCACTCACTGGGGGCGGCACCCTCGAGGACGTGCTCATCGAGGTCTTGGGGGGCTGCCGGCGATCACTGTTCGCGCGCGTCGTCTCGATGCGCAAGAGCCGCCGGAAGAGCGGGCCGCTTAGAGCCGCGGCCTGCGCGGCCCTCGGGACCATCGGGAGCGCCGGCGCCGAGGCAGTGCTCGAAAACGCCCGGCGGGATCGCGACACCGAGGTCGCCAACCAAGCGGCCGCCGCCCTTGACAATCTTCGCCAACGATTGGCGTAGCTGAATCAGTCGACCGGTTCGAGATCGCCGAACCCGTGAATCCGCGCCTGAAAGTCGCGCAACCCCAGGCAACGCGGGCGCGCGGCGCACCGCTCGCACGGAGGCCCGTGGCGAAACTCCGGCGTCTCGGAGGGCCGCGTCAAGAGCGCCTCGTCGCTGTGAAAACGAGGATCGTCGCCCAAAGCGCAGTAGGGAACCCCGCATGGGCCGTCAAGCCCTTGAAACTCGATCCCGACCTGCAACGCACGCTCGAGACCCCGCCGCAGAGGCGCGCGCAGCGCGGCTATCCGCGGCGTGAGCGCCTGAAAACGATCCAGGTCGCTGCCCACGGGGTGAGCCAGCGAGATAGTCAGGATCACCCGCCGGCCGAAGCGGGCCGCCAGAAACCCGACGAAATGCTCGAAATGCGCGAGGTTGATGATCGAGAGGACATGGTTCACGTTGACTCGACAACCAACCTCCAGCAAGGCGTCAATTCCTCTCAGCGCAAGCTCGAACTGCCCCCGGGTGCCGGTGCTCTGATCATAGATCTCGTCACAATGACCATGGAGCGAAACAAACGCCTCTCGCAGGCCCGTGGCCTTCAACTCGGCCGACAGCGGCCCCTCGGCCAACCGCACCGCGTTGGTCTGCAACGAAATGCACGCCACGCGCGCGGCGTGGAGGCGCCGCACTGCGCTCAGTAGCACCTCCGGCACCAGAGTCGGCTCGCCTCCCGACAAGGCGATCACTCGCGGCGCGAGGCTAATCGCCTCCGCGAGCTGGGCCTCGATTAACTCCTCCGGCAAGTCGCGAGCGCCCGAGGGCGCACAACAGAAAGGACAGCGCTGGTTACAGCGCTCGGTCAACCGCACCACCACCTCGCTCACCTCGCCGCGAGGCGCCGGAGAATGATCGGCGGTGTCGGCGCGCTCACGCCCTTGGAGATACTTGTTGAGCGCACTCTCGACCGTCTCGAAGCGTGTCGTGTGACGCCGGAGCAGCGGACTGGCCGGATCCGAGACCGGCCGCAGAGGATGCCCTCGCGCGTGGTGGCGCTGTAGCGCGCTCAGCCCGGTGCACATCCCGGCAAACAGGCACAGCGCGCACGGACCGCGGCGTTTCTCGAGCGCCACACCCGGACCGTGGGGAAACAGCCCGGCCAGATCCGCCGGGGCTTCAAACAAGCAGGGCACAAGCGGCCAGTCAAGGCTACCGCTGACGTTGAGCCCCACCCGTCGGGCGCCCACCAGAGTCTCGTGGAGGATCTTCTCGCCGCGGCGCGGCGGCAGATAGAGAGGGTCGTTGCGCAGCCCTTGCCCCCCCTCACGCACGATCGGGGGCACATACCACGACAAAATCAGCCGCTCGATGTCGGGCCAACGAGTTTTGACGGCCTCGGGGAGGGCCGGCAGCTCGCGCAGATTGGCACGGGTGAGACAAGTGGTGAGCGCCACCGGCACCCCGGAGGCCAACAGATATTCGATCCCGGCGCTGGTCCTGGCCAGCACCCCGTCGCGCCCGGCCAGGGCGGAGTTCAATCGCGGATCGACGGAGTGCAACGCCACCACGGCCGAGAGCCTGTCACCAGCCACCGCCACAATTTTTTCGAGCGCCGGTTTGTCGGCGGCGTGGGTGTGCAGCTCCAAGCGCGCAACGCCGCGGGCGAGCGCGCGGGCGGCGATCTCGCCCAACCGAGGGTGGCTGGTGGGCTCACCGGCGCTGAAGACCAGAGTGCTGGTCCGGCTCAAATCGATCGCTGAGATCTCCTCCTCGATCTCGGTCATGGATCGAAGAGGGCGCCCGCGACGCCAATCACGGCAAAACGGACAGCGGAGGCGGCACCCTCCTCCCAGATCGATTCGGACTCGCTCCACCCCTACTCCTCCGGAGAGCGACGGGAATGGCCACGCCCCTCCCCATCGAGATAGACATCGGCGCCCCGCGCCCGGATCCTCGAGGCCATGACCAGGAAAAACAGACCACACAGGGCGTAGCCCACCGCCCACTGCCAGCCGCTCGCAAACGCGATGTCGTACATGGCGCCGGCCGGGGTGAGGTATCCTGCATGAATGAACCCAAAGAACGCCAACACCGCTCCAATCAACGCCCACAGCGCCGCTTTTGAGAAATCCCGATCAATCAGGTGCGCGCTCACCGCCGCCCAAACCATGCAAACCAACATGAAACCCTGGGAGAGCGCCACCATTCCGTCCAGATGGAGCCCCGAAGCGGCCAACGCCGGCGCCGCTTCGAGAGCAAGACCGGCGACTCCGGGATCGTCCAGGGCAAACCCGACCCCCCGGAGGGTCTGCTGAAAGATCAGCAGTCCCCAGGCGGCAATCGCCGGGAACAACCCCAGGGCCACCGCCGGTGCGTGCCGCGGGTCGGTGGTCTGGAAGGCTTGCGCGGTGATGACGATCCCTATCCACAAGAGAATCGCCATCCCGGCCTCCATCGGCACCACGGCGGCAATGAGCTGGGTGAGGCCGAAGAGGGCCACCACTGCAAAGAAGATGCTGTTCAAGATAGAGTAGCCGGAGCGCGCGCCGAGCCCCTTCCAGCCGGGGTGGCCGATGTAGATCGTTGTCGGAAAGCAGGATCCGAACAGCGCCGCCAGCATCGATCCGGCACCGTTGACGGCCAAGCTCGGCATGGTCGCATAGCGATCCCCGGCCGCCTCGGCCGACTCGATATTCTGGAGCGACCCCAAGACGTTGAAAATGCCCATCGGCACCATCACGGGGATCAGGTAGCGCAAGGTGAGCGGGTGCCTGAGCCCTTCGAGCAAGTCGCCCACCACCGGCACCGGCAGATAGAGCCCGACGGCCCCCGCTCCGGTGAGCACCTCGGCGGGTGCGACGAGCGCCGAGTCGTCTCCAAAGATGGAGAGGATCCAGGCCGCCGCGGTCCCGAGCAGCACTGCCCAAATCCCACCGGGGATTCGTCCCGGCATCCGGGTGCGAGAGAAGTAGGTGGCCAGAATCACGCCGAACGGCAGAAACGCCACCAGCGGAGAGGAGAACGTCTTCAGGGCGAAGTCGATGGCGATAAAGCTGATGGCGATACCGGCCAGCGTCGACAGCAGCGCGGCGCGCGGGGTGTGTCGACGAATATGCTCGGCCACGAAAGAGCCCAGAAGCTCGATCGCGCCCGAGATCAGGCAAGCGGCCACCCCTAGCTGCCAGGCGAGCCTGGAGGCCGCCTCAGCCGTGGCCCCCTCGGCCTCGGCGGCGAGCTTGGCGGGCAACATCACCAGGAAGAGAAAGGCGAACAACGAGACGGTGTTGATGCCGTAGGGCAACGCCGTCACGTCGTGCCGGCCGGTGAGCCGCGAGAGTTTCTGGGCCTGCCACGCGTAAAACAAGTTGCCGAGGATGATCGAAAGAGCCGCCGCCGGCAAAATGCGACCAAGGACGAGAGCCACAGGGAAACCCAGCACCGCAGTGCAAATACTCAAAATGAGAAGGAACTGGATCAGGTTATCGATGGCCAGGCCGGCGAATCCGTCCCAATCGCCCGCTACGAACAAGGGCTGGGCAACGCCACGAGTGGGAGGCGAGAGTGTGACTTGGCGACTCATGCTCGGATCCCTTCCCCGAGGTCCCCGCTCGGCGCTGAGCCGTGGAGGGCGAAATTATGATACCCTCATAACCTCCGCGGCGCTACGAAACTCATCGCGCCGCTTTGGCATACCCAAAACCGCCTCGAGGACTTTGGAGCGACCATGAGCACCTATAACACCTTGACCGTCGAGACCCGGGGGCACGTCAACTTGATCGGCCTCGCGCGGCCCGAAAAATACAACGCCTTCAACCTCGAGATGCTCCGGGAGCTGTCTCACGCCTACACCACATTTGAGCAGGACCCGGAGCTGCGCTGCGCCCTCCTCTTCGCTAACGGCAAACACTTCACCTCGGGGCTGGAGTTGTCCGAGGTGGGGCCCGCGGTGGCCGCCGGCAAACCGCTGTTCCCCGAGGGCGGGATCGATCCGCTCGACTTGATGGAGCCGCGGCGCCGCAAGCCGGTGGTCATCGTCATGCAGGGGTACACGTTCACAATCGGGGTCGAGTTGGCCCTCGCCTCCGACGTCAGGGTGGCCGCCGACGACGCCATCTTCGCCCAGATGGAAGTCTGCCGCGGAATCATGCCGTTCGGCGGCGCCACTTTGCGTTTCTGGCAAGTGGCCGGGTGGGGCAACGCCATGCGCCACATGCTGACCGGAGGGCGTTTCGACGCCGCCGAGGCGCTGCGAATCGGGCTGGTTCAGGAAGTGACCGCTCCAGAGGAGCTCTTCAATCGTGGCCTGGAGTTGGCCTCGACAATCGCCGCCCAGGCCCCGTTGGCAGTCCAGGCGACCCGCCGCGCGGCCCAGGTGGCGCTGGAGCAGGGCCGCGAAGCCGCGCTCGGGACGCTAATGGCGGAGGCAAAGCAGCTGATGGCCACCGAAGACGCCACGGAGGGAGTGATGAGCTTCATCGAGCGGCGCGAGGCCAAGTTCAAAGGCCGCTAGTCAGCCGAGAGCGGCCCGAATCGCCTAGCCCTCGCCGCCGCCCTGCCCCCGGCTGCGCTCCATCGATTGCAATGCGAGGTAATCCTTGCCGAAGCGATCAATGTTGTCGATCTCCTGGTCGAACAGATCGTAGTGCCGCTCTTCGTCGACCACCAGCCTCTCAAAGAGCTGCTTGGAGACCGAATCGGCGTTGGTCGCGCACTCGTTGGCCCAGCGGTTGTAGGTCAGCACCGCGCTCTCTTCCGCGTCACGCGCCATGACCAACATCTCCTTGACGTCGGTTATCTTCCGGACCTCGCTAGCGGGGACCATCTTCACGTCCCCGTTCAGGAAGAGGATGCGCTCGGCCAAGAGTTCAATGTGGATCATCTCCTCGATCGCCGTGCGCTTGAAGAGCCCGGCCAAAAGATCGAACCCCTGGTCATCACAGTGGAAATGAAAATACATATACTGGTGAACCGCCGTCAGCTCATCGGCCACGGCCTTGTTCAGTAACTCAATGCTTTGCTTATGCATGTATGACCTCCTTGGGGCAAAGGGGGCGCACAACACCCCGTAAAAAAATGCCCCTCCAGCGTTGATCATCTAGCCGGACGCGTCAAGCGAGGGTCGGTCTTCGTTCTGAGGAACGAGCATGTGGAGGCGGGTGCATGTGCGCGAATCCGTCCGCGAATCCCAGGATGAGCCGACGATTATGGGAGATATGTCCTTGGGCGGTGTCGGTAGTCGCTGCGCTTGGCCGCTTGGTGGTTCAGCCACTCAATCACCGCGGCATGTCCCCGGCTCGAGGGATCCTCCGACAAGTAGTCCTCCACCACCGCGACGACCTTGAAGCCCTGCTTGAGTTGGAACGACAGGGTCGGATCACCGAGCTCACCGGCCACCACCGCCCTGACGTACTCCTCCAGGGTGAGCTCGCCCGCGTAGCGGTGATACCCCCGCAGACGGGCGCCGGCGCGAATCCGGCGCAACCCCAACCGCCGACAAAGATCGCGGCGAGCTTTGTAGAGTGCCTTACCGACCCCCATGCCCTGCGTCTCGGGATGAACCATGATCTCGGCCCCATACAGCGTACCGCCGCTTGGATCGTGGTTGGTGAATCTTCCCCGGTCGGTGAAATCACGCCAATCGTCCCGAATATCGTAGTCGTCCCAGAGGAGGATAAGGCTCATTGCGGTACCCAAGAGTCGGCCGGTGTCCGGCTCCACCGCCACTAGCTGCCCCTCGGCAAACGCACTCTGCTGGGAGTCGAGTTCCGACAACGAGTAAGGCTCCGTGTTTGGATAAACCACACGACACAGCTCGACTATCGCTTCGAAATCGGTTGTCTTACGCTCCCTCACCGCAACCGGGTGCGCCCGACGGCGCTTGGGAGACCGGCGGCTTGAACCAGCCGCGCCCCCTCTGCCTCCGCTCATAGTTTCTCGACCTCCGAGTTCTCCATCACCACCGCGGCGCGCTCGCTGTCTCTCAGCGGCAGCACCGTGGCCTCCCGGCGCGCGCGGCGGATCGACTCAAGATTGAGATCACCAATCACCATCGTCTCCTGATTGACGACCCCCTCGGCCAGCACTCCATCGCGAGCGAACTGGAAGTCACTGGGAGTCATGATCGAGGCCTGACCGTAGTTCAAGGAGACCGCCGGGACCATCGGCAGCGAGCCTACAGTGCCGGCATGAACCACATACATCGAGTTCTCGATGGCTCGCGCCTGGGCGCAGTAGCGGACCCTAAGATAGCCCTGACGCTCGTCGGTGCAAGAGGGGACCAACAGGAGATGACACCCCTGGCGCGCGGCGGCCCGCGCCAGCTCGGGGAACTCCACGTCATAACAGATGTTGATGGCCATCCGGCCAAACTCCATCTCGAAGATTTTGAGGGCGTCACGGGGTGAGACGCGCCACTCTTCGGCCTCCCAACGAGTCATGTGCATCTTGCCCTGGATGGCGTAGTCGCCCCGGCGATTGAACACATAGCAGTCGTTATAGAGCGGATCGTCGTCGCCGCCGGCGTCCTCGTCGGTGGTGGGGATGCTGCCGGCCACGATGCAGATGTCGTTGTCGCGCGCCAGTCGGCTCATCATCTCGATGAACCGGGGCCGTTGCCGCGATAGCCTCCGCACCTGCGCCTTGATCGGCGCCCGCATGTCACCGAGCGTCAAGAGTTGAATCGTAAAATACTCGGGGAAAACGACCACGTCCGTCTTATAGTCAGCGGCAGTGGTGACGAGCCCGGTCACTTGCGCTTCGAAATCGGCGAACCCGGCGACGGGCCGCACCAAATACTGCAACGTGGCGACACGGATCCGATCCATATTGAGCCTCCAAGCCTCTCTCCGTCGGCTCTCATGAGCCGCCAGCGCGCGGCAGTGCCCCGCGGCAAAGCGATCTTCGCAAAACGCCGTACGTGATGTCCATTGCCATGACGTTATCGAGCCAAGAGCGATCCTTGCCGGGAAGAGAGCCCCCGGTCATGAGAGGAAAAGTACCGCCGTGCCGGAGACCGCCACCACCGCCCCCAGGATCGCCCTCGGGCTGACGCGTTCCTTTTTGATGAAAAACACCACGGGGATCACCAGAACCGGAGGCAGCGCCATGATGGTCGCCGCCACCCCCGCGCGCGCGTTCTGGATCGCGAGCAACGACAACGAGACCCCCAGAAACGGTCCGAAGAAGGCGCCGAGACCAGTCCACAGCATCGCCGTTGGCTGCCGCAGACCGGCGGAAACCCGCGGCCACCAGCCGGTGGCCGTAAACACCACGGCAAACCCGATGATACCCGCGAACACTCGAATCTGCGTGGCGGCGAAGGGGTCGAACTCTTGCATCCCGAACTTGCTCAGCACGAGCCCCGTCGCCTGTCCGACCGCACCGCCAATCCCAAGCAGCACCCCACGCAGGCGCTCCCGGGGGCTAGTGGCGATCCCGCCCCCGGTGCGCTCGGACACCACCCATGCGATCCCGCCTACGGTCAGGCTCATCCCGACAATCTCAATCGGAACCAGTAGCTCACCCAACAACGCCCACCCGATCATGGCCGTGACGGGCGGCACAAGCGCCAGCAGCAGCAACGCAACGCGGGCGCCCACGACCACAAAGGCGCGAAAAAGACACAAGTCACCGAAGGTGAACCCGACGATGCCCGAGGCCGACAGCCAAAGCCAAGCGTGGCCCGACGCGTCCGTCGGCAGCCACGCACCGCGCGCGATGGCGCCGTAACAGGAGAGCAAAAAGGCGGCCATGACGAGACGGATCAGGTTCACCGGCAGAGAGCCGATCCGCCGCCCGGCGTTCTCGAAGGCGAGCGCGGTGACGGTCCAGCAGAAGGCGGTCCCGAGCGCCGCCATTTCCCCCACTAACTGCATCGCCGCTCCACGGGGTGAGCCAAAACGTTCGCGGGAGACGACCCGTGCGGGCCACGGCGCCGAGTCTAAAACTCCGGGGGCAAATCTTCGAGCTGAGCTGCGGTGAACACCGGCCCATCCTTGCAGACGTAAACCGGGCCGATGTTACAGCGGCCGCACTTACCCAACCCACACTTCATGCGGTTCTCGAGCGTCGTGAAGATGCGGTCCTTGGTGAAGCCGAGCTTGATGAGCACCGGCAGCGTAAACTTGATCATGATGGGCGGCCCGCAGATTATGGCGTAGGTATTCTCGGCCTTGGGCTCCGCCTTCTCGACGACGCTCGGGACAAACCCCACCTCCCCCTTCCAGTCGGGGGTCTCGCCACCGGGATCGACCGTCTGCCAGAGCTTCACATCGTCGCGGCCGGCCCACTCCTCGAGCTCGCGCCGGTAGACCAGATCGCCGACACTGCGCGCCCCGTAGACGATGGTCACGTCGCGGAACTTGTCGCGCAGATCGAGGGCGTTCCAGATGACACAGCGCACGGGTGCAAGCCCAATCCCTCCGGCGATGAACAGCAGGTTGTCGCCCTCCATTCGATCGAGCGGAAAGTGGTTGCCGTAAGGCCCGCGAAAGCCCATCGTGTCACCCACCTCGAGCTCGCGCATGGCGTTGGTGACCTTGCCGACCTTCTTGAAGCTGCACTCGATGTACCCGCGCCGTGTCGGGGGCGAGGCGATGCAAAACGTACACTCACCGGCCCCGAAGACCGAGTACTCGCCAAATTGGCCGGCCTTGAAGTCGAAGCTCTCGGCGAAGGCGGGATCCTTGAACTCCAAGCGCAGGGTACGAGTGTCGACGGTCTCGTCAATCACCTCCGCCACGCGGACGGGGTGGGGGGTATAAAGGTTCATGGCGTTCCTCCCGCCGACTGCGAACTGGTCGCCAACCGACCCAACTCCTCCAGAATCTCGGGCAGATCCATCCCGCCAGGGCAAGCCCGCACGCAACGGCCGCACCCCGTACAGAGGATCTCTCCAAAACGCTCGGGATAGATGGCGAATTTGTGCAACACGCGCTGGCGGAAGCGCGCGTTCTGCGTCTCGCGCGGGTTATGGCCCGAGCCATGCAGTGTAAACACCGCCGCCTGGCATGTGTCCCAATTGCGCCGCCGCGTGCCGCTGTCGCCCCCCTCCGGCTCATCGACGATGTCGAAGCAGTGGCAGGTGGGGCAAACCGCCGCGCAGGCCCCGCAACCGTGGCAACGCTCGGCCAGCCTGTCCCACAGCTCATGCTCGAAGTTCTTGTCGAGCCACCGGCGAATCTCATCCGGGCGGGCGCTCGAGTTGCCGTCCACCCGCGCGCGGGCCTCCTCCCGCAGACGCGCCACCCCGGCCGGCTCGCGCGGCGCCTGGAAATGCTTGGAGTGGGCGGCCACCAGGGCCGCGCCGCGCTCGGTGATGACCTCGACGAGGTAGCCGCCGGCGTCCTCCCCCGACGGGTAGAGCATCACATCGGCGCCGCGTGTGCTGTCGGGCGCGAGCCCCACCACCGGACAAAAGCAGGAGGAGTCACGACCGGGGCAAGCGCGCGAGATGACGACCGTCGCCTCGCGGCGGCCGAACCACGGCTCATCGCGGTAGTCCCAGTCCATGACCCGATCCACGGTCGGCAACGCCGCCGCATCGCATGGCGAGGCGCCCACCACCACCGTCTCCGGATAATCGGCCTCTGTCTCGTCGAGGGCCACGTCACCCTTTTTCAAGCGCCAGCGCAGCAACGCCTCGGTGGCCGGCAGGAAGAACTCCTTCAACGAGCGACGCGGGAGAGGGCCGTCGAGCACGATTTTTGCGGGATCGCTCACCGCTCGATAGTCCGCCTGAGGCTCAAGGTCATCCTCGGCGGCGACGGGGGCCACGACCCGCTTGCCGGAGGCGATTAACTCACGAACCAGCGCGTCGAACTCGGACTCAGAGAGGTATTTCTGCTCGTTGCTCACGGGTCGCACTCCGCTCTCATCGGATGAACTCCTGGGAGTCATCGGGATCAAAGGTGCCGATGGGTGCCGGCGCATCGGGATCGTCAGTGGGCCGGAATCCGAACCGCGCACCCATCACCTGCCCCACCTTGCCGTTTATCACGGTCAAAGGGATGCCGGCCGGGCACGCCCTCTGACACTCGCCACAGTCGACACAGCGCCCGGCCAAATGCAGCGCCCGGGCCATATGCCACGAGAAGTTGCCCCGCAGGTGGGGTGAACTCTCGATCCACTGTGGATCGGTCTTGTCGGCGACACAGCGCTCGCAAACGCACAGCGGGCAGACCGCCCGGCAGGCGTTGCAACGGACACAGTCGGCCAACGATCGGCGCCAGTAGTCGAAGCGCTCGGCCGGGCTGAGCTCCTCGAGCGCCGCGATCCGCGCCGCGCGCTGACCGGCGGTGGGCGGCTCGGGGGGCAAATCGCCCACGAGGTGATCGACCAGCGTCGGCTCTCGCAGCGCGCACCCTCCGCAGCGGTCGGCCACATTGTCCGCGCTGAGCGCCCCCTCGGCCGTTGTCGTGCGATACACGCCGCCGCAACGAACGCCTATCAACACCACATCGTCGCGCTTCAACTGTCTCTCGCGCAACAGGGTGGCGACCGCCGCCGCGTCGCAGCCCTTGAGCACCACCGCGGCTCGTCCTCGGACGCGCAAGTGCTTGCGCCGCGGTGAGAGGTATGTCGCCAGGTTGTGCACCGCGCGATGGTCGAATATGAGCCGGCGGCAGTCGTCAGGGGTGGCCGCCACCACCGGACGCACTCCGCGGGGACCCTCCTCGTAGCCGATGACGACATTGACGTCGCCATTCTGAAGCAGCTTGGAAGTGAGATCGACGAGTTCCTGCATGGCGAACTAACTCCCCGCGACCAGGTCGCGGTAGGTGTTGAATGGACCGAGCTTGCGGACCCGCGCGGTGGTCTCATTGACCACCTCCGACCACTTGCCGCCCTCGGAGGCTGAGACCCACGAGAAGGTCACGCGATCGAGATCAATGCCCAAGAAACCCATGATCTCGCGCGCTACTGCAAACCGCCGGCGAGCGTGGAAGTTGCCGGCGGTGTAGTGGCAGTCGCCGGGGTGGCAGCCGCTCACGATGACGCCGTCGGCACCCCGCTCAAAGGCCTTGACGATGAACAGCGGATCGATGCGGCCCGTACACGGCAAACGGATGATGCGCACGTTGGGCGCCATCTGAAGCCTACTCGTCCCGGCCAAGTCGGCGCCGGTGTATGTACACCAGTTGCACACGAACGCGATGATCTTGGGCTCGAAAGCGTCCACCGCGGGCGGGGTTCTCGTCGCTGTGGCCTCGCTCATCAAAAAACTCCTCAGGCGACGGTCGAGCCTTCAACTCGAGCCGCGCTTCATAACGAGTTGATGGCCGCAAAGATCTGGGCATCGGTGAAGCCCAGCAGCTCGACGCTCTTCGAAGGGCATGTGGCCTGGCAAGTGCCGCAGCCCTGGCACACCCCCTGGTTGACCTTTGCGATTACCTTGATCAAGTTGCCCCCGCGATCACGGACCTCCAAGTGCTCCACCGCGCCATAGGGGCAGACCCGCTCACAGTGGAAGCAGCCACTGCACGTGGTCTCGTCCACCTGCGCGACGCAGGGGTCGCGCTCGAGCTCCTCGTTGGAAAACAGCCCCAGCACCTTGGAGGCCGCGGCGCTCGCCATCGCCACCGCGTCCGGGATGTCGCGCGGCGCCTGACAAGCTCCGGCGACATAGATCCCGGCGGTGTTCGTCTCCACCGGCTTGAGCTTCGGGTGCGCCTCGTTGATGAAACCGGACTTGTCGTAGGAGACGGAGAGTTTTTGCGCCAGCGACTCGATCCCGGGCTGCGGCTGGATCGCGGTGGCCATGACCACCATGTCGGCGTCCATCTCGAGCGGCTCGCCCGACAGCGTGTCGAAGCCGCAGACGCGCACCTTGTCGCCCGCCCGGTAGAGCCGCGAGACGCGCCCCCGCACATACTCGGCGCCGTCCTCTTCGACGGCGCGGCGCACGAACTCGTCGTACCCCTTGCCGCCGGCGCGCACGTCCATGTAAAAGACGACGGCGCGGCCGTGATGGACCTTGTGGCGGTAGAGCATCGTGTGCTTGGCGATGTACATGCAGCACAGCTTCGAACAATAATCGATCCCCTTTTGGGGATCGCGCGAGCCGACGCACTGCAGGAAGACCACCGTCTCGGGCTCTTTGCCGTCAGAGGGGCGCTCGATACGCCCCCCGGTGGGGCCGGAGGCCGAGGCCAGGCGCTCGAACTGCATCCCGTCGATGACGTCGGGGATCTCGCCATAGCCGTACTCGCCATAGCCCGACAGGTGCTCGCGCGGTTGCTCCTCGCCGATCGAGTAGAGCTGGTAGCCGGTGGCGAACACGATCGCGCCGACCTTCTCGGTGATCAGGCGATCCTCCTGGGCGAAATCGATCGCCTCGCGACCGCACGCTTTTAGGCAGCGCCCGCAAACCTCTTTCTTCTTCCCCTTCCGCATCGCCTTGAAGCGGGTGCAACGCTCGCGGTCGATGACCGGGATATTGGGCACCGCCTGGGGAAACGGGACATAGATGGCAGTCCTCTTCCCAAGCCCCGCGTCGAACTCGCTCGGGATCTTTTTGACGGGGCAGGCGCTCTGGCAATCGCCGCAGCCGTTGCACAGCTCGTCGTCGACGCTCCGCGCCTTCTTGCGAATAGTCACCGCGAAGTTGCCGATGTAACCTTCGAGCGACTCCACCTCGCTGTAGGTCATGAGCTTGATGCGCGGGTGCTGAAACGCCTCGACCATCCGCGGGGTCAGGATGCACTGCGAGCAATCGAGGGTCGGGAAGGTCTCCGAGAGTTGACTCATGTGCCCACCGATGGAGGGCTCCTTCTCGACCAGAATCACCTCGCGCCCGCCGTCGGCGATATCGAGCGCCGCCTGGATGCCGGCGATCCCGGCGCCGATGACGAGCGCGCGACGCTCGACGGGGATCGAGATGGGCACGAGCGGCTGGTTGCGCTTGACCTTCTCCACGATGAAGCGGGTGAGATCAATCGCCTTGGCGGTGGCGCGCGCGCGATCTTCATGAATCCAGGAGCAGTGCTCGCGGATGTTGGCCATCTCGCACAAGAAGGGGTTCAACCCGGCTGCCGCGGCCGCCTTGCGAAAAGTCTTCTCGTGCATGTGCGGCGAACAAGCGGCCACCACGACCCCGGTCAGGCCCTTCTCCTTGATGGCCTCTTTGATCTGAAGCTGGCCGGGGTCGGAGCACATGTACTTGTAGTCCACACTGTGGACCACGCCCGGAAACGAGCCGCAGGCCTCGGCCACCTGGGCGCAGTCCACCGTGCGGCCAATGTTCTCGCCACAGTGGCAGACAAAGACACCGATGCGCGCCATCAGCCGACCTCCTTGATCTCCTCGGACGCGGACTCCGCCGCACCCTCTTGACCACTCAAGCGTGCCACAAAGTCCGCCGTGCTCACGTAATGCCGCCCGAGCCCCAGCTCCGTCGCGCTCATTCCGAGCGCCAAACCCACCAGCTGGGTCAGGAAGAAGACGGGCATATCGGCCCGCTCTCCAGAGCGCCGCGCGATTGCTTTTTGACGAAAGTCCAGGTTCAGGTGGCACATGGGACAGGCCACCACCAGCGCCGCGGCACCCGCGGCGCGCGCATCCTCGACAATCGATCTCGAGAGTCGCACCACGGAAGCCTTTCGCGACAACGAGAAACCGCCACCGCAACACTCGAGCCGCTGATTCCAGACGACGGGGGTCGCGCCGACGGCCTTGACCACATCTTCCATCGCGGTGGGCGCCTCGACGCTACCGACGTCGTTCAGTTCCGCCGGGCGCGCCAACAGACAGCCGTAGTAGCAAGCGATCTGAACCCCGTCGAGGGCGGTCGCCACCTTCTCACGAATGCGCGGCGCCAGATCGGCGAGCAAGCGCACGATGGAGAGCACCTGCACTGTGGTGGGCGGCTCTCGCCCGATGGCATCCTTGACCGGATCGCAAAGCGAGGGGTCGGCCTCGAGCGCGTGGCGCGCGTATGCCAGACGGCTGTAACACGCGGCGCACGGCGCCAGTAGCGACTCGTGCCCCTGCGCCTCGGAGATCGCGAGAGTCCGCGCCGGCAGTGACACGCTCAGGAGGTGGTTCGTGTTATGGGCCGAGGTGGCTCCGCAGCAGGCCCAGTCCTCCACCTCGTCGAGCTCGAGATCGAGCCTCGGGGCCATCGCGCGGAGGCTCTCGTCAAACTCCCGCGCGGTGGCGTGAAGCGAACAGCCGGGAAAGTAACCTAGTTTCATGGCTCCTCCGCGTCTGTTTCGGCGGCGGCGCATTTGTCGAAAATCCGGCGAATCTCATCGAGCCCTTTGATCCGCGTGGGGGTCAAAGCCAACTTGCCGCGCTTCAGCATCCCGGGGACCGCCCCCACGTCACTGAAGAGCGAGCCGGTGCGCATCTTGTAACCGGCCACCAGACCGAACTCGAAGATTCGCCCCGAACGCCGAATCTGTTTCAAAAAAGACTTGTGAAACGCACGAATGTGCCGTGGCGCGCCGGCGCCGCCGTTGTCCCGCCAAACCATCTCCCGCAGAGTGTCGATGACACGCGCCGGATCACACTCGTTGGGGCAGCGAGCGGTACAGGTCTCGCAAGTCAGGCAGAGCCACAGCGACTCGCCGGAGAGTAGCTGCTCCCGTTTGTCCTGCTGAATCAGACGCAATACATCGTGCGGTCGAAAGTCCATCTCGGCGGCCATGGGGCAACCCGCCGAGCACTTGCCGCACTGATAACAGCGCGCCGGGTTCAGGCCGGTGACCTGTCGCACATGGGCCGCCAGCGTGGAACCGGTGTGATCGTTGTGGGACACACTCACCTCCAGTGTCGTCTCGCCCGGCGAGACGGGCGCCCCGCGCCACGGGACGCTCTCAAGGCAGCGCCCCTGACCGGCGAGGGGAGGCATTGTCTAGCCTATTTTGAAGCCCGAATCAAGGAAGACCGGGGCCGCGATGAAATCTCTTGTCGGCCTCCCGCCGGTCTTCCGTCTGTTCGTCCAGCCAGCCGGCGCGCGAGCCGGGGTAGGCGTCGAAGGCCGGTACGTACGGCTTGATGTCCAGTAGCGGGGTGCCGTCCAGAATATCGAGGCCCGCCACCCGCAAGACGTTCGCATCACGCCCGAGGAGCGTGACGACGGACATCCCGATTGGGTTTGGTCGGCACGGCGCGCGGGTGGCGAACAGGCCGCGTTCGCGCGTGTCACGGTAGGGAATCACCCTATGTCGAAAGTCGGCGGCGCGATCAAACACGTAGATGAGCCAGAGTCGCTCGATGTCATCGAGGTCGGCCAAGGCCGGCGACCACTCGGTGAACACCTCCACTCGGCCCTCGGCCCCGGCGGCGTAGGTCGGCTGGATTGGAGCCCCATCGGGGGACTTGTGCGGCGAGTGGATGACACCGATGACCGTTAACTGCATCGTCAAAAAAACTCCTCGCGCTCACAGTGATCCTTCAAGGGTCAGGACCACGTTGGTGCCCGCGCCGTAAACCCCGGAGGCGTGGTATTTATACTTGCGATCGAGGAGGTTCTCGACCGTCAGGAGCACGCGCAGCTCATCGAGCAGAGAGATCCCGCCGCGCAGGTTCGCGGTCCACCAGCCGGGAGTGCCCCCCTCCGGGATGCGATCATCGCCGATATCCAGCTCGGACAACCGCCTCTGCCGCAGCGCGCCCTGAAAGAACATTTCAGCGAAGGCCCGCCTCCCCGTGGCACCCGGGTAGTCGTAACGCACGGCCAGCCGGCCGAACAGGGGGGGGATGCGGCTCAACGGCTCGTTCGGCCCACCATCGATCATCTCTTCGCCCCAGGTGTAGGTCAGGTTGCCGCGCACCGAAATCCCGGCCCCGAGCGCCACCGAGGCGCGGCTCTCGACCCCCCACAGGATCCCCCGGCCACGGTTTTGGTTCTGCACCACCGGCCGGCCATCAAACTCCTCCTCGCCCTCCCAGACGCTCGCAACGCGCTTGATCAAATCGTTCAGGAAGGTGACGTAGCCGGTGGCCTCGACGAAAAAAGATCCGAGACGCAGCCGCCCGATAAGCTCGATAGTGTCGGACCGCTCCGGCCCGAGCCCGTCGCCGCCGGGGATGTGGAAATAGTTGCCGGTGTCGCCCAGCATGACGGTCTCGAACAAGCTGGGCGCCCGGAAGCCCTGCGAGTAGGTGAGCGCCAGAGTCGACTTGTCACGGTAGAGATGGCTCACGGCGCCGGAGAAGACGTGGCCCAGGTGGGAGAACTCGGCCCCCGGAAGCTCACCGCGGGCCGGCGCGTGACCGGCGACGCCATGGAGGCGGTAGCCGCTCGAGAGCCGAAGAATGTGGCCGCTCTCGCTGGCCACCGGATCGCTCTCGACCATCAGGAACCCACCGTAGAGATCATAGCGTGAGCCATCCGGATAGGCGAAACGCCCCTGGGGCCGCCAATCGCCCCCCGGCTCCCGGCGCAGCAGCTCCTCGGAGGAGACGAGATCGCGGTACCAGGTCCCACCGTATCTGAGACGCAGCAGATCATCGCTGAGCACCTCGGACACGAGCCGCAGATCGAGCCCCACCGTGTGCGCCCCGAACTCCTCGCGGCTCCTCGCGGTTTCAACCTCGGTGGCCTCGTTCAGCAGCTTGGCCTCGTCGAAGTTGAATCTGGTGTGGCGCTCCCGAAACCCGTGGTAGGTGCCCGTCAACTCGAAGGTCGTCTGCAACGGGCGCAGCTTGCCCTTGAGCCGGACAAAGGCCAGGTGGTCCTCGTTGTCGTAGCTCCGCGCCTCCTGGCGGGTCCAGTAGCGATCCGCCCGCCCGGCGTCGATCACCAACGCCATCAAGTAGCTGGCCGAGACCTCGAAGCCCGACAGCGGCCCGTCGTCGGCGAAACGGTGGATCGCGCGGCCGATGGCGCCGAGGTGGCCATAGCCCGAATGGGGCTGGACCCCAACCCCGCGCCCCCCCTTGAGGTCGTCGAAGACGCTGTATGTGACTCCCCCCAGCAGCGCCGCGCCGCCTCGCCCGACCTGCCCCATTCCGTGCAGAGTGCGCTGCTGCGCGGCCGATCCGTAGCGCAAAAGCATTCGCCCCCCGCCGCCCCACGACTCCGCCGTCCGGTAGTCTTTGGGCCCCACCGGGATCGCCTCGATGACACCGCCCATGGCGTCCGAGCCGTAGAGCACCGAGCCCGGCCCGCGCAACACCTCAAGGCGCGACAGCGACAACGGATCGATCAAGTTCAGGTACTGCGTCGGCCCGGTGCGGTGCAGGGAGTTGTTGAACCGCACCCCGTCCACCAGAATCAAGTTTTGGGGACCCACCAGACCGCGCACGATCGGCGACCCCCCACCCGGGTTGGTCTGCTGGACGAATACTCCGGGGCTCTCACGAAGCGCCTCCGGCACCGTGCGCGGCGTCCGGTCATGGAGCTGCACCTCGCTGATGACACTGGTCGAGCGCTCGCAGACGAAGGCCGACTCGGGCGCCCTCCGACCTATCACCACCATCTCCTCCACCTCGTGGAGCGGAGCCGCTTCAGATGGACACGGCGCCTCCGGCGCGGCAGCTTGCCCCGGAGGGGGGGCGGCAGGCTCCGCCGCCGCTCGCGCCGCGCCGCCAACGAGCAGGAGACAGAAAACAACGCCAAGAGCCTGATACCAATGGGACATCTCGCGATCTCCTCCTGACTCAAAAGAGAGTCGGCAGCGGAATATCGCCGTCGCGCCGGACCCCCTCATCACCCACGGGAGACGCCGGCGACTCGCTCACGGGCGGCGGCGCGCGCATTGGCGGCGATCTCTTCAGCTCCGGGATGAGCGCGGGCGGCTTTTCCTGACCGACGAACACGGGGCTGTAGGGAGCGGCCGCGAGCGCGTCGGCCTCGTCAATCCTCCCGCGCGCCGCCATCGCCTCGATGATGCGCCGGAGCCGCGCCCGCCAGCGCGGCGTCACCTCACCCCTCTCGAACTGATGATGGAAGCGCCGCGGGTTGGGGATGATACTCACCAAGAAAGCGGTGTCGAGCAGTGACAGTTCGGCGGGGGTCTTGCCGAAGTAGTACTCCGCGGCGGGGCCGATGCCGTAGAGTTCGGGGCCCCACTCGATGATATTCAGGTAGAGTTCCATGATGAGTTCTTTGGAGAGGTGCTTCTCCATCTGCCAGGTGATGAACACCTCCTGGAGCTTGCGCGCGATGGTCTTGTGGCGCGTGAGAAAGAGGTTCTTGACGAGCTGTTGACTGATGGTGCTGGCGCCGCGATAGAAGCGCCCCCGCTCGAGGTTGGCTATCACCGAGCTTCGGATCTGCATCGGGCTGAAACCGCGGTGGAAGTAAAAGGTCCCATCCTCGGTGGTTGTGAGCGCGGCGGTGACGAACGGCGAGACCTCCTCGAGCGGCACCCAGTTGTCCGCGCCGGGCCCGACTCGAAACCTGGTCACGCTGCCGTCGCGCTCCTCGACCTCATGCACGAAGCGCTCCTGGATCCTCTTGAAGTCCACCTGCCGTCCCATCGAGACTACCCGCAGGCCTCGCAGGCGGGGATCGAGACGGTAGCGCAACGTGTTCAGATCGGCCGTATCGAGCCACAGCAGCGCCTCCAAGGCAAGTGAGCCGCGCATCTCGAGCCCCTGCAGCGCCGGCATCAGCGCCTCGGGAGTGGAGCGCACGAGAGTCATCAAATCGGTCCGCGGCATCCGCAACCGAAGGTCCACCTGTGCCGCACGAGAGTAGTCGCTCACCGTGCCCTCGACCGTCGCGTGGATGTCGTTGAAGTACAGATCGACCGGGTCGAGCTGGAGCACGCTCTCCTCAAAGTCCATCGCCACACTCAGCTCGACCCCCACCCGCAGCGGCGCGAGCGGTTCGAGAGCGACAGCCGGCGAGGCTACCTCGAGCCCGTCCAGGAAGAGGCGCCCTTGGGTCAACAGCGCGCCGCGTTCCGCCGAGTAGTTCAGCGCGATGTCGGTGTTGTAAAGCCGCGCGCCCGGAGGAGTCTTGAACGCCCTCGGCAAAACCGGACGATACCGATCGAGCGCCAGATCCTCGATGCGCACGTCCACATGCATGTCGCGTGAGCTCAAATCGATCCGTCCCTCGACGCTGTTTCGGTGCCCATCCGCCGCCGGGGTCTCAAAAAGCAGCCGAAACGTAAAGAACCCTTCGGGGACCTGTCGCTCGGCGTCCAGGTAGAAGTTGTAAAGACGACCGCCGAGCGACTCGGTGTCATGCGCCGCCTCGCGATAGAGAAAGCGCCCCTTGCGCACCCGTACCACGCGCACCGGCAAAGTCGCCCCGAGACGGTGGACGGTGGAGGTGAGCGTCTCGACCCCCCGCTCCACCCCTCCAAACAGCGTCTTGAGCCGCTCGCGCACAAGCTCGCCGTTGGGCATGAGCGGGCGCTCGGACTCGGCGCGCCGCTTGACCGGCTCAAAAGCGTTACGAGGTGCCCGCGGCGCGACGATCTCGGACACCTGCTCCCGGACGCGGGCGTCCAGCTCGTCCAAATAAAAAGACTCGCCGAGATCGTCGATCTCGGTTCGCTCATCGGGGCTACTCGAGAGGAAAATCTCGGGCTCATCCAGCTCGACCTCGGCCACCTTGGCCATCAGACGGCCCACCAACCCGGCGCGAGTCGGCTCCCCGGCCTGCTCTTCAAGCCCGATTTTAAGCTTCCGCAGTCGCAAAAACGGCCGCTCGGCGCCCATCAGCGGCTCACTGAGCTGAATCCCCCGCAACGCCAGGCCATATTCGCTGTCGTACGAGACGCCGGTCACACTCAGTTGGCGCTCGCCCACCACATAGGTGATGGGGTGGTGAGGAGTGAGCTTTACGCTCGCCTCGCCGCGGCGCTGATCGTAGCGGGCCTCGAGCGACAACCGCTGGTCGATGGTCGGAATCTCGGCCTCGGCCCGCAGGATCAAAAGGCGGTCCTCGACCAACAGAGAGTGATCGGCCAACTCCATCTTGATTGGAGCAATGAGGACCTGATCGTCGTGGAGCCGGCCATGTGGGAGCAGCCCTTCATAGACCGCCAGCCCGGGGCCGTCGATGACCGCCGAGCCGCGCAGCATTCTCACCTGCGGCACACGGGGAGCCAGGCGCCCGAATCTTCGTTCGGCCGAGCGGGGAGAGATGTCCGCCGACTCTCGACCACGGAAGAGCTCTTGCAGACGTTCGGCCAGATGAGCGTGCGCCGGGAGGCCACCCTCGTCGAGTTCAATGTGCAGCCGTGGTGAGAAAACCAACACCCTGCGGACGTGGATCGGACCGTGGATCAGCGAGCTGTGCTCCACGTCGACCTCGACGCGCTCCACCGCCGCCAAAGTCTCGCCCGCCTCCCGCAACGCACAGTCAACGAGGTTGAGTGGACTGAAGAGGGAAAAATCAACCCGGCGGCAGGTGATGTCGGCGCCGAGGTGCTCGGAGAGGCGCGACGCGGCTGTGTCCCAGGCGCGGCGCGCGAGATGACCCGGCAGAAGGAATACGGCGGCGCTCACCCCAACGAGGAGCAAGACAACAACCACAAGGGAGAGGCGACGAATCTTCATGGCACCGAGGCCACCGGCGGAGACGGGTTATTCGGCGAAGCTCTTCTCACCACTCGTGAAGACGAGGCCCAAGATAAGCCCGGTGGCGGCGGCCACCCCGAGGCTGATAAGCCCCACGGTCCGCCAGGTGCTCAAATGCTGCACCTCGGCGTCCTCGCGTAGCTCTCCGAGGGACACCAGGGTGTCGCGATCGGAAGCCACCAGCTGAGTCTCGGTGAGCGTAAAGTTGAACGGTGTGAGCGGATAGCGCCGCCCACCCTTGCTCCTGACCGCCAGCCGGGTGGCGTCTTCCACCAACACGTCGTCTTCATCCACGGTCCGCACCGTGCGTCGTTGCCCGTCCTCGGCGGATTGCAGAAGCGAGAGCTGATCGCGCGAGATGTGGTACGTGTTGTAGCAAGCCGCCGACAGGAAAAAGAAGATGCAAAGGCTGCCGACGAATCGCTTGGACATCATCCTACCTCCTGATGGTTACGTCGGTCGGACCAGGGCGGGCACACAAGCATGCCTCCCGGTCACGAGAGTGGTCATCTTAGCCACAGAATCACACCGGGATCAACGTTCTTTTTTCAAGGCCCCACTGCCCCACCGGGGAGATGTCGGGCACCCCGGGGGGCCCCGCACGGGGACACGGCCGGTGACAAATACATCGCGGCTGTGCTAATCGCTCGATCCGGCGCCTGGAAAGAAACGAACCGCCAAACGACCCTGCGAGGACGCCATGGAGATCGTCAAACTCATCGCCGATCGGATCAATGATCTCATCTGGAACACCCCCAGCAAACTGCCGGTGCTCGTGTTTTTGTTGCTGGGGGTCGGCATCTTTCTGACCGTGCGGATGCGGTTCATTCAGGTGCGACGGCTGCGCCACGCACTGGATGTCATCCGCGGCAAATACGACGACCCGGCCGACGCCGGCGACATCAACCACTTTCAGGCGTTGTCGGCGGCGCTGTCGGCCACCGTCGGGATCGGCAACATCGCCGGAGTGGCGACCGCAATCCACTACGGCGGCCCCGGGGCGCTTTTTTGGATGTGGCTCACCGCTTTCGTCGGGATGGCGTCCAAGTTCGTCGAGTGTACGCTGGGAGTTCACTACCGCCGCATCAACCCGGACGGCTCCGTCTCCGGAGGGCCGATGTACTCGATCGAGCGGGGGCTGGGGCCGCGCTTCAAACCGCTGGCGATAATGTTTGCGGTGTGCGCCGTGATCTCCTCCTTTGGATCGGGTAACGGCGTGCAGGCGTTCACCGTGGCCGACAGCTTCCGTTCCGATTTCGGCGTCCCTCCCTTTATCACCGGGCTCGTCTCGGCCACCCTGGTGGGGCTCGTCATCATCGGCGGCATCAAGCGGATCGGCGCCGTCGCAAGCCGAATCGTGCCTTTCATGTGCGCCCTCTACGTCATCGCCGGCTTGATCGTGCTCTTCTTGAACTACGAGCGTATTCCGGCGGCCTTCGCGGTCATCTTCAGCGAGGCCTTTACCCCGCGAGGGGGGGTCGGCGGCTTCGCCGGTTCCACCTTCACGCTGACTCTCATCTGGGGTGTCAAGCGCGGACTGTTTTCCAACGAAGCCGGCCAGGGATCGGCCCCCATCGCTCACGCGGCGGCCAGAACCAGCGAGCCTGTCCGCGAAGGTCTGGTGGCGATGACGGGCCCGTTTATCGACACACTGATCATCTGCACCATCACCGGGCTCTCGATCATCACCACCGGCACGTGGCTCGACAAACACGACGACCGGGTGGCGCTCAACCCCGGCGGCGGCGTCCGCTTCATCTCGGCGGACGGCGAGGCGACGGATCCGTATTTCGGCGAACTCCGGATCGAAGGAGGCAAGATCCCTGACAGGGCGCGGGCCGTGCGCAACAGAAGCGTGGTGGACGACGCCGCACTCTCTCTCGGCCAAGCGCCCTTCAGCGGCCTCATTACGACAGATGAGGACGGCCGGCCGCGAGAGGCCCAAACCGATGAGGGGCTCGTTCCCATCGGGAGCATCCTGTTGCACGGCGAGATGGCGCTGAACGGATCACCGCTGACAGCCGCGGCGTTCAAGCGCGGGCTCGCGCCCCTCGTGCCGTGGGGGAACTTGATAGTCACCTTCGGCGTCGCCCTGTTTGCGCTGAGCACCGCCATCGCCTGGTCCTACTATGGGGATCGCTCCATCGAATATTTGCTGGGCGCCCGCGCGATCTTGCCCTACCGGATGATGTTCACCGTCGTCCACTTCTTCGGTGCGGTCTTCAGCCTGGAGGTGGTCTGGGCGTATGCCGACGCCGCCCTGGGCCTGATGGCGCTCCCCAACCTTCTCTCAATGCTGCTGCTCTCCGGAGTCGTCGTGCGCCTGAGTCGTGACTACATGCGCCGCTCAAATGGGGTTTAATCCTCAATCCTCCACCCCTTCCGGGATTCGGGAAGCGATTCGGGCACAATTGCGGCGTCACCTTCACCAAATCGATGCTCGACGTAGCGCTGCTACGCCTCCGCTCGATTT
>PWKZ01000111.1 GCA_003559575.1 Bradymonadales bacterium | reverse complement strand
GACGCCGCAATTGTGCCCGAATCGCTTCCCGAATCCCGGAAAAGGGTGGAGGATTGAGGGATTATGGTCATCTTGCGTCTGGTCTTTTTGGGGATTACAATCGTGGTTGCGCGGGGTTTTGACTGGCTCCGCGGTCGCCGAGAGGGAGGAAAGCATGAAGTCCGACACCGAGCAGAGCCACGAACTTTTAGTTGAGGCGCTCCGCGAAGCCGGGGTGATTGACGCGGTCCTCGGCGCACGGGTCGAGATCGGTGAGGTGACCATCGTCCCCGTGGCCGAGGTGGAGGCTGAGCTGCGTTCCGCAAAACCCGATGGGACGAGATCCGCCAAAAAGAAGAAGAAAGGGAGCGACGAAGACGCCGAGGAGCCGGCGTTCGGTCCCGAGCGCTTCGAGACGGCTCGCGTCAAGCCGGTGGGGGTGCTCACCGTGCGCGATGGGCAGGTGGAGTTCACGAGGCTGGCCGAGGCCGAGACCCAGTGGAGGGTCCGCGTCGAGAGCGAGATCCCGCGCGACCACGGCCCGCGCGACCACGGCCCGCGCGACCACGGCCCGCGTGACCACGGCCCGCGTGACCACGGCCCGCGCGACCACGGCCCGCGTGACCACGGCCCGCGCGACCACGGCCCGCGTGACCACGGCCCGCGGGACCACGGCCCGCGCGACCGGCGAGACGGGGGCGGCGAGTGTCGCTGTGGCTGCCGGGAGCGAGGTGATGGGGATGCGCGACGTGACGGGGGTGGTGGCTGCGCCTGTGAGTGTCATGAGAGGTACAGCCCCCGTTGCTCTTGCAGCTGCCACCATCCCTGGCGCGGGTCTTCGCCATGGGGCCCCCGCGAGGTCTTGTGGCTAGTCGCCGAGCGCATCCTCGGTCCGCCGCCCAGGCGCTGACGACTCCACCACCCAGGCCGAGCTGATCGGTCGCGCCGGGGCGCTCTTGCTCATTTTGCCTTCCACGAGCGAGGTGGTGGACAGATCGACCACCTCGCCGTCAATGCACATGCGTTTCGACGATCCGCCGTCGAAGTTGGCGGCATGGACGCAGCCCATTCCCAACATCGTGCGCGCCATCCCGTCAAGTGTCTCGCCGACACTGTGGGTCAAATTGCGTCCGTCCACCGCCACCGCCACCACCTGATGATTCGGCAGGATCCCATAGGCCAACCGCGGGAGCATTGCGTACCCCACCGCCCCGTCCTCCGCGAAGGTGACGGGCGGGACCCCGGGCAGGAACTCCTCGCCGGTGAGATCGATGGCGACGCGACCGTCGCGGACCAGCATTGGTCCTCCTGCCATGGCGTTCAAGACGCGGCCCTCGCCCGGAGCCGAGGCGAGCACATAGCGCACGCGCACGCCGGGTTTGAGCGAGGCCACGAGCTTGTCGGCGATGGATCCGTCGGGAAACGCGAGGACGATCCCCAGCAGCGGGATCGGCACCTGATCGCGCCCCACCGAGACAATCCGCCGGCGGACGATGGTGACCGTGCGCCCACAGCCCGGGGGAGTGTGGGGGCCATAGGCGCGAGTAAAGGCCGGCACCTCTCCCGGCGCGCTGCGCGGGCGATTGGCCGAGCGCAGCAAGATCTGAGGGTCGCCTGCGGCGTCAAAGATGACACGCGTACCCTTGAGCGGCACCTCACGCATGAACACATGGCCCTTGTCGGTGATGATTAGCGCCGCGCGGGCAAAGAGGGGGGGGGCCAGGACCTCACCGTCTTGGACAAGCAGCCCGACGGGGTCGCCGCGCTGTTGGGGTGCTTCGATGTCGGGCTCCGAGTATAGAAAAAAACCTCCACTGGTGGCTTCAAGACCACCGAAGCGTCTCGCCAACGCCGGAAACGAGCGTTGCTCGATGGGTAGGCGGGAGGCATCGACGGCTCGCAGGGTCGCCTTGCGGGTGTCTACGCGGAGCATGTGGGCCAGAATCGGGCCGTTGCGAAGGCGCATCTCGACGCTCGCGGCGGCTATTCCGCGGCGCACCGTACGCCACTCCACATGTTCGCGCCGAATATGGCGCGGGGCGCCTCGGTTGGCCTCGCGGTAGCGCACTACCGCGGCGCGGGTATAGATGAGGTCGACGAGATCGCGCACCAGCCGGACGCGAGCGTCCGGTGGTCTATCCAGGAATGAACGCAGCCGCAGTACGAACACTCGGTCGAGCAGTCGCGCCTCAGCGTCGGTGCTGGGGAAACCTCGCATTCGGGCGAGGATTCGTCGCAGCGCCGCGATTCGGTCGGCGAACATCCGCGCTTGGCCCGAATCGACGGTCGCGCCGAGCGCGTGTCGTACTTGACCGGCCAGCGCTTGCGCCGCTTCGTCAATGGCGGTTTCCAGCTCTTCAAGCTCTCTCAGTCCCTTGTCGGTAATGGTCAGCGAGTCGCTCGGTCGCGCCAGCAGCCCGTTCTCGGTGAGGACGGCGAGCTGCCGCTCGGTCTCCTCGTCACGGTCGGGATCGAGCGCGTATTCGCCGAAACAGTGCGCGAAGCGCAGACGACGCACCAGAAGCGGATGTGGCATGGGAGCATCTCGGCACAGCACGAGCGCTCCGACGTGGATTGTAGTTCCGGGGGAATCGAGTCGTACCCCTTTAGGCAGGCTCTCGAGATCTCCGGCTGTGCTGTGGCTCGTGTCTTCTTCGGGCTTCATGCCGGACCTCCTTGTAGCGCGCTCTTCGAAGGCCATAATCGTCGGCCCATCCTGGGATTCGCGCGCGGATTCACGCACATCTGCGGCGTCACCTGCACCGAATTAGTGCTCGACGTAGCGCTGCTACGCCTCCGCCTAATTCGGCTTGTTTC
>PWKZ01000211.1 GCA_003559575.1 Bradymonadales bacterium | reverse complement strand
GTGCGTGGACTGCACCCAGCAGGACGGCTTCTATGATGTGGGCGAGCCCTACGCCTGCTGCGAGGGCGCCTATCTGTGTCACTGCCAGGACCAGGAGTACCGGTCCTTCTCCTGCGCGGGGGCAGAGTGTGTCGCCAGCGCTGGGGAGTTCCGGACGATACTGGTGGAGGGCTCCTGCGCGATCTGCGACGACGGAGACCCTTGCACCGAAGGGGTGTGTGACGATGGGGGGTGTAGCTTCATCGTGGTGCCAAATGCCCACTGCGGCGTTGCCGGGCTCTGCGACGACAACGGTGAATGCCAGGAAGGGTGTGAGATAGATGGGGTTCGCTATTTGGATGGTACGCTGAATCCAGTGAGCGAGTGCCAGATCTGCGACGCCAGGGCGAGCCAGACGAGATGGTCGGCTTTGCCCGACGACACGCCATGTGGAGCGCAGGATGAGTGCACCCTCAGCTACTGCGTGAACGGAGAGTGTTACTCGGAGGAGCTGCCCGCGTCCACGGCGCCCACGGGAACGACCGGGGAGAAGACCATTTGCAAGGGGGTGGGCACGACGCTGACCGCTACCGGCGGGGTGCACGGCGGAGGGGCGAGCTACGAGTGGGGACGTTTCGACGAGTGCGGGCAGAACCCGATCGCGGGAGCGACGGAGGAGTCCTTCAATACGGGTCTTTTAACCTACAACCATGACCAACTGGAGCGCGACTTCCACTTCTGGGTGCGCCGCACCGGTGGATGTGGCGGCACAACGGATTGCTATTTCACCACCGTCACAGTCCAGAACCGGTCCAACGCGCCGGAGAGCATCGGAGGTCCCAGCCAGGTCTGTCTCGGTACGAGCACTACGTTGGAAGCGATCGGTGGTCGCCACGGCATCGGTGGGAGCTACGAGTGGGGTACCGGGAGCTGCGGTGAAGGCATCTTCGCCGGGGAGAGCGGCGCGTCTCTCGAGACCCCGGTCCTCACCGCGGACACCATGTTCTGGGTGCGTCGGGTCGGCGGTTGCAACACCACCCCCACCGATTGTGCGACGCTGACCGTGAGTGTGAACACTGTACCAGGGGTGCCGGGCGTGGTTGAAGGCATGGCTTCCATTTGTTCAGGTGTGGCGGCAGCGTACACCGCAAGTGAAGCGGCGGGTGCCACCAGTCACCACTGGTACTACGACGGCCCGGGGTCGGTTGAGTGGTCCGGCACCACCGCGACGCTTGTGGCCACCGGCGACGGAATCCTTTACGTCGCCGGCGTGAACGAGTGCGGCAATGGAGACTGGAGCGTAATGGACATCACGATCTTGCCGGACTCCACGGCGCCCACGGGAACGACCGGGGAGACGCTATTGTGCTACGGCGATAGCACGACGCTGACCGCCTCCGGCGGAGTGCACGGCGCATGGGCGAGCTACCAGTGGGGCATGAGCGTCCAGTGTGGCAACAACCCGGGAGAGGGAGAGACGGAGGAGTCCTATACGACTCCCTTATTCGGCTGGGCTGGAGACGACTTGGAGCGCGACTACACCATATGGGTGCGTCGCACCGGTGGATGTGGCGGCACGACTGATTGCGCCTTCACCACCGTCACAGTCCATAATACCTCCACCGCGCCGGAGAGTATCGGAGGTCCGAGCCAGGTCTGCCTCGGTACGAGCACTACGTTGGAAGCGATCGGTGGTCGCCACGGCATCGGTGGGAGCTATGAGTGGGGCATCGGGAGCTGCGGTGAAGGTATCTTCGCCGGGGAGAGCGGCGCGTCTCTCGAGACCTCGGTCCTCGCCGCGGACACCACGTTCTGGGTGCGTCGGGTCGGCGGTTGCAACACCACCCCCACCGATTGTGCGACGCGGACCGTGTCCGTGAAGACGGCGCCTGCTCAGCCGGGCGCCATCGAGGGGTCAGCGTCCATCTGCTATGGCGAACAGACGCTCTACCATGTGGATGGCGTGGCCGGTGCCACGGACTACGAGTGGGTCTTTGACGGAGAGGGTGATGTCAGCCCTGTCGGCAACACGTCGCTGTTGACGGCGACGGGGAGCGGCAACCTCTGGGTCCGTGCCGCGAACGAGTGCGGCAACAGTTCCTGGGAGGCTTTGGCCATAACTGTGCACCCGACTTCCACGGCGCCCACGGGAACTACCGGGGAGAAGACCATCTGTTACGGAACCAGCACGACGCTGACGGCCACCGGTGGAGTGCACGGCGGAGGGGCGAGCTACGAGTGGGGAAGTTTACTTTTTGGCGGGTGCGGGGAGAACCCGATCGAGGGAGCGACGGAGGAGTCCTATCAGACCCCTAATCTATCCTACGGCGCAGACGTATTGGCGCTCGACTACGAATACTGGGTGCGCCGCACCGGTGGGTGTGGCGGCTCGACAAGTTGCTACATCACCACAGTCACAGTCCAGAACCGGTCCAGCGCGCCGGAGAGCATCGTTGGCCCTAGCCAGGTCTGCCTCGGTACGAGCACTACGTTGGAAGCGATCGGTGGTCGCCACGGCATCGGTGGGAGCTACGAGTGGGGCATCGGGAGCTGCGGTCAAAACATCATCGCCGGGGAGAGCGGCGCGTCTCTCGAGACCTCGGTCCTCGCCTCGAACACCACGTTCTGGGTGCGGCGGGTCGGCGGTTGCAACACCACCCCCACCGACTGTGCGACGCGGACCGTGACCATGAAGACAGCGCCTGCTCGGCCGGGCGCCATCCAGGGTTCGGCGTCCATCTGCTATGGCGAACAAACGTTCTACCGTGTGGATGGCGTGGCCGGTGCCACGGACTACGAGTGGGTCTATGACGGAGAGGGTGATATCAGTCCTGTCGGCAACACGTCGCTGTTGACGGCGACGGGGAGCGGCACCCTCTGGGTCCGTGCCGCGAACGAGTGCGGCAACAGTTCCTGGCAATCTTTGTCCATCAGCGTGCAGGGGCAGCCCGGATGGGTTGATGGGAGCGATGACGTGATCTGCCTGGGCGAGCTGCTCGGGGTCACCCTAAGAGACCATAATGGCGACGTCCAGCGTTGGGAGCACAGGGAGGAGGGCGTTCACGACTGGGAGCAGCTCTCATGGTGGACGAGCACGTCGCTCAACGTGCTCCCCGAATCTGCGACAGTCTGCGGCTATCGTGCTGTTGTGAAGAGCGGCGGATGCCCAGAGATCATCTCTGAGCCATTCTTCGTGGATGTCCGTGAGACGCTTGGCGGCACGGTTACGGGAGGTAAAGATTGTGTGCGGGTGAACGAGAGCCCCGGGAGGCTCAACCTCTCCGGACACAGTGGATCGATCCTGTCTTGGCAGGTATCGATCGACGGAGCGGCGTTCTCGGATATGTCCGGGACGGCAGGTCGCACCCGATTAGACCTGCCCGAGATGCCGGCAACGGGGGTCTACGTGTTCCGCGTCCGGGTGCGGAACTCGCCCTGTGGGGAAGATAATTCGAGCGAGAGAACCATCATCGTTGTGGACAAGGCTTGTCCGTGAGGAGCCATCCGCGCTGTGGCACTTTTCGCACGGCTGCGGGCGATGAGGCACCCCATCAGCACCAGACCATAATCGTCGGCCCATCCAGGGATTCGCGGACGGATTCACGCACATCTGGGGCGTCACCTGCACCGAGTTAGTGCTCGACGTAAGCGCTGCGTTGGCCTCCGCCTAAGAACGGTTTGTTTCCTTGCACATGCACGCGACTCCACACGCTCGCTCCTCAGAACGAACCGACGATTATGGACCAGAGCGTCTCGCCGCCCAGGTCGGACCCGAGCGCATCGAATTTCTCGACCCCGTCCAATTCGAGCTCGACCAAGCTATTTTGGGAACTCGGTCTCGATCATCTGGTCGAACCAGGAGCGCGGTCTGAACCCCACCACTCGTCCCATCTCTTCCCCGTTGCGCATGACCAACACGGTAGGGGTGCCACCGACTCCTAGATCTTGCACCAGCCGCGGCGAGTTGGCGGCGTTGACGTGGTAGACCTTGACCCGGCCCGCGTGGCGGTCGGCGACGCTCGCGATTATCGGGGCGAGCTTGGCGCACGGCCCGCAGCTCGGTGACCAGACGTCGATCAGAACGGGGAGATCGGTCCCCTTGAGCTCGGCTTCGAAGTTCTCATCCGTCAGCTCCTGAGGGAGCACTTTCTCGTTGGCGCTCCCTTTGAGCCATTCCAAAAAACTCATAATTTACTTCCTTTCGAAACTATGGAGGAGGGCCTCCGGCAGATCTGGATCGTCGATCATGGGGTCGAGCGCCAACGCCTCGATCAACCACTCTCTTCTTTGCTCGACTATCCCCCTGACGCACAACTCGGCGATACGGCACTGGCGGCGGCATAGCTCGGCGATGCTCTCGGGCAGCGCGCCACAAGAGACCCCATGCGGTCCGTCGGCCAGGATCGCCGCCGGGGTCTCCACGATGGCATCATGCGGCAAATTGGTTATGGCGCCGGCGTTGGGGAGGTTCAACGCTTCGTCGAGGTAGAGTGTTCGGTTGATGAGCGCTGCCAGCACGAGCTCGGCGCGCTCGCTCTCGAAGGCGCCCGGCTTGATAGGACCTCCTTCGGCCACCATTGCGTCGAGAGCGCTGATGCTTGCAAGGCGGCCGCGCTTGGCCCAGTCGAAGTCGTACATCTGGATGTCGTAGCGATCCCACGAGGCGCGCGCGACGTTGTGAGTGTAGGGCAACGACTCGACCAGGTGGCTGTCGCCGGGCACCGGGAACATGCCGAACAGGCGGTGCACTCTGCGGGTCAGTGGCTCAAAACCCGGATCGAAGAGCTTGATGCGCTCGTTCAAAAGCGGATACAGGTCGCGGCCGTCCTCGCGCCCGGTAATGCTCAACGCCCAGGTGAAGTGGTTGATGCCGGCCGCGCGAATCGACACTTTGGCCTGGGTCTCCGCCGCAATCCGGTGGCTCTCGGCGATGCTCTGGTCGTTCCAACGGAAACGGGCCGTGACCGGAGGTTCGATCCCGAGCTCGTCGCCCAGCAAAACTCCGACCATGTAGTACGCGAATGACAGCTGGTGGCAGATCCCGATGGTACGTATCTTGGTGTAGCGCTTGAGCGCCGTACAGATTCGCGCCACCGGGTTGGTGTAGTTGAGGAGCCAGGATTCCGGGCAGCAGCGCTCCATCTCGCGCGCGATGGGGAGAATCAGTTCCAGGTTGCGGGCCGTGTGAAAGATGGCGCCGGGCCCGCCGTTCTCGGCGTAGTGGACGATCCCGTGCTCGAGCGCCAGAGCGCGATCCCTGGCCCAGGTGCGCTCGCGATGGGCGGCGACCGCCAGCACCACGCAGTCGGCGCCGTCGAGTGCGCGCGACAACTCGGTGCTGTGGGCGACGGTAATGGGTACTCCGCCGCCTTGAATCACCAGGTCGGCGAAGGCGGCCATGCGATCCAACGCCTTCGAGTCCACGTCGTGTAAAAACAACTCGATATTGGCCAACTCGGGGTTGGACGCGATCCCGGCGATGACGGAGGGTCCGAAGGCCGCGCTTCCGGCCCCAATGACGACGATTTTGGCGCGTCTCATGAGTGCCCCCAAGAGAGCCACGGTCTTTGTCCGTGGCTGCTATTAGAGCTGTCAGCTGCCAGTTGTCGGCAACGTGTTTGCGGCCGGCCCCTGAGGCGACCGCACGCTCCGGACACCATACCTTGAACCACGCCCGTTGCGTAGTCGTTGATGCGTTGTTAATAGGGGAGGGCCACGCGGACGCGATTGATCCGCGGATGAGAGTTTTTTGGGGTGACTTCAGAACCACAGCGCGCGCGAGGGGCTCGTCCCGGCACCCTCCCGCCGGGGGCGGGCAAACCGGCGCGGCTGAGAGAATTTTTTGCCCAAAACCCGCGACTCGCCGTCTACGCTGTCGCCGCCACCGCGGCGTCGGGTTTCGGGCAGACTTTTTTCGTCTCCGTGATGGGCGGTGAGCTGCGCGCCGCTTTTGACCTCTCACACACCGCCTATGGGGCGCTCTACAGCCTGGCGACGATCACGAGCGCGGCGCTGCTCTTCCGTCTCGGTGGTCTGGCCGATACTTGGCGGCTTCCCCACGTTACCGCGTTTGCGCTCTTGATCCTGATGTGCGGTTGCCTCGCGATTGGGCTTGCGCCGGGCGTCGTGATTCTCGGCGTGGGCTTTGTGTTGATCCGTCTCGGTGGCCAGGGACTGATCGCGCATCTGGGGATGACCACCGCGGCGCGCTATTTCCCAGCCCACCGTGGCAAGGCGGTGGCGTTGGCGGCGGCGGGGTTCCCGCTGGCCGAGTCCATCCTGCCGCCGTTGGCGGTGGTCTTGATAGGTTTGTTCGGGTGGCGCGCTCCCTGGCTCGCGGGCGGCGGGTTGCTGGTTCTTCTGGTCCTGCCCGCGCTCGTGTTTCTGTCAAGGCACGCGCCACTGCCGAGCACGCTGCCGTCGGAGTCCGCGCCGAGTCCCGGTGAGGTGGCGGCTGTCATTTTCTCGCGCGGTGACGTGCTGCGTGATCGAGGGTTCTATTTTCTCCTCCCGGCAGCTTTGGTAACCCCGTTCACCGCCACCGCGCTGTTCTTTCATCAGGTGGCGTTGGCCGAGCTGCGGGGGTGGAGTTTGGAGCTTGTGGCGACCGCTTTCGGTGCCTATGCCGCCGGTCATCTCATCTCGCTGCTGGCTTCCGGCCCGGCGGTGGATCGCTTCGGCGCTCGTCGTGTATTGCCGCCCGCGCTACTGCCGATGATGGCCGGTATGCTGGTGGTGGCCTTCGTTCGCCATGAAGTCGCGGCCTATATCTACCTCACGTTGATTGGGGTCACCCATGGGTTCGCGGCCACGTCGGCCGGTGCGCTTCTGGCCGATCGTTATGGTGTCGTCCACCTGGGCGCCATCCGCGCGATGGTGCAGTCGGTGATGGTGGTCGCCACGGCGGTGGCGCCGGTGATGCTCGGCTTTTTGCTCGACCGCGAGATCCCGCTAACCAGGCTGGCTTCCGGCCTGGCGGTGCTCATCGCTTTGGCGGCCCTGGCCGCCTGGCTGGCGCCGCAACCCCGGCGGCGGGGTCCATAATCGTCGGCCCATCCTGGGATTCGCGCGCGGATTCACGCACATCTGCGGCGTCACCTGCACCGAATTAGTGCTCGACGTAGGCGCTGCGTTGGCCTCCGCCTAATTCGGCTTGTTTCCTTGCATATACACGCGCCTCCACTTAGCGGGTCTCCTCAGAACGAACCGACGATTATGGTCGCCATCGTCGGCCCATCCGGGGATTCGCGGACGGATTCACGCACATCTGCGGCGTCACCTGCACCGAATTAGTGCCGGGGTCAGTAAGGTGCGGCGATCTCGACGAAAAACCTCGGCCCTTCCCTTGATCCTCCCACTTCGAAGCGGGCCAGGAAGTTTTGGTCCCAGACAAGCCGCAGACCGCCACCGCCGCTGACATGGATCTTGCCGAGGGGGCCGTCGGCCGCGTAGTCGCGCCAGACTCGGCCGGCGTCGAGGAAGCCGACGACGCTCAAATCGAATCGCTGGCGCCACCAGCGCCAGGTTAGGAAGCGATAGCGGATCTCGGGGTTGATGAGGAGCTTTATCTTGCCGATGAAGCGGTTGGCCGAGAAACCGCGCATCGACCAGGCGCCCCCAAGGCCGTCGGTCATGGCGGTGTCGCCGAACTGGTTGAGTTCGGAGAACGGCACTGAGCCGATCTGCATGTCCAGGAGCACTCGGTTGGCCAGGACGAGACCGCCCACCGGGTTGAAAAAGTGGTGGTCGGCCAGGGTCAAGCCGCCGAAGTTGGTGCTGCTGCCGAGGAGTTTGGGGCTCGCACGCAGGGAAAGCTCGATCCAATGGCCGGCGCTGGTGGCGGTGGGACGATCGCGGGTGTCGAGGATGAGGCCGAAGTGTAACATGCTCGTTACTCCGCCATCGACTCCGAGAGGACGCTCGATTGAAAGCAAGCTGTCTTGATACGGTTCGACCAGATGATAGCGGAATGAGTACCCGGCCCAAAGCTCGAACGGCCCCGACAGTGGGATCCGCAGTTGGGTGTTGAGCGAGGGGGTCGAGTGCCGGAAGAGGTAGTATTTCTTCGAGACAAAAGCCGCGTTTCGTGGGTTGGTGTAGCGGGGGTCATAGGGCGCGAGGTTTCCGAGGCCGAAGTACATGGCGTCGATCTGCCGGTCGAACTGCGTCTTGACTCTCAGCGAGAGGCCGCTGCCCCCAATGTTTGGGGCCGACCAGTCGATGGTGTGTTTCTGGGCCAACTCCGTACTGATGAAACCGCTCAGCAGCAACGCGTGCCGATAGGGCCGGCGGCCCTCCCCGTAATCGAAGATGGCGAGCCCGAGCCCGAGCCCGAGCCCAATGTCGGAGTTGTAGGTGATAATTGGGAACGCGCCCCATGAGAGCCCGCGCTTTGAGTCTAGTGCCTCTTGTTCAAGCACTGCGCGCGGCAATGAAGCCTCGATCGCGGGCGCGCGGCGTGGCCCCGCCGGGATCGAGGCTCCCAAGGCCACCGAAGGCATCACGACGGCAATGGACAGTGTGCCGAGGAGAAGAATGTGGCGGATGGTGCTCAGAAGTCGATTCCTGGGACCGGCGGGAGGGTCGTCTGGCCGATATAGACAACCGAATCGTCCAGGTAGACACGTCGATAGTGGCCCACGTAGCGCAGCACCGCCTTGGCGTATTCGCGCCCTCGATTGGCCGGGATCTCTTCCAACATGACATCGAAGGGGAGGTCTGGTTGATGCAGCACTCGCCACGCGACACGATGCGGCCCGGCGTTGTACGCCGCCGCCGCCAACAGCTCCTGGCCTTGAAAGCGTTCGAGCAGCCGCGCCATGTACCATGTGCCGTAGCGGATGTTGAGTTCCGGATCCAGCAAGTCGGTGGGGTGGGGCTCGGGTTCGCCCAGCTCCTTGGCGATTAACCGCGCCGTGCGCGGTAGGATTTGGAGTAGCCCGCGGGCGTCGGCGACACTGTGGGCGCTCTCGTGATAGGCGCTCTCGACCACCATGATTGCCCACATGAAGATAGGACAGACCCCTTCGCGGCGCGCTTCGCGCTCCACCAACTCACGCCATGCGAGCGGGTGGGTTGCCATCTGATATGCGCGGTTGGCATCGGTGACCCGCCCATGCGCGTTATCCTCCAGTTGGTAGCTCACTCGGCGCACACCCCAAGGATCGTTGACGACTCTGAGCGCGTCGCGGAGATCCTCAATGGCCTCGCGCGAGATTTGCCGCAAGGAGCGCAGCCGGGCGCGCTCAGAGCGCAATTTGGCAGAGGTGGGGCGCACGGCGACCGCCTCGAGATCCTCTCCCCAGACGCCCAAGGGGGTGCGGCGGCGGTCGAGGAACGGCGAGAGTGGGACGCCGACTCGCCGTGCAGTCTCGCGCGGTCGGCGGGTGACGGCGTCGATCTCGGCCAAGAGTAGTCGTAGCTCATGGCGCGCCTCGGATGGGCGCTCGAGGCGCATCAGGATGGACGCGCGCTTGAGCCGTGGCATTCGGTCGCCATGGGCTCGCGCCACTTCGGCCAATCGTGTCGAGGGGACAGCTGACGGCGAGGGGACAATCTTGATCGAGTCGGGGCTCGCGACGATGCGTCCCGAAGGGGCGCTCGCGGCGCTCGCGAGGGTTTCGCCGGGTGGTCCCGGGGCGCGACTGAAATCTTGGTCGGGCGTGCCCAGATCAAACAGCCGCGCCCGCGCTTGATAGCCGTAGTAGTCATACTGGGCGGAGATCGCCAGCTCTCGGAAGACCGCCTTGGCCTCGGTGTGGCGGCCTGCGTTCTGATAGGCCCGCCCAACCCAGTAATTGGCGCGGTTGGCGAGTGACGGAGAGCGTCTCGCCACCTCTCGAAAACCGGCCACCGCTCGTTCGGTCTGGTGCAATCGGTAGTCGAGCCAGGCAAGGGACCAGTGGCGCGCGACCCCGGCCGGCGTGCGTTCGTGCAGTCGCGACAGGTGCGCCTCGGCCTCCTCGAGCCGGCCCTCCGCCCACAACGCATGCGCGAAGCGCTCTTGCCGGTTGCGGTTCTGTTTTGAAAGGCGGCTCAGGATCGCGAGCCCCTCGTCTACTCGGCCGACTCGCCGCAGCGCTTGACCGAGCCGTTGCATGAGCTCCGGCGCGGTCTCCGGAGATGAGGTGAGGTCGTCAAAGAGATAGTCGACCACGGCCTGGTGGTCGCCACGGCGGACCATGAGGTCGGCTCTCGCGGCGCGGAGCTCCAGGTGGCGCTCGGGCGAGCTGCCGGCGAGATTTGCGGCGGCGCTCAGCGAAGCTTCAGCGACCGAGTAGCGCCGCTCGCGGATTGACTCCTTCGCCCGCGCGATGTGATCGCCATAGCTGCGTGGACGGGCTTGGATCCCTGCCGCCGCCAGCTTCTCCAGGCGCGCCTCGGCGGTTCGTGCTTCGTCGCTCATGGGCAATAGCCAGGTGAGGTCCGAGAGCACCAGGGCCTCCTGCCTCCGCTGGCCAAGCTCTCTTGCCGTCGCCGCGAGTCGCAAGAGGATTCGTGGAAGTTCGGGTAGCTCACGGTAATTGTCGATCAGCGCTCGATATGCCTTCTGGGCGAGGTTATGGCGTCCAGCCTCGAACAGCGCGTCGGCGTGGAGCACCGCCGCCATGGGGCGCCAAGGACTGGAAGGGTCTCGGCGTACTCGGTCGAGCAGCGCGACGGCCTCTCTCGGGCGGCCGCTTTGCAGCAGCGCGCGTCCGTGCGCGTAAGCCACGAGGTCGTCCAAGGGGCCGGGGGGCAGGGCGGCCAAGAGGGGAACGGCCTTGTCGGCTCGGCCCGCGTCGAGCAGGTCGAGCGCCCGGCCGAGCCTTGTTTCGGGCCCGGTCGCGTGGTGTCGTGCGGCAAGGGCACGCGGCGCGACGCCGAGCGCGGAGGTGAGGACCAACAGCGCGAGCGCGAGGATCATGCCCGGAGCGGGGCGAGATGGGTTGGATGTCGTTTGTGACATGAGCACACCTTGGCAAAGCGACAGGCGAATCGGGCTCTCGGTGGGCCCGCCCGCGCTCGGCCCGCCGAAGATACCAGCGTTTAAAAGCGAGGCCAAGATCGTTGCCTGACGAGCCATAGCCTCAATCCTCCACCGCGTCCGTGGACCGAGGGGAGTGAGGCGGGTGCAAGTGCAAGGAAACAATCCAAATCGAGCGGAGTCCAACGCAGCGCCTACGTCGAGCATCGATTTGGTGAAGGT
>PWKZ01000110.1 GCA_003559575.1 Bradymonadales bacterium | reverse complement strand
TCACCTGCACCGAATTAGTGCTCGACGTAGCGCTGCTACGCCTCCGCCTAATTCGGCTTGTTTCCTTGCAGCTCACCCCGTTTCGACGCGCTCGGTGCTCGGTTTGATGGGGAATTAGGGGCACATCCAAAACGGCATCCATCTGGAGGACGAAAGGCCGACAGCGCGGGTGGCTCTATGTTAAGGTGTGGGCTCCGGCGACAGACGGCCGGTGTGAGAGGGAGATGAGCGAAGACCCCAAGGAAGACAGGCGAGAAGAGCCGCCCCCGTTTGGTTTGCCGCCTGACTGGCAAGATCGGGCGCGCCGGCTCTTGCCGAGCATTCTGGTGGCGTCGGCGATTCTTGTCTACGCGCTCCTGGTGTCGCTCTGGCTGGCGGTGGCGCTGGTGGGCATGATCGTGTGGCACGAGTGGGGCCATGTCCGCGCGGCGGAGCTATGTGGAGTGCGCTCGCGCGGCATCTTCGTCATCCCGTTCGTGGGCGGCGTGGCGGCGCTCGACTCGCTCGGCCGCTCGCGCGAAGATCAACTGACCATCGCGCTCGGCGGGCCGCTATTCGGCCTCTGTCTCTGTCTCCCGGCGCTTCTGGCCGCGTTCGTGCTCGAAGGCGTGGTCGGGGCGTCGCTGCGCATGGCGCTCGTGATGTGGGCAGGTCTCAATCTACTCAACCTCTTGCCGGTCCATCCGCTGGACGGTGGCCGCGTGGTCCACGGCTTGGCGCACACCATCAGCCCCTTCGCGGGCCTCACCGTGTCGGGGTTCGGAGTCGCGGCGCTGGCCGCGCTGGCGCTTGCGACGGGCCACCCCGTGATCTTCATCGTCGGGATTATCGGGGGGCTCGAGTTCATCAACGAATACCGTCTATATGATCGGCTCAAGGGTGCGCCGAGCGAGGGTCGGCGGGAGGACGCTCCCGACCCCGTTCTTCGCCCACGGGCTGAAGACGAGCGCGCCCCCGGTGCCCTCTCACCCGCGAAAGACCCCGAGGAGGCGTATCGACGCCTGGTGAGTGCCGGAAGACTTCCCCCGAGGCGGGTAGCGCTCTTTCTCGCCATCTATCTTGCCCTTATGTCCGTCTACGGCGGGCTCCTGGCCGTCGCCCTCTTCTCGCCGCGCCTGGCCGCGCCGCTCACGCTCGGGGGCAACTGATGGTCTCGAGGCTCATCTCCTGGCTGCTGATTCCGAGCCCGAGGTTGCTCTTCGCGTTGCTGGTCACGCTTCTGCTTGTCTGGCGCCTCGGCGGACTCTCCCTTGACGCGCTGGTCGAGTCGCGCGAGGCCGAGGGGGAGTTCGTGGCGGCCTATCTGGCCCACGACTACGAGAGGGCAGCTGCGGCCGGGCGGCGAAGGTTGGCGGCGGAGGTGGTTGAGCCCGACCATGCGCTGCTGACGGCGTTGGCCGACTCGATGGTTCGCGCCGGAGCTTCAAACGAAGGGCTGGCGCTCGCGCAGAGGGTGCTCGAGCGCGCCCGCAAGATCCACGGTGAGAGCTCGTCCGAGGTGGCGCTGGCCAAGAACAACCTGGCGTGGTTCATGATAGTCGCGCCCGACCCGAGTGAAGGCGACCTTCGGGCGGCGAAGCGGCTCGCCGAGAGCGCGGTCGAACTCGCGCCCGACAACCCCTACTGCCAAGGTACGCTGGGCACGATCAACCTGTTAATCGGCGACGCGCACGCGGCGCGCGAGCTGCTGGAGAGCGCACTGGCGCGGCACACCGAAGCCGACGCGCGCGCCACCGACGGCGTTATCCTCGCCCTGGCGCTGGCGCGGCTCGGTGCATTGGACGAAGCGCGTGAACGTTTCGAGGAGGCGCTCGTGCGAGGGCGCCCCGATCCTCGTTTCATGACCGAGGCCGAGGAGTTATTCAGCGCTTCGGCCAACGACGTGCGCGATCAGGCCAGTGAGAACGAGATTGAGGAAGAATGGTTGCTGTAAAGGAATCGCCGGACATCACAGTCGATCTCGCTGAACCGGACGCCTTTGCCGCGCAGGTGAGTCATCTCGAGCATGGGGGGTTGTTCGTGCCGGCGCCGAAATCACCGCCGCAGCCGCTCACGGTGCTCGCCATCCGTGTCTTGCTTCCGGGGGGCCGCGCGGTGGTGTTGACAGGGCGCGTGGTGCAAGTGACCCCCGGCGCCGGGATGGCGTTGGCACTGGACCCATCGGAGGATCTCGCGCGGCTGGTCGAGTTTGCCTCGCGGGGCGCGCGCGACGGCTCGAGCGACGGCCCAGAGCCGGCCCCTGAGCGCGAAGACGACGGCCCCGGTACCCTGCACATGCGGATCCGCGCCATGAGCACCGCCGAGCGGCGTAACCTGGCGCTCAAAGGTGATCGCTCGGCGCGCATGTTGCTGATGAAGGATAGCGACAAGAACCTCCACACCTTCGTCATCCAAAACCCGAAGATCACCCTCGATGAGATACGCTATATCGCCGGTTATCGTCAGACTCATCCGGATGTCTTGAAAAAGATCGCCGAAAATCGCGAGTGGATTCAAAACCCACGAATCGTCTCCGCCATCGTGTGCAACCCCAAGACTCCGTCGCCGGTGGCTCTCCGCCTGGTCGACAAAATGAGTCCCCATGAGATGCGGCGGATCGCCAAGACCGAGGCCGCTCCGCCGGCTGTGGTGACGGTTATCAAACGCAAAGTGACGGGACCTTGACCATAATCGTCAGTTCGTTCTGAGGATCGAGCGTGTGGAGGCGCGTGCATGTGCAAGGAAACAAGCCGAATTAGGCGGAGGCGTAGCAGCGCTACGTCGAGCACTAATTCGGTGCAGGTGACGCCGCAGATGTGCGCG